>CAZHUI010000113.1:0-8882 GCA_964535605.1 uncultured Caulobacterales bacterium
CGCCCTCGAGAATTTCCGCGTCACCGGCAAGGGACCGTCCTATCGCAAACATGTCCGTCGTCAGCAATTTGGGGACATTTGACGGGATGAACTGAACGGAGGATTTCTGTCTCATCGTAGCCCATCAAGGGAGCGAAGATGAGACAGAAATCCGGGCCGCAAGAGTCGGCCGAACAGCATATCAAGACCATCCGCCGCGCGACGCGGAAGAAGTAGTCGACCGAGGAGAAGATCCGGGTCGTCATGTCCGGTCTTCGGGGCGAATACTCCGTCGCCGAATTGTGCCGGCGCGAGGGGATCGCCGAGAGCCTCTATTACAGCTGGTCGAAAGAGTTCCTCGAAGCCGGCAAGCGTCGCCTCGCCGGCGATACGGCGCGGCAGGCCTCGTCCGGCGAGGTGAAGGATCTTCGCCGTGAAGCGGCGGATCTGAAAGCGCTCGTCGCCGAGCTCACGCTTGAGAACCGCCTGCTTAAAAAAAGCATGAGCGGGGATGGGGAAAGCCAGGAATGAAGTATACCGCATCCGACAAGCTCGAAATCATCCGACTTGTCGAAGAATCCTATCTTGGCGTGAAGCGGACGCTGGAACAGATCGGCGTCTCAAAGAGCGCCTTCTATCGCTGGTATGATCTCTACGCCCGCTTCGGCGAGCAAGGCCTTGAAGACCGGCGGGCGGGACCTGGCCGCGTCTGGAACCGCATTCCCGACGAGGTTCGGCGCGATCTCGTCGATATGGCGCTGGAGCGGCCGGAACTCTCACCCCGCGAGCTGGCGGTGACGTTCACGGATGAGCGGGCGTACTTCGTTTCCGAGGCCAGCGTTTACAGGCTTTCGAAAGCCCATGATCTGATCACCAGCCCGGCCTTCACGGTGATCAGGGAGGCTGACGAGTTCAAGGACAAAACGACCGCGCCGAACCAGCTATGGCAGACAGACTTCACATACCTCAAGGTCATCGGCTGGGGCTGGTTCTATCTGTCGACGATCCTCGACGACTTCTCGCGCTACATCATCGCCTGGAAGCTCTGCACGACAATGAAAGCTGAAGACGTCACCGAGACGCTGCAGCTGGCGATTGATGCGTCGGGGATCGAGAACGCCAGGGTCGCGCATCGTCCGAGGCTGCTCTCGGACAATGGCTCGTCTTACATCGCCGGCGATCTCGCCGACTGGCTGGAAGACAAGAAGATGCAGCACGTCCGCGGCGCGCCATGCCATCCCCAGACGCAAGGCAAGATCGAACGTTGGCATCAGACGCTGAAGAACAGCATCCTGCTCGAAAACTACTTCCTGCAGGGCGATCTCGAAGCGGCGATCGGCGACTTCGTCGGCCATTACAATCACCGCCGATACCATGAGAGCCTCAAGAACCTCACGCCCGCCGACGTCTACTTCGGGCGCGGACAAACGATTCTATTGGAACGAGAGAAAATCAAAAGGAGGACGTTCGAAAAACGGCGCTTGCAGCACGCCAGAACTGCCGCTTAAACTGGAACCCAGGATGAGCCAGAGCCTCCGTTAGGAAACACGCTCAAGCGTCCCAGGTTATTCGATGACGGACAGGCATACATCGAAGTTTGGGCCGTGGAGCATCAAAACCTATCTCGCCTTTTCGGACGCTGAACAGGCCGCCGCCTTCGAACGCTATCTGAAATCCGGACCCGGCCGGGCGTTTGCGAAAAAGCGACTTTAGAATGCTGTCGCCAATAGGGGCTTCGGTTCGGCAAGCCACGTGCGCTGAACAAGTCGCGCCCGCAAAGGCGAAGGCCGCCGCGTCGTTGACCGCGCCGCCCGACGCGCGGAGACTGACGTCCCGCGCCGGTCCCTGGCCCGCGCTTTCATTCTGTGAGGCGGATTGACCGGACCGGCTTCCCCGAAAGCGCGCAAGCTTGGGCTGATCATGTGCACGGCGCTGGTCGTCGGCAACATGATCGGTTCGGGCGTTTATCTGTTGCCCGCCTCGCTTGCGCCGCTCGGGTGGAATTCGATTTTCGGCTGGCTGCTGACGATCGCGGGCGGATTGTGCCTGGCTTTCGTCTTCGCAAGTCTGGCGCGCGCGATGCCGCTCGGCGGCGGTCCCTATGCCTACACGCGCGCCGCTTTCGGGCCGGGCGCGGCGTTCATGGTGTCCTGGAGTTACTGGATCGGCCTCTGGGTCGGCAACGCCGCGATCGCGACCGCCGGCATCAGCTATCTCAGCGTTTTCTTCCCGCAACTGGCGACGACGACGGGCCTGCACGCGGTCGTCACCCTCGGGATCATCTGGGTGCTGACGGCCGTCAATTGCCGCACGACGGCGCTCGCAGGAAGCGTTCAGGTCGTCTCGACCGTGCTCAAGATCCTGCCGCTGATCGCCGTCATCATTCTCGCCGCGCTGATCCTTGGCGAGAAGGGCATGACGGCGGTGCAGCCATTCGAGGCGGAGAAGATCGCGATCGGTCCCATCACCATGGCCGCGACGCTGGCGCTCTGGTCGCTCCTCGGCCTTGAGTCCGCGACCGTGCCGGCCGAGCAGGTGCATGAGCCGGAAAAGACGATCCCGCGCGCGACGATGATCGGCACGATCCTGACCGGCGCGCTCTATCTGTTCGTCTGCACGTCGGTCATTCTCCTTCAGCCGCCGGAACAGGTCGCAGCGTCGAACGCGCCGCTCGCCGATTTCATCGCGAGCCGCTGGGGCGAAAACGCCGGGCGCGCGCTGGCGCTGTTCGCGGCGATCAGCGTGTTCGGCGCCCTCAATGGCTGGATCCTCGTCACCGGCGAGCTGACGAGCGCGATGGCGAAGGACCGGCTTTTCCCGGCCTTCCTCGCGACGCGCTCGCATCGCGGGCCGCCGGTCAATGCGCTCGTCGCGTCGAGCGGCCTGCTCACTGGCGTCGTCATGCTCAACTATTCCGAAACGCTGATCGGGCTGTTCAATTTCGTCGCGCTGCTGTCGACGACGTCGATCCTGTTCATGTATCTCGCGGTGTCGCTCGCCGCGCTGAAACTCAATGCGTCGGGCGCGATGGCGAGATCGGGCGCGCTCGGCGTCATCGGCGCCTTCGCGACAGCCTATGCGCTGTGGACGATCTACGGCGCGGGCGCAAAGCCGTTTGTTTGGGGCCTTGTGCTCCTCGCCGCCGGACTGCCGGTTTATCTCCTGATGCGCCGTACACGGATCAATCAGAAAGCGCCGTGATCAGCACATGCCAGTGGTCGAGCGCGCCGTCGATCGAGGCGACGGGCGCGCGCTCGTTGAGACCGTGGCTGAAATCGTCGGACGGCTTCAGGAAGAGGCCCGAGACGCCGTAACTGTCGACGCCTTGCGCGCGGAAATGAAGGCTGTCCGTCGCGCCCGCCGACATCTGCGGAATGACGGGCAGGCCCGGATAGCGCCGCTCGATCGCTTTCTTCACCGCCGCCGCCACATCCTCGCGCATCGGCGAGGCGGGGCCGGCGAGCGTATTTTCAAGCCGCCGGATTGTCGCCGTGTCGTCATCGACGACGGCGAGCAATCTCGCCTCGACCTCCTTCGGATCGACGCCCGGAAATATGCGGCAATTGACCGAGACGCTCGCGCGCTGCGGCAGCGCGTTCAGCGCATGGCCGCCGCCGAGCATGGTCGCGACGCAGGTGGTGCCGAGCTGGCCGACATATTCAGGGTCAGCGCGCAGCGCCGCGATCGCCTTTTTGTCGGCCGGCTTTTCCGCGTAACGCAGCATCGCAGCGCCCAGCGGGCCTTCGGTCATCGCGCCTGTCACCCGGAAAAATTCGCGCGTCGTGTCGTTCGCCTGCGCCGGGAAATCGTAAGCGCTGAGGCGATCGATGGCGCGCGCCAGGCGATAGATCGCGTTCTCTTTCGACGGCCGGCTCGAATGGCCGCCGGGATTGGTGAAGGCGATCTCGTAATCGGCGTAGGTCTTCTCGGCGGTCTGCAGGGAGTAGACGAGCGCCGAGCCGTTCTCGCGCAGCGTGCCGCCGCCGCCATCGCCATTGAGGACGAGATGCGCGCCCTTGAAGCGCTTCGCCAGCGCCTCGGTCGTCACCATCGTCGTTTCTTCGTCGCCCGAGAGGACGAGCACGACGTCACGCTGCGGGGTGAACCCTTCGGCCTTCAGGCGGACCAGCGTCGCGACCATCATCGAGATGTCGAACTTGTTGTCGACCGAGCCGCGCCCGTAAACGAAGCCATTTTCGGTCACGGCCTTGAAGGGGTCGCGCGTCCAGTCCGCGGGGTCCGCCTCGACGACGTCGAGATGGCCGGAAAGAATAATCGCCGGCGCATCGGTCGCGCCCTGATAGGTGGCGATCAGCGACGGCTCGGGCCCCGACCGATCGACCGACACGTCGTCCTTGCCGAAGCCGCCCTTCAGGAGAACGCCCGCGAGATAATCGGCGTAATCTTCCAGCGCCTTGTCGCCGGCGACGGAGCGGAAATCGACCGACCGCTGAAGGATTTCGAGCGCCATGGCCTCCTGCGCGGCCGGCGTCAAATCCGTCTCGGCGGCGGCGGGCAGGGCGACAAAGGCGAGAGCGGCGAGGAGGCGCATGATGGTCCCTTTGAAACGACGGATGACCGCTCCCGTCATCAACGCCGTCACCCCGCGGCGCGATGACATCGCGAACGAGGGGACCATCCCCCGAACCATCAACGCGCGCAATGGCGAAAAAAGAAATCCGGACTGTGCGGACACTCCGCACCCGCCGGCGCGCCGGCCGGAGGACAGAGCGAGGCTCCGTGCGCCCTCCAGCAGGATTGTACGGATTATCCGGCGCTGACGGCGCGCAACCGCGAGGCGAACGGCGGCGCCGCGCGGCGCAAGTCTGGGAGCGGATGGTGAACCGTCGATCATGAACGCAAGCCTAGCACGGCGCGCGCCAGAAATCAAGAAATTAATTCGCAGGCAGATCATCCGTACAAGTACGGACTGTGCGGATAGTGCGGAGAAACGTAGCAGAAACGTCGAAAAGCCGGAGCCCCGTGTTTCACGTGAAACATCCATGAGCATGAACTGCTTCCGCTCCACCCGCGAAGCGGGGGAGCTGTCGAGCGCAGCGAGACTGAGGGGGCGCGCGCTCTCCACAAGCGCCGCCGCCCGTTGCAGCAGCGTGCCCCCTCAGTCGCTTCGCGCCGTCGGACGCATGCGTCCGACCCCCCGCAAGCGGGAGGAGCAAAGAAAGGTCCTCCCGCCCGTGCTCCAGATCACAAGACTTGCCCAACCGGACGCGCTATATCCAAGTCGCAGCAGTCGCACGGGAGAGCGGCCATGGTTGCTATAAACTCACGAAAATTCGTTCTTGCCGGCGCGGCGGCGTTGACCGCCGTCGCGTCGGTTCCCGCGTTCGGCAGTCACGCGCCGGAAAAGCAGGAAGCCCCGCTCGCCGGCGGCGGCCTCCGGAAGCACGAATCCTTCGGGAAGAGCTGGTACATCTACAACTCGATCGGCGGCGAGACCAAGGTGTTCGGCAAGGAGAAGAAGCGCAAATGGTGGTGCGTCTATCTCTGCAAACGGCGCGTTTCGAAAAACGCCGAGAAGATCACGGTCTTGAACACCTATTACCACGAGATTCAGCCGGGCGTGTTCGCGAGCATGCAGGAGTTCAAAACCTGCGCCAACGCGTCCTCGTGCACGGTGCGCAAATGGTCGGTCGGCGCTTTCGTCGAAATTGAATTCGATACCGCAGGCGGCGGGGTCGGAGACCCGGTCGGCGGCGGGGCCCTCGGCAAGCTTGAGATACAGGGCGTTGTCACCTCGCATGAGGTGACCATCGACGGCGAGACCTTCACCGCGACGACTGCGCGCGGGAAACATCCGGCGCCGGTGATCTTGTAAGCGCGATCCTGTGAACGCGTGATCTTGTAAGCGCGCGCCGGATGTGGCGCACTCCGGCCTCAGCAAACGGAGCGCGCCGCCATGAAGCCTTTCCTCAATCTCGATGAGATCGCCAGTTTTGACGATGTCGAGGAGAACGGACTTTACACCTCGCAGCGCGCGCTTTTCAGCGCGTCGATCGGCGCGCGCCAGCTTGGCTATAATCTGACGGTGCTGCCGCCCGGCAAGGCGCAATGCCCGCATCACAGCCATCGCGCCGAAGAGGAAATGTTCCTCATCCTCGAAGGCGAGGGCGAATTGCGCTATGGCGCGGCGCGCTATCCGATCCGCGCCCATGACATCATCGCCTGTCCGACCGGCGGGCCGGAAACCGCGCACCAGATCATCAATACGGGCGCGGTCCCGATGCGCTATCTCTCGCTGTCGACGCTCGCCGATGTCGAGGTCTGCGAATATCCCGACGGCGACAAGGTGGGCGTCTTCGCCGGCGCGCCGGGGCCAGGGCGCCTGCGCAAACTGTTCCGTGCCGAGACGGATGTCGATTATTACGACCGGGAGGAGAAGTAGGGGCGCGACTGCCGTTGATTATGTGAAATGCGCAAAACCAGTGGCCGCTCACCCCGGCGAAAGCCGGGGTCCAGCCCAAGATCAAAAGGAGCGCCGGAATCAGAGGCCAGGGTTACCGGGTCAGCTCGTCAAACAGGTCCCCCCATGCGGGATTATTTTTCTCAATCAGCTCGATCTTCCACGCCCGCTTCCACTCTTTCATTTGCCGTTCGCGGGCGAAGGCGTCCTCTCGCGTTTCGTAAGTCTCGAACCAGACCAGCTTGTCGACTCCGTATTTTGCCGTGAAGCCTTTGAACGTCTTTTCCCGATGTTGCACGACACGATTGATGAGATTGTCGGTCATGCCAATGTAGAGAGTGCCGTTGCGCCCGCTCGCCATCATGTAGACGAAGAACGGGTTCCAGCGGCTCATGCAGCGCAATCTACCCACCCGCTCACCCCGGCGAAAGCCGGGGTCCAAACTTCGCCGTGATGCAAGCGACAGTTTGTCTTGCTGACAGCGCGTGGATCCCGGCTTGCGCCGGGATGAGCGGTGGAGAGAATTCGCCAACCCTATCCCGCTCACCCCGGCGAAAGCCGGGGTCAAACACTGATTGCGGAACAGGCCGATGCTCTTCCCACGGACATTCCTGGATCCCGGCTTTCGCCGGGATGAGCGGTGAAAAAATTGCACGCAAACGGCAATCCCCAGCGCCCGCCGCAACAGCGCGCCCCCTCAGTCGCCTTCGGCGACAGCTCCCCCGCAAGCGGGAGGAGCGGGGCTCGCACAGCGCTAGCAGTGCGATGCAAATGCATTAGAAATTGCCGCATGCGACGCCCGCACCCCAACGCGCGCAAGCTGCGCAAGGACATGCCGGAAGCCGAGCGCCGCTTGTGGTCGCGATTGCGGCTCAAGCAGCTTGGCGGTTTTCGTTTTCGCCGCCAGCACACGATCGGCCCGTTCATCGCCGATTTCGCCTGCGTCGAGGCGATGCTCGTCGTCGAACTCGACGGCGCCCAGCACGGCCGCCATAATGCGCCAGCGCGCGACGCTGCGCGCGACGCGTTCATCGAAGGGCAGGGTTATCTGGTGCTGCGGTTCTGGAACGAGGCGGTGACGCGGCGGATGGACGACGTGCTGAACGAGATTCACCGCGTCGCCTGCGAAAGAGCGACCGCGCGGTCATTAGGCCTCATCGGCAAGAAATAGCCCCCGCTCCACCCGCGAAGCGGGGGAGCTGTCACGGCGCAGCCGTGACTGAGGGGGACTCTCTTTTCACGAACGCCGGCGCCGGTCGCAACAGCGCGCCCCCTCAGTCGCCTGCGGCGACAGCTCCCCCGCTGCGCGGGAGGAGCGGGGTCCTGTTGATGACTTGATCAGTACACGACGTAAGGCGGGTAGAGCGCAGCGAAACCCTTCGACATTGGTCGCCGCGAAAGAAAGCCATGCATCGCTTCGCTCATCCCACTAATGCTCGCCGCCTTTGGAAAAATTGGAATCACTCTTTACCATAGGTTCTTATTGCGCTGCTCAACAACGCGGAAAGAATTGAATGCTAATCGTGCGCGCCGAACGATCAGCGAAGAATATTGCCTTCCAGCCGCATGTTGAATCTCTTCGCGTGATAGTTCGGTCTCTGCCCCAACCACAATTTCGCGCAACGCAAATTGTTCAGAAAAGTTCATGAACGCTAATCCGTGCTCATCGCTTTCGTCGATTGTCGTATGCGCTCGATATTCTTTCTCATAACGCCAAGCAGAAAACTTGCAGAACAATAACTTGATAATGTGCTCTTCGCGGATCTCGTCCAGCCGTGAGAGGTTGAGAGCATCCAAGGTGAGGCGTTTCGAAACGTATTGGACTGGATGGAAGAATGAATCTTCGGCGTCGAATCCAAGACATACGCCGCGATGATGGTCTGCGTAATGGCTCCACATTAGCGGGTGTGACCAATTCGCGCTTAGGCACACCAATCCGTGGTCTCTTGAGAGGTCAGCCTTGGTCTTTCTCAAGACCAATCGATCTGTCGGGTCGCGCAACGCAAGACCGAGATATTCGAACGGGTCGTTAAGTTCTTGAATCTTTGATATCTTGATCCGCTGATCGCGGATCGCGGCCAATGCGAACTTTTTGCTCAAGAATTTGTAAAGTCGTAATGTGGCCATTCCTCACGCCACCCGCTTCCCCTTAGCCTTCCCCTCGCGCCGCCCCAGCACTCCCTTCAAAAACTTCCCCGTGTAACTCGCGCTGGCCTTCGCCACGTCCTCCGGCGTGCCGCTCGCGACGATCTCGCCGCCGCCGTCGCCGCCTTCGGGGCCGAGGTCCAGGATCCAGTCGGCTTGCTTAATCACGTCGAGATTGTGTTCGATGATGACGACGGTGTTGCCGCTGTCGGCGAGTTCCTGGATGACCTCCATGAGTTTTCGCACGTCCTCGAAGTGCAACCCCGTCGTCGGCTCGTCTAATATATAGAGCGTGCGGCCCGTGGCGCGCTTCGACAGCTCCTTCGAGAGCTTGATG
>CAZHUI010000114.1:0-8874 GCA_964535605.1 uncultured Caulobacterales bacterium
GCACGCCGAGGCGCTGGAGGGTCTGCGCGCATATCATGGGCAATAACGCGGCGATTGTCTTCGCCGGCAGCCAGGGTCATTTCGAACTCAACGTCTTCAACCCGATGATGGCTTATAATTTCCTGCAGTCCGTAAGGCTGATGGCGGACGCCTCGGTGTCGTTTACCGAGAACTGCGTCATTGGCATCGAGCCCCGCCTCGACATGATCAAAGGGGGCGTCGAGCGCTCCTTGATGCTCGTCACCGCGCTGGCGCCGAAATACGGCTATGACCGCGCCGCGAAAATCGCCAAGACGGCGCACAAGAACGGCACGACGCTCCGCGAAGAGGCGATCAAGGACGGCATCCCGGCGGCGGACTACGACGCCATCGTGCGGCCCGAAAAAATGATCGGGCCGGATTAGGCGGCAGACGGCAGCAAACTGGACCGGGACTTGCGCTCTCCTCCGCGCGGCTGTCCATTGACGGCGCAGTTCCGCCCGCCGATCGCGGGAAATGTTGGGGTTTTTATATGTCCGATCAAAAGTCGCCGAGCCAGGTCCGTCTCGTTTTGGCGCAGTTCCTGTTCGCCAACGGGGTCGATATCGAAGGGCTTTACAGGGCGCTCGGCGCCGAGCTCGCCGATTGCGATGCCGAAGCGGTCTCGCACATGGCCGGCATCATCGACGGCGTCACGCTGGCGACGCAGAAGATCCGCAGCCACGGCATCGACAACTGGGCCAAAAGCTAAGCCTGTCGGCGGGCCGCGCGCGCCGCTAAAGTCGGCGCGATGAAAAAGCGCTCCGTCACGCTGAACGGCCACCGCACCAGCATTCTGCTCGAGCCAGAATTCTGGGCCGCGATCGACCGCGCCGCCGCAGCGCGCGGCGTTTCGCTTGCGCGCCTCATCGCCGACATCGACGCCGGCCGGGTCAACAAAGGAAGCGCCGAAAGGCCGGGCGGCGGCCTTGCGTCGGCGCTGCGCCTTTTCGCGCTTGAAGAAGCTTCAGGCGCTCGCGGCCAATCCGATTGACGGGCGGCCGAGCACGAGCTGGCTGTAAAGCCGCGTCACTTCCTCGGCATAGCCGCGCATGATCGGGCGGACCTGCGCGAAGCTGTCGACTTCGGCGGCGCGCGCGAGGAGCTTGGCAAAGCGCGGGCGCACCGGCTCGCGCTGCGGGTCCGACCAGCGCGCGAGCGCGCGCGCGGTCGCAAGGCGCGTCCAGAACGCGCGCGATCCCTTCAGCGTCTCCGCCGTTTCCGGCGTGACGATGCCCGAGCGCGCCATCAGGTCGAGCGCGTCGTCGGGCGTCGATTTCTGCAGCGCCGGCAAGGCGCCGGCATGGCGATAAATGAGCGTCGAGACGATCAGCTCGACATCGAACAATCCGCCTTCGGACTGTTCGAGGTCCCAGGGGCTTCCCGCCTTGTCGCGCCGGAGACGCTGGGCGCGCGCGCGGTCGAGATCGCGTAGCAGCACTTCGGCGCGGCGCGGATTGGAGACGGCGCCGCGCAACACCGCCGCGGCGGCGGCTTCGGCCTTTTCGGGCCCGGCGATAACGCGCGCGCGGGAGAGCAAGATCTGGTCGTGCGCAACCGCCTCCGACTGGATGTAGGTCTTGAATTGCGCGACGTCGGGCGCCAGCGGCCCGGCGATGCCGCCCGGGCGGTGCGAGACGTCCGGCGTCAGCGCGAAGAGCCCGTCGCCGAGATCGCCGAGGCGTTCGATGAAGGCGCGCGCGACCTCCTCGCGTTTTTCCGGATCGCCGCCGCTGGCGATGAAGCCGATCGGCGAGCCATAGCCCGGAACGCCGCGCGCAGGTCCGTCGAACAGGTGAAGCGCGATCGGCTGATCGCCCTCGACGCCGCCGCGCGCCTCGTCGAAGAGGCGTTTCAGCGTCGCGACGTGAACGGCGCCGAGCGCCGAGGCCGCCGCGTCAAAGGACATGTCGCCGGCCGCCGCGCACAGCGCGATGCGGGCGATCTGCTCGCGGCGCCAGTCCGTCATCGCCGCAGCGCCCGCCTGTTCTTTCGGGGGCGCGTGACGGCTCATCCACTCGGCGCCGGATTTCGGCGTTTCGGGACCGCGCGGTTCAAACAGAACGGCGGCGGCCTGCGCCGTCTCGACGAGCGGCTCGACCGCCGCGCCGAAACAGCCGAGCGCGTCGATCAGCCCGTCGCGCACGCCTGCGCGCGTCGAGGTGTGAACGTTCTTGACGCTGTTTTCCTCAATCTTCAGCATACGGTCGAAGAGGCGCACGGCCTCGTCCGGATGCTGCGTCTCGCCGAAAGCGGTCAGGAGGCCCGGCGCGATCTCGGAAAAGCGCACGTCGCCGCCGGCGGCGCAAAGTTCGGCCCAGCCGTCGATCAGCGAAGAAAGCCCGGCGCCGTTGCGGAAGCCGAGGTCCTGCAGCTTGTCGACATCGTCCGGATTGCGCTCGGCCGCGCGATAGCGGGCGAAATCGGCGCGCGGCCCTTCGAGCAGCCGGACAAGCGCGTTGCGCGCATCGGCGATCGCGCCGTCGCGCGCCGCGGCGAGCGAGGCGTAGTCGGCGTAGTTGCAAAGGCTTGCGAGCGCGCCTTCTTCATCCGGAGCGGTCGCGCCGAAAGCGGCCGCGCCCTTCATGATCTGCGCGCGCGCGACGATCGTCTGGGCGAGCTCGGCTCCGACCGAAAGCCGTGCGGCGACGTCGGCCGGCATGGCGCCGGTTTCGACCGCGGCATCGAACACTTCGCGCGCCGACAGCGCCCGGAAGAAGGGGCGCGCGCGCCCGAGGCTCCAGCGGAGAAGATTGGCCGAGGCGCGGAACGGCTGGCGCGGATCGTCCGACAGTTTCTGAAGGTCCGCGCGTCCGTTCTCGCCGAGAATTTCGCCCTTGCCCCAGATCAGCTCTTCGGCCGCTTCCAGAAACTCGCCGCCCGTGCGGCGGTCGCCCGCGACAACGCGCGAGGCTGCGCACCAGCGCTTCACCGGGTTCTGCTGCGGATTGCCGAGCGCGGCGGTGACGCGCGCCATGCTTTCGACGAGGCCCTGGCCGTTGACGCAATTGCCGAGCGGCGTTCTGACCGCATAGATCGGATAGTCGCCGGGCTTGCCTTCGAACGTTTCGCGCAGTTCTGCAGCGATACGGATGAAAGCGCGTTCCGCCATGCGCTTGGCCTGACCGTCGAAGACGTCGGCGTTATAGACGACGAGGAGATCGAGCGGCCCGTGCGGCGCGAGATCTTCATGCGCGAAATCGCCGCCTGCGAGCGCGAAGACGCCTTTGGCCGCGCCTTCCTCAAGCGAAACGGGAAGCTCGCCGCGATTGACCGCGCCGCGCACGAGCCAGCCGAGCGCGGTTTCAACGAGGCGTTCGGCAAGATCGGTGCGTGCGGTCGTCGCTTGCGCGGTCGTCCACTGGCCGGAAATTTCGGCGATGGCGATGGCGATGTCGGCGCGGTTCTTGATCGGAGCGAGCGCGGCGTAAAGCGCATCCGCCGCGCCGACGCCCCCGGACAGCGCCGTCAGGTCGCGCGCGGCCTCGGCCAAGACCTGGCTCGGCCCTTCAAGAAAGGCCTGGCCTGCGAACACCGGATATTTGAGGCACAAATCCGCAAGGCGCCGCGTCGAGCCGAACACTTTCAGCATCGCCAGCATCCGGCGCGGTTCGTCGAGCGCGGCGCCGGGGTCCTGCCCGAGACTTTCGGCGAGCGCACGGCGCCAGCGCTGGGCGGCGGCGGCGGCGCGCGTCGGGTCGATCGTTTCGCTCAGCGATTCGGGCTGGGCATGCGGCGTTCTGGAAACGGACATCGTCGGCGGCCCCCTCGACTGGACGCAATTTTGCGAAATTTCTCGCCGGCACGGTGCCCGATTACGATGAAGGTTGGCTTAAATCGTTCGGTCGAGTTGCAGGCATCAAGGGCCGGCGACGCTCAGAACCGCCCGGCCGCCACCGCTTGAAAGAGCGCGACGCGCTTCATCAAAGGCCAGGCTTCGCCCCCCGGCCGCGCGGCATGGCCGCGCGTTAACGCCAGAAAGGCGATGCGCCCGAATTGGTCCGCCGTCAGCCCCGCCAGCGCAGGCGCGTGCCGCGCCCGAAGCTCAAGCGCCGCAAGGGCGGCTTCGCTCGCAAGGGCGGGCGCAAATGAAGGCGCGAGGCGGGCGAGCGCGTGCGCTTCGCCAAGTCCGGTCGCCGCGGCCGTCGTGCCTACATCGGCGTCATAGAGCGCAAGCGCGGCCATCGGCGCCTCGGCGCCGCGCAGGAAGACGCGGAGATCGTCAAGCGATCTGAATGCTGGCTCATAAAGAAGCCGCGCGCGCGCATCGATCATCGCTTCGAGCCTTGCGCGCGCCGCCCTTGCGGCGCCGGTTGCAGCGAGCGCCTCGATGACGGGATGGGCGCGCGGGCGTTTTCCGGCCGCGATTTCGTCGAGCGCCTCGCGATGCCATTGCAGGCGGATTTCACCGAGCGGGGCTTCGCTGACCGCCGCCGGAATGCGGCGCAGTTCGATCAGGAACGCGAACAGCGCGGCGAGACGCCCGCGGTCCGCCGCCGCCGCATAATTGACGGACAGGTGAAAGTCCTCATCCGCCTCGGCGATGAGGCGGCGGCAATAATCGAGAGGATCGGCGGCGTGCGGCTCTGGCGCGGTCATCGGGGGTTGCACGGCATGGTCAAAAGCCTAGTTTGGCGCTCCCCGATCACGTTTCCACCGAAGGAGCAATCCCCGTGACGATTTCGTTGCCGAACCTTCCCTATGCGAAGACCGCGCTCGCGCCGCATATTTCGGAAGAGACCTTCGACTTTCACTACGCCAAGCACCACAAGGCCTATGTCGACAAGACGAACGAGCTGATCGCGGGCGGCAAGCTCGCCGACGCGTCGCTCGAGGACATCGTTCGCGAATCCGAAGGCCAGAACCAGCCGCTGTTCAACAATTCGGCGCAGGTCTGGAACCACACCTTCTACTGGAACTCGATGCGCCCCGGCGGCGGCGGCAAGCCGGCGGGCGATATCGCGTCGATGATCGACAAATCGTTCGGCTCTTATGAAGCCTTCGCCAAAGCCTTCGCCGACGCCGGCGCGACGCAGTTCGGTTCCGGCTGGGCGTGGCTCGTCAAAGCCGGCGACAAGCTTGAAGTGAGAAAGACGCCGAACGCCGAAACGCCGCTGACGAAAGGCGTCGTGCCTCTCCTCACCATGGATGTCTGGGAGCACGCTTATTACATCGACTATCGGAACATGCGGCCGAAATATATTTCGACCTTCCTCGATCACCTCATCAACTGGGACTTCGCCAACGCGAATCTGCGGTAGGGCGCGCTTGCCGCGCCTAAACCGGGGGGCGGCCCGGCCGCGAGGCCGAAAATGCGGATTTTGCTCCGTATAAGGACTATTATTTTTCCCAGCCGGCTCGACCGCAGGTGGAGCCGTTCTTCGCCGCATCCCAATAACGGGCGCTGAAAACTGCAGCGGTTTCAGCGCCCTAGATGGTTAACGCGCGCGAAAAAAAATTATCCCCCACCTTGTCCCCCTCCTTATCCCCCTCTTTATCCGACACCCTCCAAACCCCCTTTATGATGCTCCTCGTGCGGATGAACCGCGCGGGCATGAAGAGCGGCGACGGAAATGGGCTTGGGCCCGGCAATTATAAGGGAACACCCGGCGGACGGCGGAACGGCCGCATCGCGCCCGCCGGCCCGTCGCCGCGCGGAATGCCGCGACGGCTCAGGCCTTGGCGGTCTCGCCGACCTTCACCTTCGTCCAGTCGCGCTTGACGCCTGTCAGAAGCAGGAACGGCGCGGCGACGAACAGCGAGGAATAGGTGCCGACGATGATGCCGAACATGATCGCGAAGCAGAAACCGCGCAGGACCTCGCCGCCGAAAATGACAAGCGCGGCGAGCGCGAGGATCGACGTGCCCCCCGTCACGACCGTTCGCGTCAGCGTCTCGTTGAGGGACAGGTCGATAAGTTCGGCGAGCGGCATTTTCTTGTATTTGCGCAAATTCTCGCGGATGCGGTCATAGACGACGACGGTGTCGTTCACCGAATAGCCGATGACCGTCAGGATCGCCGCGATGACGTTGAGATCGAAGCTGAACTGAAAGAGCGCGACGAGGCCGACCGTGATGACGGTGTCGTGGACGACACCGATGACGGCGCCCGCGCCCCATTGCAGCTGATAGCGGAACCAGATGTAGAGCATCATCCCGAGCGAGGAGAGGACGACCGCCCAGATCCCGCGCTGGACAAGCTCACCCGAGACGGTGGGGCTGACGACCTCGCGCCGGTCAAAGACGACATCCTCGCCAAGCGTCTCGCGCATCGCCTGCTCGATGCGGCCGACGACGACCTGTTGCGCGGCGTCCTTGTCCTGGCCGACTTCCGCGTCAACGATGCCGGTGACGATCTTCACTTTTTCAGGCGCGCCGAACTGCTGCACCGTCGCCTCGACGCCGAGCGCCGAAATCGCGCCCCGGACCGAGGGAACGTCGATCGGCTGCTGGTCGGTCAATTCAAGGGTGATGCCGCCGCGGAAATCGACGCCGTAATTGAGGCCCGGCGCGATGAAGATCGCGAACAGCGCTGCGGCGAACGCGACGACCGTAATGACGAGCGCGTGCCAGCGGTATTTGGTGAAGGGAAACGTCGTTTTGTCGGGGATCAGCTTCAGGAGTTTCATGGGAGCGCCTTAAAGCGTGATCGTTTTCGGACGTTTCGACAGGAGATAGCTTCCCGCGATCAGTCTTGTGATGACGATCGCCGAGAAGACGGAGGTGACGACGCCGACCGCCAGCGTCAGCGCGAAGCCGCGCACGGGGCCAGCGCCGAGCATCAGCATGATCCAGGCGGCGAGGAGCGTCGTGATGTTCGAATCCGCGATGGCGCTGAACGCTTTCGAGAAGCCGATCTCGGTCGCGGCGATCGGCGGCTTGCCGTTGGCAAGTTCCTCGCGGATTCGCTCGAAGATGAGAACGTTTGCGTCGACCGCCATGCCGATCGTCAACACGATGCCGGCGATGCCGGGCAGCGTCAGCGTCGAGCCGAGAATCGACAGGACGCCGAAGATGAGCACGAGGTTCGCAAGGAGCGCGATGTTCGCATAGACGCCGAAACGCCCATAGGTGACGAGCATGAAAATGATGACGAGGCCGAGCGCGATCAGCGAGGCGAAGCCGCCCGCGCGCACCGAATCGGCGCCGAGGCCGGGCCCGACGGAGCGCTGATCGAGCGTCGTCAGCGGCGCCGGGAGCGCGCCCGAGCGGATCAGGGTCGCGATGCGCTGGGCTTCCTCGGGCGCGAAATTGCCGGTGATGCGCCCGGATCCGCCGGTGATCGGCGTCTGGATGCGCGGATAGGAAATGACCTCACTATCGAGCACGATGGCGAAGAGTTCGCCGACATGTTCGCGCGTGTAATCGGCGAAGCGGCGCGCGCCGCGCTGGTCGAAGGTGAAATTGATCTGAAACCCGCCGCCGTCGTCATTGACGCCCGCGGACGCCGTTTCGACCATGTCGCCGGTGACTTCGGCCTCTTCGAAAAGAACGAGCTGCCCGCCGCCTTCGGTCGCGGCGATCGGCGTCACCATCCGGCCCGGCGGCAGCAGACCCGCCGTCGCGTCAGTCGGGTTCACCGAGGTGTCGACGCGGTGGAAGGAAAGCTGGCCGGTGCGGTTGATGATCTGTTTCAATGCCTCGGGGTCATTGTCGCCCGGCGCCTGAACGACGATGCGGTCCTGCCCCTGCGCCTGAATCAGCACTTCCTTGTTGCCGGCGGGGTCGATGCGGCGGCGGACGACTTCGATCGAGTCGGCGAGCGCTTCCTGGCCATAGGCACGCTTGGCTTCGGGGTGCATCACGACATCGATGCGCGGTCCTGTCACCGTCACGTCATAGGGGCGCACGCCCGCGCCGATCAGCGACCCGCCGCGCGTCAGTTCGCGCACGCGTTTTGCCGCTTCCTCGATCTGCGCTTCGTTCCTGACGCGCAGCGAGATCGAATCATTGGCGGCGTCGAGCGTCGGCAGCGCCTCAAGCGCGATGCGTTCGCGCGATCCTTGCGGTCGCATCTGGCGCTGAACTTCCTGCCGGAGGCTCGTCAGGCGGTCGTCGATGACTTTTTCCGTATCGACGCCGAGCAGAAGGTAGGACCCGCCCTGCAGGTCGAGGCCGAGGGCGATCCGGCTTTTCGGCGCGAAACCGGGCCAAGTCTCAACCTGTTCTTTCGGGAAGAAGTTCGGCAGCGCGAACAGCGCCGCGACGACAACGGCGCCGACGATCAGCAGTCTTTGCCAAAGCTGGTATTGCAGCATGAAAACGCCGGCGGCGGGGCAGGACGCGCCCCTCTCCGCCCCTTTCTATTGATCGTTGGCGGCGGGCGTCGGCTTGTTGCGGATGTCGACAAGCGTCGATTTGACGACTTTCACGACGACATTGTCGGCAAGCTCGACATTGATCTCGTCGCCTTCAAGCACCTTGGTCACCTTGCCGATGAGACCGCCGGAGGTCACGACGACGTCGCCGCGCTTCACATTGGAGATCATCTCCTGATGCTTTTTGCGGGCGGCGGCCTGCGGGCGGATGATGAGGAAATAGAAAAAGACAAAAACGAGAATGAAGGGAACAAGCTGGATCAGCGCGTTCGGCGCCGCAGCGGCCGCATCCTGCGCATAGGCGGGCGAAATCAGCATGGGTCTCGACGTCTCCTGTCGGGAAGCGACACGGGGGATTGCGCCGCGGCCATAGGAAGGCCCCTCGCGCGGGTCGGCGTCTATATAGCGATCCCCGTCCGAGGCGCAACGCGGCCTTCTCCCCTCTCCCGCTTGCGGGAGAGGGGCTGGGGGGTGAGGGGCCGTGTATGGAGAGAGCGATCAGTTTTGTCGCTCCCTCACCCGGCGCTTCGCGCCACCC
>CAZHUI010000115.1:0-8832 GCA_964535605.1 uncultured Caulobacterales bacterium
CCTCGATCTTCAACCTGTTCGGTCTCCTTCCGTTCGAACCGACCGCCGTTCCGGTGATCGGCGCCTTCCTCGGCATTGGCGTTCTTCCCCTGCTGATGGGCGCGGCGATGTATGTGCAGACCAAACTCAATCCGCCCGCGACCGACCCCGTTCAGCAGCAGGTGCTGATGATGATGCCGATCATCTTCGTCTTCCTGTTTGCGTCCTTCGCGTCGGGACTGGTGCTCTACTGGGTCTGGAGCACGATCCTGTCGGTCGTGCAGCAGTGGTACATCATGAAGCGCAACGGCGTGACGGTCGACTGGAGCAATCTCCTGCCGTTCCTGAAGCCGAAAACCGTCGCGCTTGCAAAGAAGTGACCCTCGATCCCGACCTTGAGCGCGGGCGGCTCCTGTTTGCGGGCCCCTGCGACTTCATGCTCGGCGTCGTCGGCATGGCGGGCCTTCCGGACGAAGGACCGCCTGAAGTCGCCTTCGCCGGGCGCTCGAATGTCGGCAAATCCTCGCTCCTGAACGCGCTCACCGGCCGCAAAGGTCTGGCGCGCGCCTCATCGACGCCGGGCCGGACGCAGGAGATCAATTACTTCAATCTCGGCGGCGCGCTTCGCCTCGTCGATCTCCCGGGTTACGGCTATGCGCGCGCCGCGCGAAAAGACGCAAAAAAATGGGCGGGCGTTACGCGCGATTTCCTGCGCGGCCGAACGGCGCTGCGCCGCGTCTGCCTGCTTGTCGACGCGCGCCACGGGCTGAAGGACATTGACGACGAGGTCATGAACCTGCTCGACGCATCCGCCGTCAATTATCAGATCGTGCTCACCAAGGCCGACAAGGAAAAGCCTACCGCGCTCGATGCGCTTCAGATCGACGTCGCCGGCCGCATCCGGCGCCGGCCCGCGGCCCATCCCGAGATTGCGGTGACGTCGGCGGAAACGGGCGACGGCATTCCGGAATTGCGCGCATCGATCGCGCGGCTGACGCAACGGTAACGCTTCGTTAACCTGCCGCCATGCGGATAGGTCGCCTATGGCCGCCAGCAAGAACGCCAATCCTTCATCCCGAGCGGCCCGCGCAAAAAGCGATCCGCCAACGCTTTCCGCGCTGATTGGAACGTTCCTGACGCATCTCAAGGCCGAGCGCCGCGCCAGCGTTTACACGATCCGGAATTATGAGGCGGCTTTGCGCAATTTTGACTCCTTTGCGCGCGCTCATTTCGGATCGGCGCTGAATGGCGACGACCTTGAGAAGATCGAACTGCGCGATTTTCGCAGCTTTCTTGCAAGCCGCCGCAAGGACGGCCTCGGCGCCGCTTCGCTGAAGGTCGAATTGTCGGCGCTTAAGAGCTTTTTTCGCTTCGCCGCAAAGCGCGCCGGCGTCCACAACGACGCCATCGCCGCCATGCGCGGGCCGAAGCTGAAGCCGAAATTGCCGCGCCCTGTCGACGCGGCGAGCGCCGAAGCGCTGCTCGACCTCTCCGACCCCTCGCGCGAGGCATGGATCGGCGCGCGCGACGATGCGATTTTCACGCTTCTTTACGGCGCCGGCTTGCGAATTTCAGAAGCGCTGTCGCTGCGCCGCGCCGACGCGCCCGACAGCGACACGCTGCGCGTCCTCGGCAAGGGCGGCAAGCAGCGAAACGTTCCGGTCATCCCGGCGGTGCGCGCGTCGATCGGCGCCTATCTCGGCCTTTGTCCCTATTCCGCGTCGCCAAGCGATCCGCTCTTTCTTTCGGCGCGCGGGAAAGCGCTCAATCCGCGTATCGTGCAAGGGGAGATGAAGCGGCGCGCAAAGCTCCTCGGGCTCCCGGAAAGCGCGACGCCGCATGCGCTGCGCCATGCTTTTGCGACGCATCTTCTGTCGGCCGGCGGCGACCTGCGATCGATACAGGAACTTCTGGGGCATGCCTCGATCGCCGCAACCCAGCGCTACACGAAGGTCGACGCCGAGGCGCTGCTCGCGACCTATCGCACGGCGCATCCGCGCGCGCGCTAGGGTGCGGGCCGGATCTTTCTGGGTCGATGCCGGGCGTTGTAAGCGGCGAGGTCGCGTTTGATTTCCGGCATCAGGACGTAAAGCGCGATGATGTTCGGGATGCACATGCCGAACAGCATCGAATCGATGAAGTCGATGATCGACGACAGGGAGATCGCCGCGCCCGTCGACAGCATCAGGCAGAGCGTCAGTTTGAAAGTCACGTCGACCTTGCGCGACGGGCCGAAGAGATAGGCCGCCGCCTGCGCGCCGTAATAGGACCAGCTGATCAGCGTCGTGAAGGCGAACAGCATCGACGCGACGAGGAGCAGGATCGGGAACCAGTCGAACGCGGAGGCGAACGCCGCCGACGTGATTTCAATACCGCGCTCCGGCGGCTGGAAGAGGTAAGGCTCATAGGCGCCCGTCACGATGACGACGAGAGCGGTGATCGTGCAGACGACGATCGTGTCGATGAACGGCTCGATCGAGGCGACAAATCCCTCCGTCATCGGTTCGGAAGTTTTCACCGCGGAATGCGCGATCGCCGACGAGCCGACGCCGGCTTCGTTCGAATAGGTCGCGCGCTTGAACCCGTTGATGAGCGCGCCGAGCAACCCGCCGCCGGCCGCCTCGAGACGGAACGCGCCCTCAAAGATGGTGACGAAAGCGCCCGGCACCTTGTCGATATTGAGGCCGATGATGACGAGGCCGGCGCCGAGATAGAGAACGCCCATCGCCGGCACCAAAATGCCCGAGACAAGTCCGATACGCTTGATTCCGCCGAGAATGACCGCCGCCACCAGTCCCGCCATGATGACGCCGAAAATAAGCGGCGCCTCGATGCCGGTGACATTGGCGAACTGGGCGTGGCTCTGGTTGACCTGAAACACGCTGACCGACGCGCCCATCGTCATGACGGCAAAGAAAATCGCGGCCGGCTTGCCGAGCGGCGTCATTTTGATCCGCCGAAAAGCTTCCTCGATATAGTAGAACGGACCGCCGATGATGCGCCCGTCCGGCGCAATGCGGCGGTATTTCACCGATAGCGCGCATTCGGCGAATTTTGACGACATGCCGAGAAATCCGGCGAGCACCATCCAGAGCACGGCGCCGGGGCCGCCAAGGGCGATGGCGACCGGCACTGAGGCGATGTTGCCGAGCCCTACCGTTCCAGACAGCGCCGAGCTCAACGCCTGAAAATGCGAAATCTCGCCGTCGCCGGTTCGCAAATCGCCATGGGCGCGGCCAAAAACCAAGGCGATCGCATGACCAAAACCGGTGAGGTTAACGAACCGAAGATAGAAAGTGAGAACTGTCGCGGCCGCGATCAGCCAGATGACGACTAGGGGAATCTGCACGCCAAAAACTTCCGGCGCGAAGAAGATGACGCTGCTGACAAAATCGCTGACAGGCGCGACCGCGCGATCGATGGCGTCCGCAATGGATTGCGCCGGATTGTCGCTCATGGCTCAAAGCTCGCTGCTTGAATCGATATGTCCGCAATCTGCGCGCGAGACGATTTGGGCGCCGCACAATCGCCGGTTTTATGCACGGTTCTTTGATGCGCAACGGCGCAGAAAATTGTTGCACTCAATGCAAACCCCAATAGGTTCCACGCGACTGGCGCGCTTGTCGCGCAAGGGCTGAACGGTCGACTTCATTGACCAGAACGAATGTCGCTGGCACCTCCCCCGCTGGCGGCGTAGGGCGGCGTCGGCCTTGCGGCTGGCGCCGCTTTTCTTTTCGGGCAAGCGCCGTCACAACGCTTGCAGCGCCTGACTGAGATCGCGTCGCAGGTCCTCGACATCCTCGACGCCGACCGACAGGCGCACCAGCGCGTCATCGACGCCGAGTTCCTTGCGCCGTTCCGGCGGTATCGACGCATGGGTCATGATGCCAGGATGTTCGATCAGGCTTTCAACGCCGCCGAGCGATTCCGCGAGCGTGAACAGCTCCACCCGCTCGAGCATGGCGCGTGCGGCAACAAGGCCGCCTTTCAGGAAGATGGTGATCATGCCGCCGAAGGCGTCCATCTGCCGTCTTGCGACGGCGTGACCCGGATGGCTTTTGAGGCCGGGATAGGAAACGCGCGCGACCGCAGGATCAGCCTCCAGCCATTCGGCGAGCGCGGCGGCGTTCGCGCAATGGCGCTCAAGCCGGAGCGAAAGCGTCTTCAGCCCGCGGAGCGCCAGATAGGAATCGAAGGGGCCTTGAATCGCCCCGACGGAGTTCTGCAGGAACTGAAGCCGCTCGCCGAGTTCCATGTCTTTCACGACAAGGACGCCGCCGACGACATCCGAATGGCCGGCGATATATTTGGTCGCCGAATGCATGACGATGTCGGCGCCGAGATCGAGCGGCCGCTGGCAATAGGGCGAGGCGAAAGTATTGTCGCAGCCGACGAGCACGCCGCGCTTTTTCGCGATCGCCGCGATCGCTTCGATGTCGACGATTTTCAAAAGCGGATTGGTCGGCGTTTCGATCCAGACGAGTTTCGTCTCCGGCGTGATCGCGGCGCTGAGATTTTCCGGATTGCTCAAATCGACATAGGTGACGGACAAGGACGCGGTTGATTTCCGGACGCGCTCGAATAGGCGGAACGTGCCGCCATAAACGTCGTCCATCGCAACGACATGCGTTCCCGCCGGAAAGAGTTCCAGCATCGTCGCGATCGCCGCCATGCCGGACCCGAAAGCGAAGGCGCGCAGGCCGTTCTCAAGATCGGCGATGCCGCGCTCATAGGCGAAGCGCGTCGGATTGTGGCCGCGCGCATAGACAAAGCCCTTGTGGACGCCCGGGCTTTCCTGCGCGAAGGTCGATGTTTGATAAATCGGCTGCATGACGGCGCCGGTCAAAGGGTCCGGCGCCTGACCCGCGTGAATCACGCGGCTAGAAAAAGCGAGACGGTTCGTCGATTCAGTCATGGCGCAATCCGAAGCAGGCCCCGAATTGCGCTAGCAGCTTCCGCAAGGGGCGGAAAGCCAAGCGCGTGTTTCGCCCCTAGAACCTGAGGCTGACCTCAAAAGTGACGAGCGCCGGCTGCGGCGCGCCGTCGAACACTTTGCCCATGGCGCGCGCATGACGAATGTCATCGGCGTTCCCTAGCGCCCGGGCGCGAGCGCGCCGGCCAAAGGCAGCAACGGTCACTGCCTGTTCGCCGACTTCAAAGGCCGCCAGCGTCCGCCCGGCGCGCCGCAGGACCGGCCCCTGCGGCTCCCTCGCGATCAACGACAGCGACGCCTTCCTGTCGCTGCGGTCATCGTCCAGCGCCGCGGCTGGCGGCGCAGAAATGGAAGCTGTCAGCAAAGCGATGGTCAAAATTGCCGTCCGCATGGCGCTCTCTCCTCGTCACGCGAGGATGAGCATTCCCTTATTTCTTCTCGGATCGTTTACGCGGCGCGCCCGATTTTGTCGAAAAGAAGGCGCGCTCTTTCCGCTAAATTTTCGATGGATTTGACGGAAAGTTTCGCGCGAGCCAGTCGAGCAAAATGCGGTTGAGCGCTTCGGGCTGCTCCCACATCACCCAGTGGCCGCAATTCGCAATGACCGCCTTTTCGAGATTGGGAACGATCGCTTCCATGCCGTCGGCGCCTGACGGCGGCAGGAACGCGTCAAGCTCGGCGCCGATCCAGAGCGAAGAATGCAATATGACGGGATCGATCGCGCGCATGATCTCATAATTGCGGTCGATATTCCGGTAGAGATTGACGCCGCCGTGGAAGCCGGAACGGCGATAGGCGTCGACGTAAATCTGCAAATCCGCGTCGCCCAAGATGGTCGCGGCCGGATCGGGCGGCGGGCCGTCGCGAAAGCGGCCTGGAAGATCGAGCATGCGCGCGCCGATCCGTGCGATTTCCGCCGCCGTCGGAGGGCGCCGGAACATCAGCCGGAAAAACCGCTCGACGTCGCCCGCGAACAATCGCTCGACAACGCCGGCCTCCTGAAACTGGATGAAGTAATGCTTGTCGCCGAAGCGCTTTTTGATGATCGCGAGCGGCGGCGCCGGCGGCGGCGGACGGTGCGGCGTACAGATGCCGATGACCCCGGCGACACGGTCAGGATGCAACTGCGCCATCGGCCATACGATCGCGCCGCCCCAGTCGTGCCCGCAGAAGATCGCGCGCTCAACGCCGAGCTTGTCCAGCAGACGTACGAGATCGTCCGTCATGTGACGAATGTCGTAAAGCGACTTGTCGAGGGGCGCGTCCGACGCGCCGAAGCCTTTGAGATCAGGCGCTATGACATGGTAGCCCGCATTGGTGAGCGGCCCCGTCTGGTTCTTCCAGGAATAGGCAAGTTCCGGCCAGCCATGCACAAGCATGATGGCGCTGCCGGCGCCGGCCTCATGGACCGACAGCGATACGCCGCCAATATCGACGGCGCGCGGGGCGGGAAATCCGTTCATCGCCGGGAGCTTGCCCGCGAAGCGGGGCCGCTCGCAAGCCGCGCCTGCAGCGCCCTCTTGCGAAATCGCGCGTCTCGGTTAGGTGCTCGCGCATGACCGAGCCCACTTTGCGCCCTGACGCGATCCCGCCAGGATGGATCCTGCAATCCCATCAGGACACCTTCAGCGGCCATGCAGGTCCCTTTTACTTTCGTGACGCCGCAGACAGGCGCCCCGGCGTCGGTTTTCTGTCCGAAGCCCATCACGCCAACGCCCATGGCATAATCCATGGCGGCGCGCTTTTGACGCTCGCCGACATGTCGCTGTGGGATATCTGCCGCCGCGCCGCAGGGCCCTTCAACGCGGTGACCTTGACGCTCAGCTCGGAGTTTGTGGCGCCGGGCCCCATCGGCCGTTTCATCGTCGCCACCGGCGAGGCGGTGAAAATCGGCAAGTCGATCATGTTCGCGCGGGGCGACATTCGCTGCGGGGACGACGTGCTGCTGACTTTCTCGGGCGCGCTCAAACGCTTCGCGTAAGCGCTTCCTTGACCGGCGCCCGGTTGCGGCGAAGCGCGTCGATGCTTGTCAGCGCCAGCGCCGACCAGATCAGCCCGAAGCAGACAGCATGCGCGAGCGTGAAAGGTTCGCCGAAATAGATTCCGAGCAGCAACTGGCCGGTCGGCCCGATATATTGAAGAAAGCCGACCGTCGTCAGCGACAGCCGCCGCGCCGCGAGCGCGAACAGCACTAAGGGGCCGACGGTCATCGGCCCCGCCGCCAGCAGCAACAGATCGAGCCGCAGGCCGTGCTGGCCGAAGGAGAGCGCGCCGCTCTGATGGAGATAAGCGAGCGTCGCGATCGCGAACGGGGCAAGGAGCAGCGTCTCGATGAAAAGGCCCGGCATCGCGCCGACCGGCGTCGTCTTGCGCACATAGCCATAGGCGGTGAACGACGCTGCAAGGATGAACGACGGCCATGGAATGACACCCGCGCCGACGATCAGCGCAAGAACGCCCGCCGCGGCGAGCGCGACGGCGATCCCTTGCGCGACTGTCAGACGCTCTTTCAGGACAAAGACGCCGGCCGCAATGAAAAGAAGCGGATTGATGTAATAGCCGAGGCTCGCCTGCAGCACGCGCTCATTGGCGACGGCCCACACATAGACCAGCCAGTTTGCAGAAATCAGCACCGCGGAAAGCGCCAGCAGCGCAACGACGCGCGGCTGTTTCAACGCCGCCAGGGTCTCTTTCCACTGATGGCGCAGGCTGAGGATCAGCGCGCCAAAGGGGACGGACCAGACGATCCGGTGCGCGACGACTTCGACCGCGTCCGCCGGATCGAGCTCACGCAGATAAAGAGGGAAGAGGCCCCAGATCGCATAAGCGACGACGCCGCAGATGAGTCCGAGCCGCCGCTCCGCAGCGGCGGCGTCGATCGCCGGCGTTGCGGGCGTCACTGGCTGACGCCCGCCTCACGCATTTTTTGGGCGAGCGTCGCGTAAGCGTCCGCCGCGCCGCTCGCGCGATACCGCGCGGTGATGATGACGCGCCCGTCCGGCTTCCGCTCGCCCTTCATCGATTCATACTTGTAACCGAGATCGACGAACGGTTTGGGCGCACGATAAAATTTCGTATTCCTGTTCAGCTTGGCGATCTCTTGATCGAGCGCGCCCCTGACGATGAATTCCAGGGGAAGGTATTTCGAAACGCCGGTGCGATTGTCGATCGAAAAATCGCCGAGGCGCGCCTGCAGCTTTCCGTCCTCGACGTAAGGGATGAGCGTCACGTCGACACGCCCTGTTTCGCGCGCAAGCCGCGACGGCTCGCCCTTGCCGTCGACGCCGCAGGTCCAGTACTCAATTTCGAGATCGAGCCCGAAGCGAATCGCGCCTTGCGGGAAATCGATCAGCGGCTCGCCGGCCTGCCAGCGCTCGCCGCATTTGGCCTGACGCGTCGCGATCCAGTTTTCAAGATCGGTCTCTGTCTGCGCGACGAACGTCGTCACGTCGGTGACGAGCGCCACGCGCAGGATTTTCTTCGCCGCCGAGTTCATGTCGGCGTGCAGCGCGATGTCGGCGACGACCGGGCGGCCGGCAAGATTGACGGGCGTCGGGCCTTCGTAAATCACCTCATGCCCGATCCAGGGCTGCGCGCCCGCCGCTCCGGCGAGCGCCAATCCGGCGATTGCCCATGCGAATAGTTTCTTCATCGCCCCTCCCGAACAGCGCCCGCTACGCCGCTTTCTTTATCAGACCGCGATTGATCAGCGTTTCGGCGATCTGCACCGCGTTGAGCGCGGCGCCCTTGCGCAGATTGTCGGACACGCACCAGAAGGCGAGACCGTTTTCAACCGTCGGATCGACGCGAATGCGGCTGACAAAGGTCGCGAAATCGCCGACGCACTCGACCGGCGTGACGTATCCCCTGTCCTCGCGCTTGTCGATGACGAGAACGCCCGGCGCCTCGCGCAGGATCTC
>CAZHUI010000116.1:0-8760 GCA_964535605.1 uncultured Caulobacterales bacterium
ATCTTAAGTGGAAAAATCTACCTCAAATCGGTCCAGTTTTCCGGGGGCGCCTCACGACAAATTTCGTGCGCGGGCGGACTGACGGCGCAGGAACTATCCGGCTTCGTAGAGAACATCCGTTCAGCGAAGTATGACGATCTGATTAGCGAAGAGATTCTTAGGAACGAATGGCGGAAGCGCAACGAGCCTTTTTTCGGTGAGATTTTTAAGGTCGCGACAGAGCTGATTTAGGTGGATGCGATAAGTATTGCAAATATTGCAAGAGGATTACCACGACGGCTATAGTGCAGGATTGACGTGCGTCTGGTGGGGTAGGGAGGCGGTCAGCGTTGGCGGCTCCCCGCGCCGATACCGCAGCACGCCGACCCGCTGACATCGATTCAACGGTTGGGACCGTTCACGGCGCAAAGCGGGTTAGTCTGCTCCTGACTTCTTGAGCTGGCAGTCGGCATCTCGGGTGTGCAAATATCGCGCTCAGCCCGTCATGCAATCTGTCAAAGGCAACGTGATTGCCGTCTGCAAACTGGTCAAAGAGCCAAAGCACGCCATGCATTTCGATTCGCTCGGCTAGAGCTAGCTCGCGAAGGCCCCTATCGCCGGTAAGCAGCGTCCATTTGCGGGATTCGGCAATAGCGAAGGCAAACGTATCGGGCGTCGAGAGGCTCGCATTTTGGCGTCGAACAATTGTCGCCCGAGACAGCTCTGCTGGCGTCAGGACTTCGACGCGAAGTCCCAACGCCACTAGTTGTTCGCCGAGCGGGCCATTGAGCTCCCTTCCGTAGAGCAGGTCGGGAACTGCGAACTCGAAGGGCAGACGAAACATCTCTTCGAGAAGCCGGCCTCGCTCCAGATCAATCAGCACCGAGGTATCGGAGACGAGGACCGGCACGGATTAAGCCGCCACCTGATCTAGCCTCGCATCGAGCTCGCGGACAGAGATGCCCAGCAACTCGGCAGCGCGCGCCTCACCGATGACACGCTCGGCAAGTGCCCGATAGCACAATCGCTCGAAACGCTTCGGCTCCTCCAGTTCCGGCTGCATCGTTTCCGGTTCCTCGAAGGGTGCTGTTCTCCATCCACGCTCCGCAAATATCTTGAACAGACGACCAAAGGCCGCCTGATTTATGATACCGAGATCCTTGCAACGATACGTCAGAGCCTGGATGCTCACGCCGAAGCGCTTCTTCAAAGCGACGAGTTCTCCGATGCTGATTGAGGAGCGATTGACACCCACCTCCGCGCGCAGGGCATCCGCGGGCATCAGAAAAGCGCCGGCGAACCGGTGCGCCGCCTTTTCCTCATCAACGCCGCCTGAAGGCGCGATCACCATATGACCGAGTTCATGCGCCAGATTGAAGCGTTTGCGCTCCGACCACGAGCTACGCTTGATGACAATGACACGCGCCGCGCCCCGATCCTTTCGTCGCACTTTGGCTGCGAGCCCGTCGATCTCATCCAAGTCGAGCGACAGAATCTTGATACCGCGCTCCTCTAGCAATTCGGCGAGCTGTGGAATGGGGTCGTTACCGAGCCCCCAATCCTCCCGCACTGAACGGGCCGCGTCCTCCGCATCGCGCATGTCTGCAACCGGGTGGGGAGCGCTGCGTGGCTGCTCCCACTCGACGCTGCGCATTTGCAGTAGGTCCTCTACCGTCAGATAGCGCTCAAGCATGTGAATCGCGCGCGCCTCCAGCGCCGCCTCCTCGCGCGCAGACGTACCGGCCTTTTTCCGGAAATCGACTCCTTCCAGGGCAAGCTCGTCTTCACTGAGGAGGTATTCCTCCGTGACGCTGAGGGCGGCCGCTAGCGCCATTAAGACGCGCGAACTCGGCATATCCTCATCTCTCTCATATTTTCCAATGGCTTGGGCCGAGACGACGCCGCCCATAGCGTCGGCAAGCGCGCGCAGCGACAGGCCCGACGCCGACCGGGCTACTTTGAGCTTGCTTCCGATCATGGTGGCCTCCTTGCGATTTTCGGTTTCCAATGTTACGATATGGGATCATTTTTGTAAACCGAAATCCCTTGAAAAGGCGTAAATCGCCTCCCACATGTTAGGCTGGCTATCGATCGTTCCGAGGTTTGTAAACCGAAGGGGCGGAGCCCGTCACTGGAATACCCCGCCGATCCTGGGTGGGTAATAGACAGGTGCCGAGCGAGAAAGGTCGGGACAATGGCGTTGAGTAATACGGAACTGCGGTACTACGACAGCAATGTCCTGCGCCTGCCTTCGGACAAGCGAAAGGAATATCACGAACAGGTGGATCGCCTAATCGTTGAGCTTTGCAAGGGCGTTCGTGACAAGACCGAAATCAAGATCACCAAAGTGGTGAAGGCTGGGTCGTTCGCGAAGTATACGATCCTGCGCAAGACCAGCGTCGATCCGGTCGATGTCGATGTCGTGTTCTACATTTCCGGCCGCGATGCGGACAAAGAAACCCTCGATAGCCTCAACAACACGATCTATGACCTGCTGATCAAACAGTATCCGAGCAAGTCGGTCGAGGATTTCGAGATCCACCGCAAGGCCGCGACGGTCACGTTCGTGGGAACCGGGCTCAGCGTCGACATCGTGCCGGTGATCGAGGACGGAAACCGGCTTGGCTATGGCTGGCAGTTCGATATCCACGACGGCTCGAAGATTCAGACCTGCGCGCCGTGCCAGATCAAATTCGTCCGGGACCGCAAGGCTCAGGACGGCGACTTCCGCACGCTGGTGCGCATGGCCAAGAAGTGGCGCAATCAGGCGGAGATCAAGCCGCTCAAATCCTTCGCCATCGAACTAATCATGGCCCATGTCCTGGCGACACAGGGCATTTCGGGAAGTATCGAGCAACGGTTCCGGAACTTCCTTCTCTACATTGCACAATCCGGTCTCAAGGATGAAATCAGCTTCCCCGAGAATACGGCGCCGTTCACGATCTTCTCCGATCCCGTGGTGATCCTCGATCCGGTCTACAGCCTGAACAATGTGACCAGCCGTATCTCCGAGGCCGAGCGCAAGGAGATCGTCTCGGCCGCTGAGGCTGCATGGGAAACGGCCAATTTTGCATCTGCCGAAAATGACAATGAGGTCTGGAAGGAAATCTTCGGTCCTCGCTTCAAGACGGAAGACTAAGATGAGCCAGACCGGAACCGCAACCGCTACCTACACGGTCGTCGACATCGAAAATGTCGTCCGCCGCGTGAAAGCTGATCTTGTGATGATCGCCGACAGCACCGGCGCCTGGACGGCGGCGAACGCCGCCGATTACGCGCATGACATCGAGGTGCTAGCCAAGGCCGGCTATCTCAAATGGGTCGATCTCACGCTGCTCAGCAATGGCGTCGAGGTCAAAGCCGTCAGATTCGAGGTCGACACCGACGCCGGTTCGCTTACCACGAGCCGCCCTGGCGGGGTCCTCTGGCCAAAAGTGTCGGGTGCACATCTGCGCATAGTGCTCAGCTATACCGACGCCTACACCAGCGAGGCGCGCGAGGCCACGAAAGGCAAGCTCAAGATCGGTTGGGTGACCTCCTATGACGACACGAGCCATGCCAGCCTGAAGTCGTCGGGCGGACGCAACTATGCCAGCAACGCCTATGGGATGCAGCGAAAGGATTGGGCCGCGTGACTCAGCCGAGCATTTTTGACAGCGAGACGCCGCTCCCCAGCGATGCGCTCGCCAAGCGCGAGAAGATCTTACTGGGGTTCAGTGCCCGCTACGCCGGCGTGCATGATCAACTGCGCCTTCTGCTTAATGTCGGTGGACTCGGCGACTGGAACCGGAAACATCACGGAGGCAAGCTCGCGATCTGCGATCTCGTCGCCGAGCAATATCCGCTGGTGATCTTTCACGGCGATGTCGGGACCGGCAAGACGGCCATGGCCGAATGCATCGCCAACAAACTGGTCGCAGAGGCGAAGAGCGAGGATTCCATTCTCTTCAAGCTCTCCAACCGCGTTCGCGGCAGCGGCATGGTCGGCGAGATGGGAACGCTGATCGCAGAGGCGTTTCGCAAGGTTGTTCAGTCCGCTGGCAAACATCGCCGCGCGATCCTGGTGATCGACGAAGGCGACAGCCTCGGCGCTTCGCGCGCCCAGCATCACAGTCATCACGAGGACAAGGTGGCGGTGAACACGCTGATCCAGGGCGTCGATGATCTTCGCCAATATGGCGGCCGAATCGTTGTGATCCTCTGCACGAACCGTCTCTCGGCGCTGGATGCTGCGCTTCGCCGGCGCGCCTCGATCATCGAGGAGTTCAAACGTCCCTCCGATGAGGAGCGGCGTCAGCTCTTTACGATGGATCTGGCGGGTCTCGGCTTGGCGCCCACGCAGCTCGCCGAACTTGTCGCAGCTACGGGCGCGCGCCCCGGCCATCCCACCTGGACCTATTCGGACATTCGTACGCGCCTCTATCCGGCCGCACTCGCGAAGGCCTATCCGCAAGAGCCCTTGCGCTTCGAGCATCTGAAATCCGTAGCCGCCACGCTGCAGGCGTCACCGGTGATGGAGGACAAGTGATGGCGCGCTCTCCCTTGTTCGGCCGCCGCGTCCATATCGCCGGCAGCATTGTCGAAGATGCTGCAGTCGCGGCGGCGGGTGATGTCGAGCAGGCGCGAGAATTAGTCGCGGCTCTGGTCAAGGAGCTTGTCAAGCGCGGCGCGAACTTCGTCATCCCCGTTGACGCTGAACCAGCGCGCAAAAGCGACAGGTTGCCGATCTGCTTCGATTGGCTGGTCTGGAAGATGATCAAGGACAATCTGGCGCTGCGCCCAGCCGATGTACCGGGATTACTCGCGGTGGCGGTCCAGCACCACAAGAGTGAGGATCAAATCCCGGCGGAATATGCCGGCCTATGGGACGAGCTGCGCGCGTCACCTTTGGTGAAAATCGAAAATGCCGCGCAATGGAACATGAACTGCAAGCGTATGGAGGCGCAGTCGCGATTTGGCGACATCCTCGTAGTCTTGGGCGGGGCCGAGGGCGTGCTCTATCTCGCCAATCTCTATCACGATGCGGGCAAGCCGATCGTTCCACTCAATATTCCGCTCTGCCCCGAGACCACCGGCGCTCGGCGGCTGTACAATTTCGGGCTGACCAGCAGCCAGACCCGGCGGTTGTTCCAGATCGCCGACGATGGCGATGCCCACGACTGGATCAACAAGATACGGTTTCCGCCTCGACAGCCGGTTCCTGACCGGGTGTCGGTGCTTGTCGATCTTCTGGAAGCGCTGGAAAGGCCGAAGGCTTTCGCCGTGCGGTTGCTCAATCCCGATCTACCCGACTATGCCGATGTGCAGACATTCTTCGACATGGTGGTTCAGCCCGTCATCGAAAGCGAACTGGGCTACCGTCTCGTCGTGATCGATGGCCGCCAGGCCTATGATCACGCCCGGATCGATCATGAGATATTCGCGAAGCTTCACCGCAGCAGTGTTGTTCTCGTGGACATCACCGGCGCGCGACCGAACTGCTTCCTCGAACTCGGCTATGCTTTGGGCCGTGGTCTTCCGACCATGGTAATGACGCGCGAGGGCTCCAGTCTGCCGTTCGATATTACGACGTTCTCGGGACTGCATTGGAAGACCACGGGAAGCGCCGAGGACAGGCGGCGGGCGTTCCGGGAGCATTGGCAGGCCATCCGCAACCGTCCATCCCTGGTGCCGGCGGAGCCCCTGATCTCATGACCGGAAGGCGAGAAGTCTTCGTCTCTGTCGATGTGGAAACGGCTGGCCCGATCCCCGGCGAGTTCAGCCTTCTGTCGATCGGCGCCTGCGAGGTGTTCGACCCCGCGAACACGTTCGCCTGCGAACTGAGGCCGATCAATCGCAACGCAGATCCTAAGGCTCTCGAGGTGGCTGGGCTTTCGCTGGACGAACTTGCCAGAACGGGGCTCGATCCCTCGGAGGCAATGCGGCGCTTCAAGGATTGGCTGACGACAGTGGCCGGCGTCGACGGCTCCATTGTCTTTGTCGGCTTCAACGCGCCGTTCGACTGGTCCTTCGTGAACTACTATTTTCATCGGTTCAGCGGCGGCAATCCCTTCGGCTTTACGGCGCTGGACGTCAAAGCCCTGTATATGGGCGCGGTCGGTTGTGATTGGGCTGATACCCGGTCAAGCAAGATCGCGGAGCGGTTAAAGCCCAGCTTGAAAGGAGATCATCACGCCCTGCACGATGCTCAATATCAGGCTGAGATATTCCGCCTCATTCAATCTCAATTGATACTGAGCCAGACAGAATAGCGGAACTTGCTGGACATTGTTGCTAGACTTGCTTGATAAAGACTTGGAGGATGCGGGAGTTGCGTCCACGATAGGGCCTGCCCGCAGGTTTGAATCCGGCCTTCAAAAGTGAAGCGCGCATCGCCTGATTATCGATGCGTACCGTCGCGAATACGCCGGAATCCGATACAACTTCTAGCGCTTTCGCGACAAGCGGACCAGACAGTTTCTGTCCACGCACCTCAGGTACGATAAAAATATAGCCGAGTTCGTAGGGAAAATCTTCGTCCGATAGTTCGGCGTTCGCGCTCTTTCCGACCCGCATTCGATAGCTCGGCAGCGGGCGCTTTACGGCGGCAACACCTCTGACTTGTCCCAGCTGCGTAAGGAACAAAAGCGCTTGGGCGTTTGCGATGTTTTTCTCCAACAACTGACTAGCCACTTCTCCGCCCGCGCGCACGAGTTCGACAAATGAGGCGCGGTCCGCATCCGTAAGTTCAGCAGGCTTGTAGACGACGATATCCACTTCTTCCTCATGCGTTAACCCGTGGGGCCACTTAGTGTCCCTAACTCGTGTGTAGTCCTCGGGCGTTGTGGTTCGGCACTCGTCCACCGGTTGCGGCCATTAATCTCAGCGATCGGTTGCCATAACATGGCGCTCTTTCGGAAAAACGCAGTTATCGTTGGGGTACCTTTCGCTGATTGTGAAGCGTCCCTTTTTGATGTGTTTACGATCCATTACAGATGCGATGTGTCTGACAAATTGAACCGCCCACTCGTTTGGTCGGAACTAGTTCAGGGCATTCAAATGGAAAAGTCTGGATGCGGCTTCGCGGCTTGGCGTCGCCTAGCTTCCTCATTGAGGCGCTCGCGACCTTTCTGCCATTGGTTGTCAGCATAATCCGCCCAAGCCACGAGGTCATCGAAGCTGATACGGTCACACACGAAGTTCACGCGATGCCCCCCGAAAATATTGCGTAGTCCCTCCGCCGGCAAAACGTCGAGCGCTTCAACGATGATGCCGAGTAACCCAAATTCCTCGGCGGTTGTCCAGAAGACGGGTCCGCCGCTCATTCCGCTCAGCGAGGTGATAGGTGGCGCTTCTTCGATGTCGGAGTGAAAACGCACCTGATCAGCGTCGCCATGAGCAGTAACGCCTTCTGCGATCGCGTGTACGCATTGCATTCCGAGTGTTAGCCCTCGATCGGTCTTGACGTCACGCTTCTGCGCGGTCGGGAAGCCGACCGCGACGGCGTGGGTCAGCGGAAAGGGCGGCGGCCGTCGATCATCCACCAGAAATGCCTCCTTGCCAGTTTTGTCGAGGACGCGCGCGTCGATCGGCATGATTCCGATGTCTTTTTGCGCGCCGATGAAACCCTGTGGCACCCGTACGAAAGGTGCTGGTAGGTAGGCGCCTTTCTCGCAAGGCACATAGAAGCTCGTTTCCATCTCGCCTGCATTGTTCGCGGCGCGCTTGAACCCCTGCGGAATGTGCCAAGCCGTCAGGGCGTACAGCCGGCCATCGATCTTTAGAAATGTAACCGTGCCCGTATCGTCTGAAGGATGCGGCGTGAACATGCGTTTGATGTCTATCAGGTTCATTTGCGCGAGCGTAGCGCAGTACTTCGAAGCGTGCAGCAGTCCGTCGGCGGTCTCAAAAACTGGCATGGTACGTTCCAAACGCACGAGCGATTCCTGTCGTCGCAATACTACGATTATCCTGGAAATGCCCGCCAACCAAGCGAAGCGGCAGTTCAACTTCCGCTTTGGGTTGCCGAAACGCAAATGTCCGCAGGTGGGATATTTGCGACTTTGCAATCGTCAGAACCGATTTCCGCTTTGCGTTTGCGGAGCAGATCTGACCCGTCCAGGTTGACGAATTTCCATCCGCCCATCCGCCCCGCGCCACGCGGCGCCGACAAACCGCGCTTCACGAACACGCGCACCAAACCGCATCCGGCCCCAAATCGCCCCAAATAACCCCAAATTTCCGCCAGTGACTTCGCCGCGGCGGTGAGCCGATCATCGACTTTGGAAAGTGCGTTTTTGCGCGAGACCAAAGTCGATCATGACCCCGACCAAGATCCTCATCGGCCAGGCCTTCATCGTGATGCTGATCATCCTCGGCGCGATGCAAGCGGCAACGCAATATGTCGCCGGAGCCTTCGGTTTCGATCCCGCGCTCGGGAGCTCGTGGACGCAAATCGGCGAGACGCCGATCTATTACCCCTGGCGGCTCTTCGAGTGGTGGTACGCCTATGAGGCGTATGCGCCGGATATTTTCATGCAGGGCGGCGCGATCGCCGCCGCCGGCGGGATGGTCGGCGCCATTGCAGCGGTCGCGGGATCGCTGTGGCGCGCCCGGCAGCAACGGAACGTCACGACTTACGGGTCGGCGCGTTGGGCGCGGCGCCGTGATATCGATCGCGCCGGGCTCTTCGATGGCGACGGCGTCTTTTTAGGGCGCTGGCGCGGGAATTATCTCCGCCATGCGGGGCCCGAACATGTGATGGCCTTCGCGCCGACGCGGAGCGGCAAGGGCGTCGGGCTC
>CAZHUI010000117.1:0-8649 GCA_964535605.1 uncultured Caulobacterales bacterium
TCGCAATCGTTGGGAATCCTAAAAATGAGTCCCAATCAGCGGGGGTTGGTATGATCGGATCGAGGTATTCAAACCTATGAATGCAATCTAATCACGACTTTGTTTTCGACTACAACTTAATTTTTTTCTACAGTATTGAAACGAGATCGCGGGTTCGCGCTTACCAGAGGATCAGCGCGGCGCGAATGGTAGGACGCAAGATTTGGCAGCGTGCGTCAATTCCAAGTCCCCGGGGACGCGGCAAAGGCGGTCTCAGTGCGCAGGTAATGGTAATGACGTGCCCTGACTAAAGCAGTTGATTTGACTATTTAAATCGCTTCGACAGGTCGATGCCGACGACTGTGATGTCGTCGATGCCTGGAAATCTCGCGGCGATCGACTCCCAGTACGCCTGAAGCGCGGCGACAAAATCGCCAAATTCTACCGTATTTCCGGATGAAAGCCGCCAGCGACTATTTTTCTCTCGGTTCACCAAAACAAAAATCCCTCGCGCTGAGCGGATGTCGCGTAGATAACCTCCTGCGAGCTGGTTTTCCAATCGTTCAAAAAGCTTAGGTCCGGTCCAATTGTTCGCCAACTTAAGCTCTGCGGGAACCGGAGAATCGAAACCGGCGCCGTGAAACCGCAGGTCAGGATGTTTGTCGTCGGCAAACTGTTCTTCTTGCGTGATCGTGTATCGCCCCGCCGCTTTGTTACGGAGTTCATGGGCCAGATAATTGCGCATCACCGTCTCGCGGTCGACGCCCTGAAGAATTCTCGCGACGCTTTCGTCGCCGTTCTCAAGGTCATCCTTCAGGTCCAAAAGCCGACTGACAGCGAGGTCCGCAAGCTCGCCATGATTGCTCGGCGTTCGATCTAGATGCTCATGAAAGTCCCGCACCTGTGACGCGGTCCACGCCGTGAAATCCGCGTCCTCTTCCGCGCGGCCGCGCGCATACTCCGCGATCCAAGGCCGGGACGGATTTTGACCGGCGATTTCCGAAAGCGCCAGGAAAGCCTCTTTGCCGGGTATCGTTCTGAGAAGGTTGAAAAGAGCGTTTCGCGCATCTTGCGCGTCGTCGCGCAAAGTCGGGGAATAGGCGCCCTCGCCGGACCGGTCGATGTCGTCCTCCGCGCGGACATATTTCTGCATAAGCAGATAGAGGTCCTTCAGGTGCGCACCCGTCATGAACCGGCGCCGAACAACGTCAGGCATTGATCGCCTCTCGCCCACCAACGTCGTGACAAACATCATCGCGAACTGCGTTTGTTGCGAGGACTCGGCGAGAGAGGCGAGGTGAGATGCTGCCGACGGGATCGCCGCCTCGGGTTCAACCCCGACCCAGACCGCGAACCAAATGGCGTCCTCATCTAAACTTTTCGCTGAATGCGCCTTGAGTTTCGCCAAGTCCGCCAATTCGCTTTCGGCGATATTGGCGCCGGCCATAACGATCGCCAGCAGCTTCTCGAGATTCAAAAGGTTGGTGACGTTGGCCGCTTTCAGAACTTCAAGGAGGGGCGACGCCAATCGCTCCCAGGCCCAATGCCCAGACCAGCGAATGTCGCTCAATAGGTAATGAGTTTCCTCGCCGAGTTTTTCCGAGGCGATCTCCCATTTGATTTCGCTCAGCAGGAATTCTCCAACAAGCTCCGAATGGGCTCCGAATAGCTTCGGAAACCACAACGGAAAGCCGTTCAATTCGTACGACGCGTATCGGCACGCTAAGAGCACGTCGTCGCTTGAAAGCCTCGTCGCCCAGTCTGGCGTTTCGGCCGACTCTATTTCGAGGCCGGCGAGCCCGAAGATGACGGGGATCGGCGTTGAATTTGCAGTCGCGCCCTCAGACTGGAGTTTCGGTTGATATTTGCGCCAGTAGTTGACCGCGCCCTCGCGATAGGCGCGCGCTACGTCTTCGCCAAACTCCGGAATAAGATCGCGCCAATCGCCCGACGACCAACGGTTAGATCCCCCGTCTCTTCCTCGCAACCATTGGTGCAGATACCATTGCGGCCTTGAGATATCAGCGGGATTGTCGAGCTTCAGGGCGCGAACAAGCTCGACATTCGATCGGATGAATTCATTCGATTGCGCGCGTTTCTCGTGCTCCTTTCTTTGTCTGGCGGAGTCGCGTTTCTGCCATTTTTTCTGCTCGCGATCAAACTCGGTTAGTGGCGGATTGAGCAGAAGCTGAAGCCGCTCTTCAGTTTTAGCGTCGCCTTTCGACACATCCGCCAGCGCATCCCTCCACGACGGAGGACGATCGCCCTTGAAAAAAATGTCAAACGCCAAAGTGAGGGCGACGAGCTTGTCATCCTGACTGTCGGCAGCGCGAACTGAGTCGACCGCGCAATCAAAATCGTTAACGCCGAAACTCCAATACGCGCCGCCGAGGCCCGCCGCCTGCTGAAAGTTTGTCAGCCGAGAGCCGTTTGCCAAGTACCGGACGCTCTCTCGAGTTTTTTTCACGTCGTACCAAAAGGCAGCTTTATTGAGTTCGGGCCACTCCGGTACGAGCCTCCCGAATTCCGATTTCAGCTCGTGCAGATCTTCGTCCCAATCGCGCAACGCTCGAAATTTGTGAAGAATGCCGAGCGACGCTTCATCCAGCGCCGCCTCATGGCGGTCCCGAATTAGCCTTTCGACCGCGATTGTTGCTGGCTTCGTGAGCCATGTGTGTTTCGCCGAAACATCGCAAATGCGGTGCTCAATGTACGGCTCCAAGTCCAGCAGTCGGTTCAGACCCGAAGCAAGGTCCGGCAGCAATTCATGCGGCGTAGCTTTGACAAATTCGCTGACAGCATCCGTAAGGTTGTCTGTTAAATATCGTTCTTTAGGCGCCGCTTTGCCGACCGCCTCAATAAGCCAAGAAACGGTATTGGCCGATGGAAGCGAAATCTCGACAATTTCGCCAAGCCAATCGCGTCTCAGCTCGGGCGCTTCGTGCAAAAAGCGCGTCCGCAGTTCTTCAATGTCTTCTTGGGTCGCGACGGCTCCCATGGCTCTAATTGCACCAATGCGGGCATAGCGCGACTTGCTGGGAGAGATTGCGAACGTCATTGTTTCCTCCTTGAGAGAGGCGATGCGCCCCATCCAGACCATTCGCATGAGGAGCGTGACGACTTGCGATTTGGCGGAGTAGCTCTTGAGTAGGCTGCGGATATCTTCGGCGAGTTCCGGGCTGGCGAAGCGTTGGGCCGCGCCGTAATCGAAAACGCCCCGCCCGGTTCTCCCCGAGGCGATCTCCCGGCAAACGTCTGCAAGAACTTTCTTGCGGGTTGGTAAGGGCAGAGCGCTTGGGTCGCCGCTCTTAAACAGTATTTCTGGCGCAATGCGCAAAACGCGGTCGCAGATACGCTCGTCAAAAATTGCGAGCCAAGGCAACACTGGCCGCATTGTCGGGATGACAACTTCAATCCCGTATTGGTCCCGAATGAAGAGGGATTCCACCTCGCGCCGGGACGCAAATCGTTGCAGCAGCTCCGCGAGCCATTCGGCGGTCAGAAATTCCCTTACGGAGCGGTGATGGAAACGAACGGCACCGTAAATCGCCTGATCAAAAATCGGCCGCGAAAGAAGCGTTTGCAGGTCCAGCTGGTCCCAATCGGGAAGGACCGCTTGGACGGCGATCCCATGACTGTCGTGGGAGCCGTCGGGAACCTGAATCGTCTGCTCACGCCCTAATGTTGAGGCTGCTGCAAGAATCTTTGCGCCGTCGCGCGCGCGTATCGGCGAGAGTGGACAGGCTTCACTTCGATTTTGGTCCCGTTCTTCCAACCTGCGTTTAAGGCTGCTCTGAATGACATCAAGGCGCGATCCGAATTTCTGCTCCTCAAGCCAGTACCCGACAAGCTCTTCCAAATCTTGGGGTCTAGCCGTGAAGGAAGTTGCGTCGGCGCGGTCGATTTCTTCGAGAAAGCTTTTCGTGTCGGTTACGCCGCGCGCCGTCGCGAACGCTTGAATTTGCGCAGTTGACAGGTTGTCGATTGCGACAATTCGAAATCCGGACGGCCGATCCGAATTTTCAGCGCTCTCGGTTCGAACCGCCTGATGATTGATTGCCCCTTCATTCAAATTCTCAAGCGAGACTTCAAAGACGGCGGTCTTGTCGGTCTTCGTCCATGGCAGGTGACTCTCGCACAATTCCAGATCGGTCTTTGCGCGCCATGCGCTCGCGCGTCCCGTCAATATGATGTGCGCCCGATCACGCGCGCCCTGGATACGGCGGCCGACTTTACGAATTGCAAGTTCGAAGTCTCCAGGACTGCGGAGGCGCGCTTCGTCGATTGAATCGAGAAGGAGCCAACCAGCCTCGCTTGAGGCGAGCCACTGCTCAAATTCGTCAGAAGTGCCGACTTCGAATGCGTCTTCAAAATTTTTAGGGACATGCTCGAGGCGCAGAAAGAATGCTTGATTGCCTTCCGCGCGCAGTCTTAGGGCGGTCTGGCGTATTTCTTCGGTTTTGCCCGATCCGGCTTCGGACAAGATTACGGTTCGATGGCCTCTTAGCAGATCGTCCCATTGCAATCTGGCGCCGACGGCGACAGTTCGTTCGACATCAAAGTCATTGTTCCCCCGCGCGTTTCTTGCGAGTTCGTGGAACGTGCGCCCCAATTGAATGAAGCTGTTTGAAGTTGGCCGCATGCTTCGAGCTTAGCCGAGTCGCTGTCTCGCAAGCCTCGACGCCCGCTCGGCACACCGCAGCCCGGTTGCCGATTCACTGATCGCGGTCGAAACTTTGCTTCCGGTTACGATCGGAGGAATTGAAGCGCTAGGCGCCGAAACCTAATCTTACCGCTGGCTCCGAAGGATTGATTCGCTAGCCCGCTTCGCCGCGAGACCGTTGCGCTTGGGCAACAACGTAGAGAGAAAGCGCCTCACGTCGCGGGAGCGCGAAATTTTCGAAGGGTATCTCGAAGGGTATCTGAAGCTATCTCGAAGAAGGGTCGAAGGAATCTCGAAGGTATTTGAAGCATATCTGAAGCGTCTGTCCCGGCGGATCGTCCGAAGGCCCGCATGGGAGTTGACTTAGCCCTTGTCGGCGGCGACCAAAAGAAACCCTCTTCATCGCGATTTGAGCGGCCATTCGATTTTGAATGGAGAGGTCCGCCCATGCCGCGCTACCGGGTCCCGCCCGCCGCCAATGATGAGGGAAAAGCGCCTGTAGTCCGGGTCGCAGGGCTTGATGAGCCGTCGTTGTGCGTCGCCGAGGTGGAAATCTTCGACGCCTTGATATCGACTGTCCCGGACCTTGTATCAGTGAACGACAATGACCCGCCGCCGGGGATGGAGAAACGCCCATGATGCGCTGCGCCCTTTACGCCCGCGTCTCGACGCCCCGGCAGGCGGAACAGAATATCTCCATCTCCGACCAGTTCCGGCGCATGCGGGACTACGCCACAGCGCGCGGATTCGAGGTGGTCGCCGAGTATGAAGAGCGCGGCGCCAGCGGAACCGACGAGCGACGCCCGGAATTCCAGCGGATGATCGACGCCGCTTGCGCGAAGCCCAAGTCGTTTGACGTCATCTTCATCCATAGCTTCTCGCGCTTCTTTCGCGACGAGGTCCAGTTCGAGCTTTACCGGCGCCGACTGGACCGCCACGGCGTCGCCGTAGTCTCGATCACTCAAGAAATGAGCGAAGGACCGGGCGGCGAACTAACAAGGCGGATTATCGCGCTGACGGATGAAATGCGCTCGAAGGAAGACGCCAAGCATGTCAGTCGCGGCATGCTGGAGAACGCCCGGCAGGGTTATTGGAACGGCGCTCGGGCGCCGTTCGGTTATATGGCGGTCGCCGCCGACAAACGCGGCGATAAAATCAAGAAGAAGCTCTCAATCAATCCCAAGGACGCCGAGACGGTCAAACTCATCTTCACGCTGTTTCTTGAAGGCGACGGCGAAAGCGGGCCTCTTGGCGTCATGACGGTCGCCAAATGGTTGAACGCAAGAGGCTACAGAACGCCGACCGGCAAGCCGTTCTACACGAGCCGTGTCCATTCGATCCTGACGGATGAAACCTATATCGGGTGCGCATGGTTCAACCGAAGAAACTCCCGGACTGGCGAGCTTCGCCCGCGTGAAGAGTGGATCAAGGTCGTGGCCCCGCTGATCATCGATGAGGACCGCTTTAATCGAGTCCAGATGCTGCTTGCCGACAAGCGGCCCACAAAAACGCCGCCGCGCCTCTCCACAAGCAATGTCCTGCTGACGGGCCTCGCCGTCTGCGAGGGCTGCGGCAAGCCCTTGATGATGACCACCGGCAAGGGCGGCGCGTATCGCTATTACAAATGTGCGGGGAAGCACCTCAGCGGCAGATGCGCCGGTGATCTCGCCATCACCATCCCGGAAGCGAAGCTCGACAATCTGACGCTCGACGCCCTTACGAATCGACTCCTGACGCCAGAGCGCGCGCAAGCAATCGTTGCGGCTGTCGCGAAGAGGCGCGAAGGAAACCGGGGCGACGCAACCCATGCGCTTAACCAGCTTCGCGGCCAACTTTCCCAAGTGAACAAACGCATTCGCAATCTGCTAGACGCAATCGCAGACGGGACAATCAAGGACAGCGATCTCTTCAAAGAGAAGATGCAGGAAGGCGAAACTGAGCGCGCCGATCTCCTTCGCCTTATCGAGGGGCAAGAGGCGCAAGCGAAAAGCGCGCTGGAGCCGATCACCATCGCACAGGCCAAGGTGGCGGCGGAACGGCTAAGGACGCTGCTTCGAGACGCACCGCCGGAAATGCAGAAGCGTTACATCCGCGCCTTCGTCTCTGAAATCGTGGTCGGCAAGTCGGAGATAGTCATCTCCGGCCCGAAAGACGCTCTCGCCGAAGCCGTGTCCGGCGACAATCTCGCCCATGTCGCCGCCGCCTCGGGACCAGTTCGCAGTTCCATACGGGAATGGCGCACCGGAGCGGGTGAAAAAGGGAACTGGGCGGCGGTTAGGGCGCGGGCGGGATTTCGGCGGACATTTTTTCAAAATGCGCCGCCGCCGTCATCCGCCTGACCGCCAATCAAATCTTCCGTGCATCGACTTCGGCCAGGCGTGGCGGAAGATTTCATAGGATTTCGTGCCCCATATTATGTGGAATTCTGAGGATCCCCCTCACGCGAAATCGTGGTCGGAAAGGAAGTGGCTTGCAGATACGGCGATTGCCGTTCCGTTACAGTCTATCAACCGCGCTTCGCACAGTAATTCGCGCGCGAGCCATTTGGCTACGTGGACTACGGACTCGGCGCGTTCCGTTCGGCTTTTTCCGCCGCTTTTCGTTCGAATTCTTCCCGCTGCTTCTGTTGACCCTCGAAAGTGCAAACTTGGGCACCGGGCCCGTAGTCTTGGCTTAGGCGGTCGTAGAGGTCCCGACAAAATGGGCTAGCGATGTCGCAGAGCGCGCGGCGGGGTTGATACTTCCCGTAGGTAAAGCTACCAAATTGTTTAATAGCGATTTCGGAGTAAAAGATGTACAGAAAGTCTTTTTTTGCAATCACCAAGACATTTTTACACTGTTCAGCGCGGAGTATGATGTCGCAATCGCCTTTGCTGAATAGACAGTTCTCGTGAGGAGTCGAGCCGCGCCGGATAACCATGAGGTCAAATGGTTGATCAGCAATATCGCCGTCATCATAGGTTGCGAGTTTTAACTCGTAGGGCAAGCGCGGCGAAACTGGAACATCGACCCATGGCGGCTGTCGCCGTTCGCAAGCCACCATAGAGATTATCCCTATACTGAGTATTATCAGTCTCCAGAACATTGCGCACCCTCCCGTATCTGTTGTTTTGCAACCGGGCTATCGCCGCCAAATGTGCCATCCGCATATCCGTTCTTCACATCATTGATGTACTCGCCGACGTCGCCGATCGTAAGTGCTAGGTCAAAAGGGATCCCCAATTCGCTGGTGATGGCACCGAATAAAAGATTACCGTCTTCCGGAGAAGTGCCCCCGGCGATAAACAATCCTCCCGGACGAAGTCGCTCAAAATTCAGCGCGACATTATTCAAGCTTGCGCGGGCCGAGGCGGCGGAAAACGCTACGCCCGCTCCCGGTGCTCCACGAACACTAGCAAAAAAACCCGATCTCAGCTCCCTGCGCACTTGCGACCGACGTGAATTCACGCTCTCCCCCACATTAGCAAAGCCTGTCAGAGGGCGACTACATTCTTCAGGCCCATTGGTTGTTTCTCGCCCGCGCTCATCGACGTCGATCAAGTAGTCCAGATAGCTGCAATCGACCTGATCGGTTCTGCCGCAGTCCGTGCCAGAAACTAAAAACCGGAGATCGTTCGGATTGATTCCAAAGCTCGTCCGTTGAGCTGTCACCACGATCTCATCGATCTCAAGCCCGCTCGGATCGGTCGCATTAATCGGATCGTTCGCGACATAGGCGTAAAGATTGAGCCCATCCGCGTAGCCGATTGGGTCGGTCTGTAGAAAGCGGCCGAGGTTCGGGGCGTAGGCTCTCGCCTTGTAGTGATAGAGGCCAATCTCCCCGAGCCACATCTGGCCGGTATACTGGAAGCGCCCGGAGTTCGCCGGCGCGGGGCGGCCATATTCGTCATAGGCGTTCTTGAACTGCGACGCGCCGGTGGAGTTCGCCCCGCCGACAATGCTCCCGCGCTCGTCGGCGATGAGCCAGCGCTTGTTGGTGATCGGCGTGCCGCCCTGATACTCGACCA
>CAZHUI010000118.1:0-2397 GCA_964535605.1 uncultured Caulobacterales bacterium
TGCGTCAAAGGCGTCGAGGCGAAGCCGCCCTTCGCCTAGATCAGGCCATTCGAGGCCGCGAGGGGCGGCGCGCGGATGCAGGGGTACGATTGGCGGCCGCGGACCCGCACGAAAAACGCGATTGCCGTTCGGGGGTGCTGGCTGCGGCGTTCATCCCTCCGACGCTACAGGTTCCGGCCGCTGAACGACGGAAGAAATTCACAGAACGGACTTTGCGAAAACCCGCCGTGCGCGCGGGGCCAAGACTGAGAAGACGAAGTAACCGCACTTGTCATTCGGGGTGACTGCGGCGTGGAAGCGCGTCCAGTCGATCAAGATCCGTGAAAAACGCAGCGGCGCATCGTACAAGGATTCCGACCGCAACCGGCGTACCACAGATTGCTTATTGGCAATCGCGAAGCGCCGCCCGGCCGCGAAAGGGCCTCCTGGATGTACTATCTTGTCGTGAAAGCGGTGATTTCGGCGATCCTCATCGTCGCGGTTTCGGAGGTCGCCAAGCGCAGTCCGGCGTTCGGCGCGCTCATCGCGTCGCTGCCGCTTGTGTCGGTTCTCGGCATGATCTGGCTGTGGCGCGACACGAGCGATTCGGCGCGTCTCGCTAACCATGCCGAGGCGACATTCTGGTATGTGTTGCCGAGCCTGCCGATGTTTCTCGTGATCCCGGCGTTGCTGCGCGCGGGCATCCCGTTCTGGCTGACGCTCGGCGTCGGCGTCGCGCTGACGGGCGTACTATATCTGGCGATGACGTTTGTGCTCGCGCGCTTCGGCGTCTCACTTTGACGAGACAGGCGTAAGGGTCGCTGCGGCCATCCATTACAGGACGCGCTTCACCTCGCTGTAGTCCCCGCGCGTCCGCAACGTCACCGTCATCGGCGCGCCGGAGCGGTTTCGCCAGAACCAGCCATGACTGCCGTCGAACGCGGCGACAAGGTCGCCCTCGAGCAGCGCTGCCGATCCTTTTCCGTAGCCGTGATAGCTGACGCCCGGCCGGTCGCCATGCGTGTCGTAATTTACGCGCGCGCCGTCGGTGAACCAAAGGAATTCCGCCGCTACGCCTTCCTTCATCACAAGCTTGAACTCGGCGGCGGCGTCCGGCGCGAGCGTGAAGAACACTTCGTCCTTCCAAAGCGCAACCGCTGGCGCAGCCTCGGCGGCCGCTTGGATAGTGGGCTTTGCCGCAAGCGTCTCGAGGGACGGCGGAGCGTCGCTCTGGTCGTCGGGCAGAGTGGCAGCAACAACGGGCGCGGCCGAATCAGCGGCTTCCGCTTCCCTCGCGAGCTGCTGCTTGATACGCCCCATCTCGGTCAGGCCGAAAACTGACCCGAGGCGCGTCGGGTCGACGCCATACTCCGCCGGGAGAACGATCGTGACCAGAAGGATCGCGGCGACGAGCGCGGCGACGCCTGTTGATTTGAGCAATCGGCTGGTTGATGGCAATTCGGACGGATTCGGTTTTTTGGCGTTATACAACGGGCGATCTCCTGTCAGACGATGAACAATCCGGCGAGCTGGTAGCCGGTCAATAAAAAGCCGAGCGTCATCAGGATGACGTTTGCCGCGTAAGCGTGGCGCCAGAACCCGTCTGTGCGCCGCCAGAAGCCCATGACGATCAGGATGGCGCCGAGCGCGAGAATCTGACCGGCTTCAACGCCGATATTGAAGGCGATCAGATTGCCGAGCAGGCCGTCTCGCGACAGCTCGAAATCCTGCAGCTTCGTAGCGAGGCCGAATCCGTGAAACAGCCCGAAAATCAGCGTCGCGGCGCGCGTGTCCGGCTGGAAGCCGAACCAACGCTGATACGCCCCGAGATTATCGAGGGCCTTGTAGACGACCGAAAGGCCGATGATCGCGTCAATGAGAAAGGGATTGATCGAAACGCCCGAGAGCACGCCGAAAATGAGCGTCGCCGAATGGCCGAGCGCGAACATCGTGACGTAAACGCCGATATCCTTCATCCGGTAGAGGAAGAAGATGACGCCGAACAGGAACAGCAAGTGATCGTATCCGGTCACCATATGCTTGGCGCCGAGATAGAGGAACGGACCGAAGAGAAGGCCGGTGGTTTCCTGAATGTAGCCCTTGTCGCCTTCGGGCACGCCGTGGGCGAAGGCGACGTTGAACGCGCTGGCGGCAGGAAATGCGGCGATCGCCGCAAGGAAGCGGGCATAGCAGCGGCGCGGCCGGCGATCGTTAGACGACATGGTCAAATTCTCCGTGATAGCGGTCTTGCGGCGGCGGGTTCAGGGAGGCGCGCGCCTCGTCTCCGCATCGATCGTCCGTGCGCCAACCGGTAGAGCGCTGGCAGCACGATAAGGGTCAGCGCAGTCGATGAAATAATCCCGCCGATGACGACGGTCGCGAGCGGGCGCTGCACTTCCCCGCCGGCGCCGACATTGA
>CAZHUI010000118.1:2407-8605 GCA_964535605.1 uncultured Caulobacterales bacterium
CAACACCGGGCGAAGCCGCGTCAGCGCGCCCTCACGGATCGCCTCGTCGAGAGGCCGGCCTTCCTCGGCGAGCGACCGGATGAATGTCATCATGACGACGCCGTTGAGGACCGCGACGCCGGACAACGCGATGAAGCCGACGCCGGCGGAGATCGAGAGCGGCATGTCGCGCAAGAGGAGCGCGAAGACGCCGCCGGTCAGCGCGAGCGGCACGCCGGAGAAGACGATCGCGGCGTCCTTCACCGAGCGGAACAGCGCAAACAGGAGACCGAGGATCAGCAAGAGCGTCACCGGGACGACGAGCGCGAGGCGCCGCGCGCCCGAAATCAGCTGTTCAAACGTCCCGCCGTAGCCGACCCAATAGCCGGGCGGAAATTCGACCTCGCGGTCAATGCGCGCGCGCAGGTCGCCGACGAAGGAGCCGAGATCGCGGCCGCGGACATTCGCGGTGACGACGGCGCGGCGCTTGCCATTCTCGCGGCTGATCTGGTTGGGGCCGACGAGAAGCGAGACCTTCGCCACCTCCTGTAACGGCACGAATCCCCGGACGCCATCTTCGGCGCCGGGGAGTGGAATGCGCAGCCGCCCGATCTCGTCGATATTCTGGCGCAAGGTTTCTGGCAGCCGCACGACGATATCGAAGCGCCGGTCGCCTTCGAAGATCTGCCCCGCGCCTGCGCCGCCGAGCGAGGCCGCGAGCACATCTTGCAGGTCGGCGACATTGAGCCCGAAGCGCGCGAGCGCGGCGCGGTCGGGGTCGATCTGCAAGACCGGCAGTCCCGTGATCTGTTCGGATTGCACGTCCTCCGCGCCCGGCGTCCCGGCGATCACGGTTTCGATCTGACCAGCGACGCCCTGCAATTCGCCGAGATCGTCGCCATAAACCTTGACGGCGACATCGGCCCGGACGCCGGAGATCAGCTCGTTGAAGCGCATCTGGATCGGCTGGGTGAATTCGTATCGGTTGCCCGGAATCTCGTCGACCGCGCTTTGCATCTCCGCGACGAGGGCCGCGCGAGGCTTGCGCGGGTTCGGCCAGTCCTTGCGGTCCTTCAAAAGGATGAAGGTGTCAGCGACGCTCGGCGGCACCGGGTCGGTCGCGATCTCGGCGGTGCCGATCTTCGAGACGACGCGCTCGACCTCCGGAAATTGGCGCAGGCGCGCTTCGAGCGCCGTCTGCATGCTGATCGCCTGGGAAAGGCTCGTTCCCGGAATGCGCAAGGCATGCATGGCGATGTCGCCCTCATCGAGATTGGGGATGAACTCCGATCCCATGCGCGAGGCGGCAAACCCTGTCACGACAACAAGAGCCGCCGCGCCGCCGATCACGGCGAAGCGGAACCGCAGCGCGAAATCGAGCAACGGCGCGTAAGCCGCGCGCGCGCCGCGCATGACCGGACTTTCTTTTTCCGAGATCTTGCCCTTGACGAACATCGCGACCGCTGCGGGCACAAACGTCAGCGACAGGATCAGCGCCGCCGTCAGCGCGGTCACGACCGTGAACGCCATCGGGTGGAACATTTTTCCTTCAATGCCCGACAGCGCGAAGATCGGCACATAGACGAGCGTGATGATGACGACGCCGAAGATCGACGGCTTGATCACTTCGACGGTCGCGGCCTCTGCGAGAGAAAAGCGCTCCTCGCGCGAGAGCAGCCGCCCGAGCCGGTGCTGTTCGAGCCCAAACCGCCGGAGGCAATTCTCGACGATGATGACCGCGCCATCGACGATCAGCCCGAAATCAAGCGCGCCAAGGCTCATGAGATTGCCGGAAATCCTGTTCTCTACCATGCCGGTGATGGTGAGGAGGAGCGACAGCGGGATGACCGCCGCGGTGATCAGCGCGGCGCGCACATTGCCGAGCAGAACAAAGAGCACGACGATGACCAGCATCGCGCCGACGACGAGATTTGCCTCTACGGTCTTGATGGTGCGCTCGACCAGCGCGGTGCGGTCATAGATCGGTTTCGCCACAACGCCGGGGGGCAGCGCTTTCGCGGCCTCCTCAAGGCGCGCCCCGGCGGCCCGGGCGACGATGCGGCTGTTCTCGCCGACCAGCATGAAGACTGTGCCGAGCACGATCTCCTTGCCGTCTTCGGTCGCGGCGCCCGTGCGCAGTTCCTCGCCGATCGTCACATCAGCAACATCGGCGATCCGGATCGGAACGCCGCCGCGATTGGCGACGATGATCGACAAAAGGTCGTCAACGCCGTGCGCTTGTCCGGTCGAGCGCACGAGCAGCTGCTCGCCATAGCGTTCGACATAGCCGGCGCCGATATTGGCGTTGTTGGCCTCAACCGCCGCGACGACGTCACTCATGGAGAGATGCGCGGCGGCGAGGCGGTCGGGCCAGGGCGTTACATGATATTGGCGGACATGTCCGCCGACGGTATTCACTTCGGTGACGCCGGGCGTCGTCCTGAGCTGCGGGCGGATCACCCAGTCCTGCAGCGTGCGCAAATCCTCTGGCGTCCAGGCGAAGCCGTCAGGCTTTTTCGCGCCAGCTTCGGCCTCGACGACATACATGAAAATTTCACCGAGGCCCGTCGCGATCGGTCCAAGTTCCGGTTCGATTCCCGCCGGCAATTGGCTACGGACACCTTGCAATCGCTCATTGATGAGCTGGCGCGCGAAATAGATGTCGGTTCCATCCCTGAAGACGGCCGTAACTTGCGAAAGTCCGTAACGCGAGATCGAGCGCGTATAGGTGAGGCCCGGCACGCCGGCGATCGCGGTCTCGACCGGAAACGTCACGCGCTGCTCGGCCTCCAGCGGCGAGAACCCAGGTGCTTCGGAATTGATTTGCACCTGGACATTGGTGATGTCCGGCGTCGCGTCGATCAGAAGCCGCTGGAAGTTCCAGACGCCGACGGCGGCGAGCAAGACTGCGAGCGCGAGCACGACCCAGCGATGGCGGATGGAAAGGCGGATGAGGGCGTCGAGCATGCTTCGTGCTCCCTAGTGATCGTGACTGGCGCCGGACTTCTCGACGTCCTGGCGGATGAGAAACGCGTTCTTCGCGACATACTCGACGCCGGGATCGACGCCGCCGAGAACCTCGGTCCATTCCGGCGTTTGACGGCCCAGCTCCAGCATGCGGACCTCATAGGTGTCGCCGACGCGTGCGAAGACGACGGTGAAGTCGCGGAAGCGCTGCAACGCTTCCGTTTTTACGGCGAGCGGAACGTCCGACTTGCCGATGACGACGACGCCTTCGACCGCCTGACCAGGCCGCCAGGTGAGATTTTCGTTTGGCAATTCGACATGCGCGACAATGGTCTGGGTCATCATGTCGGCGGAATGCAGCACGGCCTCGATCGCCGCTTCGGCCGATGCCTCGCCATCGAGGCTTCGAATGGTCACTTTCTGGCCGGCGGCGAGGCGTTCGGCGTCTCTTGGATAAACATAAAACTGGGCGCGCACCTGCGTCGCGTCGGCGATGAGATAAAGCGGCGCTTCGCCGGCGACATCGCCGACATTGGCGCGGCGCTCGAAGACGACGCCGGCGATCGGCGCCGGGATCGCGTAGGTCTGGAGACTGCTGCTGGCGGTGACCTTGGCGAGGACTTCGCCTTTCTCAACGCGTTCGCCGATCTTCTTGGTCATTTCTACAATGCGGCCCGGAAACCACGCGGCGATTTCGGCGCGGCCCTGCGGTTGCAGTTCGACACGGCCGGCGAGGTTCACCGTCTCTTCAATGGTGGCGGGACCGGCTTTCTCGACCGCCACGCCGGCGGCGTCCGCTTGCGCGCGGCCGAAGCTCGTGCGGCCTTCATAGGACGGGTAGTCCCAAGCATGCGCCTTGCCGTCATGAGTCGCACGAACTGAAACATCGAAACTGTGCGGCTCGGCGACAACGGCGTCGCCGCGGAGGAAATCTTCCTGCGGCGCGAACGCGAAGCGATCGTTGGCCCCGCCAAGCCGTCCGAGTTCGATGGTCAGATCAACGCCGGCCGGATCGAGCGGCTTGTCGTTGAGGTACGGATAGACGCGGTATTCCGGATCGACGCCGTCCTCGAAGATCGTCACCTCAAGAGCGATAGCGCCATCGCGCAGCATCCGGCCACGATGGGGTCCGCGCTCATAGTCAGCCGCGGCCGTCTCGGCATGGCTTTCTTCGACAGGGGCAGTCGCGGCGCCGCATCCGGCGAGCGCGAGCAGCGCGGCGAGCGGCGCAGCGCGCAGGACTTTGAGGAACTGGGTTGTCATTCGGAACTCTCCACTAACGACGTTGCCGGCATGGCGCCGTTGAGGCGCGCGAGCCGGATTTCAGCTTTCTGAAAGGTTGCGAGCGCGGCGATTTGCCGTTCGCGCGCTTGGGTCAACGCCGCCTCCGCATCGAGAACTTCGATGTAGGAAAGCCCACCTTGGGCGTAGGCGGACAGGGTCTCGCTGTGCGCCTGCTCCGTGCCCGGAATGATGCGCGTCGCATAGGCCTCTATCTCGCCGCGTGCGGCCGTCGCCTGCGAGGCTAGATAAGCGGTTTCGCGCGCTAATGCGCGCTCGCGCGCCTTCAGTTCATAGTCGGCGCGAGTCGCTTTCGCGCGCGCCGATGCGATGGCGCCGGCATTCCGGTTCCAGATCGGCAAGGGCACGCTGACGCCGACGATGAACGCGGAACTATCCGACTGGCGCAATTGCCGGAAGCCGGCGGTGACGCTCGGGTCCGGCCTTTGCTTCGCGCGTTCGACATCGACCTCGGCCGCCGCGCGCGCGCGCTCCGCTTCGGCAAGTGCGATGTCGGCTGAAATCGTTTCGGTAGCGCCGCGAAGCGCGATGGTCTCGAACGATCGGGCGTCGAGACTGAAAGTGGTTTCGCCGCCCCAATAGCTTGCCAGCGCCTCTTTCGCCGCTGCCGCGCGCGCTATCGCGCCAGCTTCAGTGGTTTCAGCTTCCGCCAGTTGCGCGGCGACGCGCGATCGGGCGGCGGCGGGGTCGCGAGCTGCGGCGACCCGGCGGGCGACCGCCGCTGACAGCTCCCGCGCGGTTGCGACGCGGCGCGTCGCGACCCGGGCCAGCGCCTCGGCCGCCTGCGCGTCGACAAAGGCGGCTTCGACCGCCTCCTGAAGGTCGGCGCGCGACAAGCCTGCACGGAGCACCGCGGCCGCGGCCTCCCCTTGCGCGGCGCGCCGTCGCGCGCGCCTGTCGCCGCCGAGCGAGAACTCCTGGCTCAGGGAATAGGTCGCCTGTGCGCCATCGACCCCGGAAAACGTGTCCGTGCCGCCGAAATCTTCGAGCAGCACGTCGAGCGTCGGATTGGCGCGCGCGCCAGCCTGGAGGACTAATGCTTCAGCGGCGTTCGCGCCCTCGCGCGCCGCCGCAACGCCCGGATCGTCGCCCAGCGCGCGGCGCACCGCTTCCAGGCGGGTCAAGGTTTCTTGCGCCTGCGCGGGCGCGCCGGTGATGAGGGCGATCCCCCAAAGGGTCGCCGAGATAACGAGTCGCAAGGAGTTCCTCCTCTGTCGCAAACGATGAAGGCGCCACTATGCGCGGCGTCGGCGTTTCGATCAGAGGGATGTGCGGGGAGGCTTGAAGGGAGACTCGTCCCGGGCTTTGGACGACAGTCCGTCGGGATCGAAGAAATACGCGCGCTGCGACGCAAGCGCGATACTGAGGACGCTCAGTGAATCGGCCGGGCCGAATTGCGGCGCGGCGTGCGAATGAAAGCCGCTTTCGTGATGGTCCGAGGCCGGCTCCAGGGGATCGCCGACTGGTGCGCGGAAGCCGGCGTCGGCAAAATCCTCTTGATGGTCGGCGTCACCGTGCCGATGATCGTCGCCGAGGACATGGACATCGTGAAATCCCGAATAGGTGTGCGCATGCGCGGTCGATGTCGCGGCCGCGCCGTAGAGGGCGAGAGCGACCGTCATCAGGACCGCGAGGCATCGGCGCAAGCAGAACATAGGACGCTTCTACACAGAATTTCTTAACGTGTCATATAAGGCGACAAGCGGCAAATTGGCCCTTGGCGGCCAAATCAGGGGACATAAGGCGCTTGCGACGCTCGCCGAGCGGCAAATCAATCACTTTTCCCCCGGCGGTAGGCGATCAGGCGCAGCGCGTTGGCGACGACGATCAGCGTCGAGCCTTCGTGGACGACGATCGCCGCGCCGATGTTAAGTCCGAAGAGCGTCGCCGGGATCAGAAGCGCGACGACGCCCAGGCTCGCCCAGAGATTCTGTTTGATGATCGCGCTCG
>CAZHUI010000119.1:0-8440 GCA_964535605.1 uncultured Caulobacterales bacterium
ATCGGCCTGCGCGATTGGGCCCATGCATGATCGTCAGCGAGAGTTGGTATTAGAGGTCATTTCTACATGCCGAGCGGATCTGATAGCAAAGCTTCATTTTGATACGCGACAGTACAATCATATTGGATGGACTGCAGACGGTCTGGCCACATTTAGATCCTCTATAAGCAATAGAATCTCGGCAACCATTGGTGACGGGCCATTGAAGGTAGTACCATAGCGCTCGGCACCGAGCGCAACTTCTATGTGGCGCAACTATGGCATGAGCCCAGCAGCCTTCATCCTGCCGAGCGCGCGACTTCGCGCGCGTCACGAAGGATGCCGCGCGGGGCCGCATCCTTCGTGACGCCGCCTTCGGCGGCTCCTCAGGATGAAGGACCTCTCTGCCTCTCAAAACGCCCGGTGCGCCCCAAGGTCCGCCGCCGCCTCCCCGCGCACAAGCCGCTCGTAAAAATCCAACAGCGTTTCCTCTCCCGTTTCCGGCGTCGCGTCGGCGTCGTAGCGTCCGTTGGCCTCGTCCCAGACGAGCATCGACTCTGTCGCGTAGTAATGGCCGATGCGGGCGAACTCCGCTTTCGCTTTGAGCGGTGGCGCGAGCGTTCCGGCGACGTCGAGCACCCTTGCGGCGCCGGCGAGCATGGCGGGCGGAACCGACGAAAAGCGTGGGTGAAGCCCCAGCGCTGCGAAGAACATTTCGCCCTGTTCGCGCGGGGTGATCGCGGGGCCCGGGCCGCCGATGGGGAGGATGCGCCCCGCCGCCGCGCTGTCCTCAAGCCGCGCGGCGATGAAGCGCGCAAGGTCGCCGTCGCTGACCGGCTTTGTCGATGTCAGACGCCCGTCGCCAAACATGAGGAACGGTTTGCCGGCGCGCAGGCGCGCGAGCTGGCCTGACAGCGATTTGAAATAGGCGGTCGGGCGGATGATCGTCCATGGCAATGCCGAGGCCATGAGCTTGGCCTCGAAGGCGAGCTTTGCATGCTGGAAGGCGAGCCGCGGCTTCTGCACGCAGATCGCGGAGAGCTGCACGAAGCGCCGGACGCCCGCGCGCTCCGCAAGGTCCAGCGCGGCGACATGCGCGGCGTAATCGACGGCCCAGGCGTCGTCGGGCGCGCCGTTCCGCGAAGCGAGGCAGGAGACGACCGCGTCGAAAGCTTCGCCCGCAAAGCCGTCGCGGGCGAGCGAGGCGGCGTCTGTCGCCTCCCCCCGGCGCAGGATCACGCCATCGAGGCCCGCCGCATCGGCGCCAGCGCGGATGAGCGCTGTGACCTCATGCCCGTTTTCGACGAGCGCCCGCGCCGTCGCGCGGCCGATCGAGCCGGTCGCGCCGAGCAGCAGCACGCGGCGAAAATCGGTTGGCGCCGTCACCCGCGCGCTCTGTCCTGAATTGCGATCATGGCGGGCGCTGTTTCATATCGCGCGCGCCGGCGCAATGGGCGCGGCGCCGTCATCCGCCCGCGCACGCCCCGCGAAGTCCCATCATGCCCGCCCCCGCCCTCACCGTCTGGTTCGACGGCGCCTACCCGCTCTGCACGCGCGAGATCGGGTTGATGCGGCGGCTGGACCGCGATGGCGCGATTGAGTTTGTCGATGCGGCCTCCGCCGCCGAGTGCCCGATTGATCGCGCCGATCTGCTCGCGCGGTTTCACGCGCAGGAGGCCGGCGGGCCGATTGTCTCCGGCGCGGCGGCGTTTGCGGCGATGTGGCGGGCGATCCCGCTGCTGCGCCCGCTAGGCCTCATCGCGCAGCTTCCGCCCGCGCTGTGGCTGCTGGAGCGCGCCTATCGCCTGTTCCTGCGCGTGCGCCCGGCGATCGCCCGCGCGCTTCGCCCGCCGGCTTCTGCATAAAGTCCGCCCCCTGACGGAATACGGGCTCCGCCGGGCGCGCTGCTGGCGAGCGCGCCCAAGCGGGCGTTCGAAGAACGCTGGCGGGCCGCCCCTCAGGCGCGCTTGATGAAGCGCAGCGCGACGAGCAGCAGCACAGCGCCGGCGGTCGCGCCGATCAGCGTGCCGAGAAGACCCATTGTATTGACGACGCCAATGGCGCCGAAGACAAAGCCGCCGACAAAGGCGCCGACGATGCCGACGACGATGTTGCCGACCAGGCCGAAGCCATAGCCCTTGACGATATTGCCGGCCGCCCAGCCGGCGACAGCGCCGATGACGAGCCAGATGAGAACGCCTTCCATAGACATGAGCGATCTCCTTTGAACCGCACGGCGGAAAGCCATGCGTTGGCGCACACTATCACATTTCCGGCCCGGCAAGCCTTTATTCCCGGAAAGCGGCGCTGTTTGCGCTTTTGCGGCGCTCAATCAGGCAAACCGCAACGCGGCCGGCGCGGAAAGGGCCCCTCGCGACATTCTGGCGTTAACCATCTAAGTCTTTGATCCGTATACGAAACAAAAATCCGTCCTACACCTTCTGGGCGGCCTTATAATGCCTTTCGCAGCGCCAATCCGGCGCTATGGCGAGGAAAGCGGAACGGACGTGCGGGACAGTGCGGAAATTTCAATGCGGCGGACGGCGTGGGCCGGCGCCCTTCGCGCGGCGCGGGGCCTCCTCGCGCTATCGGCGACGGTCCGGACTGTACGGGCACTATCGCTGAAGCCCGCGGATTTGGCGGGATCAAGCGCAAGGGTTCGTGCCGAAGTCTCCGGACTGTACGGATTTTACGGACTGTCGCGGAGATTTGAGGTGCGCGCCAGCGTGGCGCGGTCCCGAATCGGTCCCTACCCTGCCCGCGCCGCCATCTGGAAGAATCCCATGAAAAAACTCGCCGCCCTTTTCGCCGCCGGATCGAGCCTCTTTGCAGTCGCAATTGCCGCTGACCTCGCCGAGGCGCCGGCGAGCGCCAAAGTCTGGTCGATCCTTTCCGCCGGCGGCCAGCATGGCGACGAGAAAGTCTGGACCGACAAGGACGGCGTGCGCCGCGCGCGCATGAAAATCGTGCTGCGCGGCCTCACCTATGACGTCGACCACGCGACGACGATCGGCGCCGACGGCTTGCCGACGTCGCTGGAGATCAGGGGCGTCACGCCTTCGGGCGACGCGGGCGAGACCTTCCGTATCGAGAACAATGTCGCGCGCTGGAAAACGCCGGCCGACGCTGGCGAGGCGCCGTGGCGCGAGAACCTCATCTATGTCCCGTTCGGCGGGCCGGCGGATGTGAGCGCGGTGCTGATCGGCGCCCTTCTGAAAGACGCCGACGGGCGGCTCGACGCGCTGCCCGGCGGCGCGGCGCGCATCAGCGACCTGACGACGCTAGAGGTCACGGCGAAGGGCAAGAAGAAAACGCTGACCGCGAAGGCCGTCGAAGGGCTTTCCTTCGAGCCCGCGGTCGTCTGGGTCGATGACAAGGGCGAGTTCTTCGCGACGGTCGGCTGGCTGTCGTGGCTGCCGAAAGGCTGGGAGGGCGTGCGCCAGCAGCTCATCGACGCCGAAACGGCGGCGCTCGCCGCGCGCGCGCCGGCGCTCGTCGCGAAGATCGCCAAGAAGCCCGACGGCGCCGTGCTGTTCAGGAATGTCACGATCTTTGACGGCGCGGCCTTCAGGAAGAAAATGTCGGTGCTGGTCGAGGGCGGCGCAATCAGCGCGGTCGGCAAGGGCAAGAAGATGAGGGCGCTGGACGGCGTAACCGTCATCGACGGCACGGGGAAAACCCTCGTCCCCGGCCTTTGGGACATGCACTACCATTCCGGCGGCGACGGCTCCGGCGTCCTCGCCCTCAGCCAGGGCGTCGTCAATGCGCGCGACATCGGCAATGAAAAGAAAACGCTCCTTGCACGGAAGAAACGCATCGATAGCGGCGAACTGCTGGGACCGACGCTGTTTCCGATCCTCGGCATGGACGGCGACGGGCCGCTGTCGGCGCAGGGCTTCGTGCGCATCCGTTCGGTTGAGGACGGTGTCAGGGAACTCGCCATCGCCAAGGAAGAAGGCCATCTCGGCGTCAAGCTCTATGGCACCATCAATCCCGAATGGGTGGCGCCGCTCGCTGCTGAAGCGCACCGGCTCGGCATGAGCGTGCAGGGGCACATCCCCGCCGGCATGCGCCCGTCGGAAGCTGTCGCAGCCGGCTATGACGGCATCAATCACATCAATTTCGTCGTCATGGACGCGATGCCGGACGATGTCGTGAAAACTTCGAACGGTCTCAACCGCTTCTTCGGGCCCGGCAAACACGCACAGAACATTGATCTCAACGCCGAGCCGATGAAAGGCTTTATCGACACGCTGGCGGCGAAAGGGATCGTCATCGATCCGACTTTGGCCGTCTACGAACAAAGCTTCGTGCCGGAACAGGGCGAGGTCGCCGCGGCGGCCCTGCCTTTCATCGGCGTCGTGCCGCCGCAGGTTGAACGCCAGTTCAAGTCGGGCGGCCTTGTCGCGCCGGAGGGCTATGACGCGACCCGCGCCGACATGCGCGCGAGTTTCGCAAAACTCGTCGAGACCGTGCGCCTGTTGCACGAAAAGGGCGTGCCGATCGTCGCAGGGACAGACGGCTATCCGTCCGACCTTATCCGCGAGATGGAACTTTACGTCACCGCCGGCATGACCAACGCCGAAGCGCTGTCGACGGCGACGAGCGGCGCGGCGAAAGTATTCGGCCTTGAAGACAAGGTCGGAACGATCGCCGCCGGACAGGAGGCGGACCTCCTCCTCGTCAACGGCGACGTTGCGACGTCAATCGGCGCGCTGCGCCAGGTTGAGCTCGTCATGCAGAACGGCCTGATGATGGACGGCGCGGCCCTGCGCGAAGCGGCAGGCTATTCCGGCTTGCCGAAATAGAACGGATGGCGACGTATACGGACATTATCGCCGCCTTCGCCGTCGCCGACATGCCGCCGCCGGCGATGATGCCGATGTTCCCGACCTTCGCCCGCATCAGCTCGATGACCTGGGGCCTCAATTTCCTGACCGATCATCCGCAGACGGACGACGGCTGGTGGCTTCTCGAAAGCCGGGCCGAGAACGCGGCCGAGGGCTATTCGAGCCAGGACATGTACGTCTGGAGCTGCAAAGGTGAGCCCGTCATCGCCGGGCGTCAGTCGGTCGCGATTTTCATATGAGGCTCGCGCACGTCGCCTATCTCGTCCGCGACTATGACGCAGCGATCCGCTGGTTCACGGAGACGCTCGGCTTCGCGCTTGTTGAAGACGCGCCGCTGGCGCCCGCAAAACGCTGGGTGGTCGTCGCGCCGCCAGGCCGCGGGACGAGCCTCCTACTCGCAAAGGCCGACGGCGCGGCGCAGGAAGCGGCGGTCGGCGCGCAGGCGGGCGGGCGCGTCTTTCTTTTTCTGTACACGGATGATTTTGCCCGGGACCACGGCGCCCTGCTGGCGAAAGGCGTCAGATTCCTCGAACCCCCGCGACACGAGCCCTACGGCGTTGTCGCGGTGTTCGAGGATCTTTACGGAATGAAGTGGGATCTGATCGAGCCGGCCGTCACTTCCCGTTAAAGAGCCGCATCGCGGCGATCACCATCGCTTCCGTCGCGGCGGTGATTGAAGGCTCGGGCTCGACCTTGAAGAAGGGCGAATGGTGCGACGGCGCCGCCTCCACCTCCTTCGCGGGTGTACCGCCGACCGCGAAATAAACGCCTTTGACGCCCGATTCCGGGGTGATGAAATAGGCGAAGTCTTCAGCGCCCATGCCTTCGGGCGGCAGGTCGACCAGCGCGTCGGCGCCCATCCCGGCGATCAGCGCTTCCTTGACGATCGCCGCCGTCGCCGCGTCGTTGACGGTCGGCGGCGTTGATTCCGTCTTGGAGCGGATCACTTCCGGCAGCAGCTTTTCCGGCACGCCCATCGACAGGGCGACGCCTTTCGCGACGCGGTCGATGCCGTCGAGCAATTGCAGGCGCACCGCCGGGTCGAGCGAGCGCACGGTCAGCTGCATTTCGACCTTGTCGCCGATAATGTTGTGCTTCGTTCCGCCATGGATCGCGCCCACCGTTATGACGCCGGGCTGCAAAGGATCGATCGAGCGCGACACCACCGACTGCAGCGACACGACGATCTGCGCGGCGACCAGAACAGGATCGATCCCCTTATTGGGCGAGGCGCCGTGCGCGCCGACGCCCTTGACGATGATGTCGACGCTGTCGGCGCTGGCGTAGGCGGCGCCGAGCGGCACTTCGATCTTGCCAGAGGGACGGTCCGCTGCGACGTGGAACGCGATTGCGTAGTCGGGTTTCGGGAAACGCTTGTAGAGACCGTCCGCCAGCATGTCGCGCGCGCCGGAAATGCGTTCTTCCGCCGGCTGGCCGATGAGGACGAGCGTTCCATTCCACTGACCTTTGCGCGCAGCAAGCGCGCGCGCCGTGCCGACAAGCGAAGTGATGTGCGTGTCGTGGCCGCAGGCGTGCATCACCGGCTTGACGACGCCGTCGATGTCTTCCTGCGTGACAGTCGAGGCGTAAGCGAGGCCCGAATCTTCCTTCACGGGAAGGCCGTCCATATCGGCGCGGATCATCACCGTCGGCCCGTCGCCGTTCTTCATCACGGCGACAACGCCCGTGCCGCCGACTTTTTCCGTCACCTCATAGCCGAGCGCGCGGATCTCCTTCGCTAGCCGCTCCGCCGTCTTGAATTCGCGGTGCGAGAGTTCCGGATTGCGATGGAAATAATCGAAAAGCGGCGCGAGATTGGCCTTGTAGTCGGCGGCGATCTCGGCGCGCAGGTCGCCTTGCGCGAAGGCGGGCGCGGTGAGCGCAATCGCGCTGGCCGAGACGGCCGCAAGCAAGTGGCGTAATTTCATAAGTTCCCCGATGGTTGGCGCAACGCCGAGGCGCGCGGCGATAAAGCGGCTGCGGGAGACCCTAGCCCTTTCGCCGCTCCGGACAAGGCGCGGGCGCAGCCGCGTTTAGAGCGAAGCGTCCGCCGCCGCCAGCACGGCGCCGACCTCCGGCCGGTTGACGTAGCTCTTGTCGTTCGTTGCGTAATCGGCTTCGAACAATTTTGCCGCGATCGTCTTGTCAGGTTTCACGATGAAGGCGGCGGGATGCGGGATGCCGGCGAAGCGGCCTGACGTATGCTTCTCATTCCGGAGCCCGAAAGCGTCGATGATTTTCGACTCGGGGTCGGAAAGCAGCGTCAAGCTGACATTCTTTCCCTGCGCGAAGGCCTTTTGCTTTTCCGCGCTGTCATAGCTGATGAACACGACCGACAGGCCGCGCTTTTCAAACTCGGCGCGCGCGGCGTCAACGCTCAGCGTCTGCGCCTTGCAATAGGGGCACCAGTCGACGGAGCGGACGAAGAAGAGCGCCATGCCTTTTTCGCCGACGAGCGTCTCGAAGCTGCGCGCCGCGCCGCTTGCGTCGGTCGCCGACAGATCATGCGGAATGGGGGCGCCCGTTTTCGGGCCGAGTTCGGCGGCGGCGGTTGAGAGCGTCAGGGCGACGGCCGCAAGCAAGGCGGCGGCGGATCGGGCGAGCATGGGCGTTTCTCCTCAAGAATTCGGCGCCACCATAATCCGGGGCGCGTGCCCCGCCCTATCACATTTTCTGGAAGCCCCGCCCGTTGCCGCAACAGCCGCCGCGGGCTAAGCGGGGCCCGCCCCCTTCCGACCCCTTGAGGAGCCGCCATGAACATCCACGAATACCAGGCCAAAGAGCTGCTGAAGTCCTTCGGCGTGCCGGTGTCAAAAGGCGTCGCCGTACTCGACGCCAAAGACGCCGAGACGGCGGCCAAAACCCTCCCCGGCCCGCTCTACGTCGTCAAAGCGCAGATCCACGCGGGCGGACGCGGCAAAGGCAAATTCAAAGAGGCGTCGGCGGGCGAAAAAGGCGGCGTGCGCCTTGCGAAATCCCCGGCCGAGGCGGCCGAATTCACGCGACAGATGCTCGGCGCAACGCTCGTCACCAAGCAGACAGGCGAAGCCGGCAAGCAGGTGGGTCGCATCTATATCGAGGACGGGTCGGACATCGCGCGCGAGCTTTACCTCTCCGCGCTTGTCGATCGCGACACCGCGAGCGTCGCCTTCATCGTCTCGACCGAGGGCGGGGTGAACATCGAGGAAGTCGCCGAAGAGACTCCGGAAAAAATCGTCACGGTAAGGATCGACCCCGCGACCGGCTTCAAGCCCCATCACGGCCGCCGCATCGCCGACGCGCTGCAATTGAAGGGCGATCTTGGCCGTCAGTGCGGCAAGCTGACGGCGCAGCTCTATAAGGCGTTCACCGACAAAGACATGGCGATGCTGGAGGTCAATCCGCTGATCGTCACGACGGACGGCAATTTGCGCGTGCTCGACGCCAAGGTCGGCTTCGACGACAACGCGATTTACCGGCATGCCGATGTCGCGGCGATGCGCGACGAGACGGAGGAAAACGAGTTTGAACGCCGCGCGAAGGAATTCGACCTCTCCTACGTCAAGCTCGACGGCAATATCGGCTGCATGGTGAACGGCGCCGGCCTCGCCATGGCGACGATGGACATCATC
>CAZHUI010000120.1:0-862 GCA_964535605.1 uncultured Caulobacterales bacterium
CTTGCCGACGCCGGTCGGGCCGAGGAACAGGAATGAGCCGATGGGACGGTTGGGGTCCTTGAGGCCCGCGCGCGCGCGGCGCACGGCGGACGACACCGCCTCGACTGCTTCGCGCTGGCCGATGACGCGCCGGCCGATCGCCTCTTCCATGCGCAACAGTTTTTCGCGCTCGCCTTCGAGCATCTTGTCGACCGGAACGCCCGTCCAGCGCGAGACGACGCTGGCGATCATTTCCGCGTCGACGACTTCGTCGACGAGCGTCGCCTTGTCCTCGCGCGCTTCGGCCTCGGCGAGTTTTTTCTCGAGTGCGGGGATGGCGCCGTATTTCAGCTCCGACGCGCGCAGGAGGTCGCCCCGGCGCTCGGCCTCGGCGAGACCCTGACGCGCCTGGTCAAGCTCTTCCTTGACCTTCGTCGCCGTCGCGAGGCTTTCCTTCTCGGCGCGCCACTGCGCGGTCAGCGCGTTCGATTTTTCTTCGAGGCCCGCCAGTTCCTCTTCCAGCGTTTCGAGACGGTCGCGCGAGGCGGCGTCGCTTTCTTTTTTCAGCGCTTCGCGTTCGATCTTCAGCTGGATGATACGGCGGTCAAGCTCGTCAAGCTCTTCGGGCTTGGAATCGACTTCCATCCTGAGGCGCGAGGCGGCTTCATCGACAAGATCGATCGCCTTGTCCGGCAGGAAACGGTCGGTGATGTAGCGGTTCGACAAGGTCGCGGCGGCGACGATCGCGCTGTCGGAAATCCGCACCCCGTGGTGAAGTTCGTATTTCTCCTTCAGGCCGCGCAGGATTGAAATCGTGTCCTCGACGGTCGGCTCCTCGATGAACACCGCCTGAAAGCGGCGCGCAAGCGCGGCGTCTTTTTCG
>CAZHUI010000120.1:872-8420 GCA_964535605.1 uncultured Caulobacterales bacterium
CGCGCCGATGCAGTGCAGCTCGCCGCGCGCAAGCGCCGGTTTCAAAAGGTTCGAGGCGTCCATAGCGCCTTCGGATTTTCCGGCCCCGACAAGCGTGTGCATCTCGTCGATGAAGAGAATGATCTGGCCTTCGGCGGCCGTCACCTCGGACAACACCGCTTTCAACCGCTCTTCGAACTCGCCGCGATATTTCGCGCCGGCGATGAGCGCGCCCATATCGAGCGCCAACAATTTTTTGTTCTTGAGGCTTTCCGGCACGTCGCCCTTGACGATGCGCAGCGCGAGGCCTTCGGCGATCGCCGTCTTGCCGACGCCGGGTTCGCCGATGAGCACCGGATTGTTCTTGGTGCGGCGCGCCAGCACCTGCATGGCGCGCCGGATTTCTTCGTCGCGCCCGATGACGGGATCGAGCTTGCCCGCGCGCGCGGCCTCCGTGAGGTCGCGTGCATAGCGTTTCAGCGCGTCATAGCCTTGCTCGGCCGAAGCGCTGTCGGCGGTGCGTCCCTTGCGGAGATCGTTGATCGCGGCGTTGATCGTCTGCGGCGTCGCGCCGGCGGTCTTCAGGATTTTCGAGGCCTCGGCGTCGGGCGTCATCGCCAGCGCCACGAGAAGGCGTTCCGCGCTAACAAACGCGTCGCCGGCTTTCTTCGATTGCTCCTCCGCCGAGGCGAACACGCGCGCAAGCGCCGGGGCGAGATAGATCTGACCGCTGCCGCCTTGAACCTTCGGGAGCTTTTTTAACGCGGCTTCGGTCGCGGCCAGCGCTTGATCGGGCTTTGCGCCGGCGGCTTTCAGAAGATTGGCGGCAAGGCCCTCCTGATCGTCGAGGAGACCTTTGAGAAGATGTTCGGGCATGAACTGCTGATGGCCGTCGCGCAGCGCAATGCCTTGCGCGGCCTGAATGAGACCGCGGGCGCGGTCTGTGTAGTTTTCAAATTGCATCGGCTTGACCTTGGATAAGCGTCATTGGGAGGCGCCGGACCCCTCTTGGAGGCGGCCCGGCATTGCTCAAAACATAGGATCGATCGGCCGCCGCGCAAGGCCGGAGCGCCTGCTAGAGGCCGCCCAGACTGATCAGCGCGCCGCCGTCGACGACGATCTGCTGGCCGGTCATCCACCGCGACGCCGGCGAAGCGAGAAAAACCGCCGCGCCCGCAATGTCGTCAGGCTCGCCGAAGCGGCGCAGCGGCAGCGATTTTGTAATCGAGGCTTCGATCTTCGGGTCCTTCCACAGCGCCTCCGCCATATGCGTCTTGACGATGCCGGGGCAGATCGCATTGGCGCGCACGCCCGATGGTCCGTATTCGACAGCGAGATTGCGCACGAGCTGCAGGTCGGCCGCTTTCGACAGATTGTAGACGCCGATCGCATGGGTGCCGACGAAAGCCCCGATCGAGGAGACGACGATAAAGGCGCCCCCTCCCCGCGCGCGCATTTTCGGCATCGTCAATTGCGCGAGCCAGTGCGAAGCTTTGACGTTTGCGGTGATGATCTTGTCGAACTGTTCGTCGGTGATCGTTTCCGAGGGGCCGAAATGCGGGTTGATCGCCGCATTCGACACAAGGATGTCGACGCCGCCCATCTCGCGCTCGGCGAAAGCAATCAACGCTTCGATGTCTTCCTTGCGGCCGATGTGACATTGCGCCGCGCGCGCAGCCTTGCGCCCGAGGCCGGCATTGATTTTCGCCGCGACCGTTTCGCACGCCTCGATCTTCCGGCTGGCGACAACAACGTCAGCGCCGTGTTCGGCGAGCCGCGTCGCGATCGCTTCGCCGATGCCGCGCGAGGCGCCGGTGACAACGGCGCGCTTGCCGGCAAGGTCAAAGAGAGCGGTTTGTGACGTCATCGGGAGCTCCGAAGCGAACGCCCCGAGTTTCCGCCCGTCACCGTCGCCTTTCAAGGCTCGGCGACAGCGTCAATGCCGAAGCCGCGCGCGGCGGGTCAGACCGAAACGGGCTCGACGTCCTGATCGGCGCCGGCGCCTTCTTCAGCCGGCGCGCCGCCATCTTCGCGGTTACGACGCGGTCGGCGGCGGCGGCGGCGGCTTTCGTGATCGCCCCCGTTCTGACTGGCGTTCGGGCCGGCGTTTTGGCCGGCGTTCTGGTTGTTATTGTGTTGCGGGCGCTGGTCCTGCCGCGGCTCCTGGCCCCGGTCGTCGCCATAGGCCGCGACTTCGGGCTGGTCATCCTGTCCTGCATCGCCGTCGCCCTGATCGTCGCCGCCAAAGGACTGCTGCTGGCGATCGCGCTGGTCGCTGACGCCGGGCTGGTCGCCGTCGAGATCGCCGTCCTGATTCTGGTCGAACTGCGACACCGGTGCGGCGCCCTGCACGGAGCGCAACACGCGAAAATAGTGCTCTGCGTGCTGAAGGTAGTTTTCCGCCTTCACGCGGTCCCCGCTCGATTGCGCGTCGCGCGCGAGGGCGAGGTATTTGTCGTAAATCTGCTGCGCAGTGCCGCGGATCCTGACATCGGGCCCGTTCGAGTCGAGCGCGCGATTAGGGTTCGGGCCTCCGCCCTGGCGGCGACGCTGGTTGCGGCCGCGCTTCATGAAATGATTGTTCATTGTCTCTGCTGTTTCAAACTAACCGTTGATGCGGCGTGACGCCGCCTTTTCCCCATTGCAACCGAGATCCATTCGGGGGATCGCCGCAGCTGTTTTCAAACAACTACCGCCGGCGCGCTTTTCGCGTCGTCCGTCGGGCCAGGCCCTTTACGCTTGTTGTCGCTCGTTCTTGCACCCCGCAGCGCGTTGCTGCTGACTTCAGTCTCTTTGGAGTTTCTGAGCGGCGCGCCTCATAGGGCGATGCGCTTTGCTCGTTCCGGCGATTTATCAGCCGCCAGACTTGAAGGAAAGGTTAGCGCGCCCCATCGGCGAGGTCAATGATTAACGCGCGGGCGGTCCCCGCAAGGTCCGGGCGGGTTGTAATGACGGCCTCGGGGAACGCCGCGCGAAAGAGCGCCGCGGCCTCTGAAGCCTGTCCGGCCCCAAGCTCCAGCACAATCAAGGCGCCGCGTGACGCCGACGCGGGCAACAGCCGCGCAAGCGCTCGATAGGCGTCAAGGCCGTCCGCCCCCGCGAAGAGCGCGCGGGGGTCTTCATAGGCGCCGACGTCGCGGGGCAAAGTCTGACGCGCGCCATCGGCGATGTAGGGCGGATTCGAAATGATTATGTCGAGACGGCCCGAGGCCGGCGCCGTCCAGTCGCCGGACACCGCCTGCCCGCGCGCGGAAAATCCGCGCGCGGCAAGATTGCGATTGGTCAGCGCGACCGCTTTCTCGCTGATATCGACGCCGAGACCTGTGGCGTTCGGCATTGAGGCCAGCAAGGCGCAAAGAAGCGCGCCAGAGCCGCAGCCAAGATCGAGGATGCGCCAGGGCCTGATCGCGTCCCGCCGGTCGAGGATCGCTGCGATCAATGTCTCGCTGTCCGCACGCGGAACGAGAATTCCGGGTTCCACCAGTATCGGCAAGGACCAGAATTCGCGCTTGCCGGTGATGTAGGCGACGGGCTCCTGCAGGGCGCGCCGCGCGATCATCGCCGCGAATCGGTCGCGCGCTTCGGCGGTGAGCGCTTGGCCGTCGTTGAGGATCAGCCCCAGATCGTCGAGCCCAGACGCGGCCTTCATCAGGACGCGAGCATCGAGCGTCGCGGTCGGCGAGGCGCCAAGCTTTGCCGCGCCCCAGCGCAGCGCGGCGCCGAGCGACGCGGACGCCGGGAGATCAGGCGCCGGCATTGAGCGAGGCGAGCCGGTCGGCGCGGTCCTGACTGACCAGCGCATCGACAAGCTGGTTCAGCGCGTCGCCGCGAATGACGTCGTCAAGATTGTAGAGCGTCAGATTGATGCGGTGATCGGTGACGCGGCTTTGCGGATAATTGTAGGTGCGGATGCGCTCCGACCGGTCGCCCGAGCCGACCATGCCTTTCCTTTGCGCCGAGCGTTCGGCGTCTAGGCGCGCGCGTTCCGCCTCATAAAGGCGCGCGCGCAGGATCAGCATCGCCTTGGCGCGGTTCTTGTGCTGCGATTTCTCATCCTGCTGGCTCACCGAAACGCCGGTCGGCAGGTGCGTGATCCTGACCGCCGAATCCGTCGTGTTGACCGACTGCCCGCCCGGCCCGGACGCGCGGAACACGTCAATCCGGAGATCGGCGTCATTGATGACGATGTCGACGTCTTCAGGCTCAGGCAGCACGGCGACCGTCGCGGCCGAGGTATGGATGCGCCCTTGCGTTTCGGTTTCCGGCACGCGCTGCACGCGGTGGACGCCCGCCTCGAATTTCATCCGCGCGAAGACGCCGTCGCCCTTGATCGAGGCCTGAACCTCCTTGTAGCCGCCCTTTTCCGCTTCGGACATCGACAGCACTTCGACCCGCCATCCCTGGAGGCCGGCGTAACGCTGATACATCTTGAAGAGGTCGCCCGCGAAAATCGCCGCCTCGTCGCCGCCGGTGCCGGCGCGCACTTCGAGGATGACGGAACTGTCGTCCGCCTTGTCCTTCGGGAGCAGCATGATCTGCAGATCCTGCTCGACCGCCGGCGCTTTTTCTTTCAGCTCCTGCAATTCGGCGTGGGCCATCTCGGCCATGTCCTTGTCAGGCCCTTTGGCAAGCTCTTCAAGCTCGATCATCTGCCTGCGGATCGAGGCAAGCGCGCGCGCCTGTTCGGCGACGGGCTTTAATTCGCCATGCTCCTTCGACAGGCGCACGATCTCCTCGCCTTTTGTCGCGGACGACATCGCTGCTTCGACCTTCTCGAATTTGGCGATCAGGGCGTCGAGTTTGTCCTGCGGGATCAAGGTTTGGTTTCCTGCGGTTTGAACGAACGCTGCTTCGCCGCATCCAGCTCGTTTATGCGGCCGAGATACATTGGGAACGCGGTCAGAAAATCGGGCGTGGACGGTTCGATTTGTCTCAGGAGCCTATCCAGATACGCTACGATCTCCGACCCGAAAACTTTCCGCCCATGTTCCCACCATTGACGTCCGCCTTGCGTGCGATTGGGGCCAAGCACGCTGCCCTCAATGCCGGCCCCGGTCCCGTCGCTGCAAAATTTATCCTTGCGCATGTTCAGCGCGGATTCGGCGATGAAACCAAATTCAGAGAGGAAATGCGAAAAATGCATTTGCGTCAGGGGCGCAGCCTTATCGAATTCACGCGCGCCCAGGACGAAACGATCAAATGCGCCCTCGCCTTCACAACTGACCGTCCGGCTCCACTCCGGCACCCGCAGCGGCAGATCACGCTGGGCGGCGGCGCGGTCCATCTTCTGACTCGGACGTCCCTGCCAGACGAGCGCGACGAGTGAGGCAAGAATGGCGACAACCGCAATCGTCTGGCCGACGTAATAGATTTTTTCGAGCGTCATTTTGTCCGCCGCCGGTCGTCAGTAGAGCCGCGAGGTTTCGCCGCCCTCGACGGGGATCGACGCGCCGTTGACGAAACTCGACCTCGCCGACAGGAGCCAGGCGATCACGTCCGCAACCTCGCTTGCTTCGCCGAGCCGGTTCATGGCGCTGTGCCGATGCGAGAGCCTGCCGAACAGCTCGGGGCTCGACTCGACATGGGGATCGACCATTTCCGAATGGCAGAATCCGGGGCAGACCGCATTCACGCGGATGCCTTGGCGAGCGTAATCGATCGCGGCGGTCCTGGTGAGGCCGATGACGCCGAATTTCGAGGCGGAATAGGCGGCGTGCCCGATATCGTTTCCGATCAATCCGTACATGGACGACATGTTGACGATGGCGCCGCCGCCAGACTTCAGCATCGCCGGTATTTCAGCCTTCATGCTCAAGAACACGGCGTTGAGATTGGTGTTGATGACGCCGTACCAGTCTTCATCCGCGATGTCGGCGACCGCTGTGAACGGCGACGTCGCGATGCCGGCGTTGTTGACCGCGCCGTCGAGCCGGCCGAAGCGCTCGACTGTCCTTGCGACCATCGCTTCAACGTCGGCGCGCACGGTGACGTCGGTCCTGATGAACATCGCCTCGCCGCCCGCCGCCCCGATTGCGTCGGCGACGGCGTTCCCTTGCGACTCGCGGCGCCCGGTGATCGCCACTTTGGCGCCGTACGAGGCCAGCAATTTTGCGGCGGCCTCGCCGAGGCCCGATGTGCCGCCGGTGATCAGGATGACCTTGTTATTGAGATCTTGCACGGCGTCTCCCCACATTATGATTTGCTGTTGTTCAGGCGACGCACGAAGGCGAACAAAAAACGCGCGGGGAATTTCCCGCGCGTTGGAACTCTCATCGGGCCCGCTAGACCTTTCGCACATCCCCCGGATATTTCGCCAGTATAGCGTCGGACGTGAGCAGCGTCATACCCTCCGCGCGAGCTTGGGCGAGGATGAGGCGGTCAAACGGGTCGGCGTGAAGCGGATCAAGCTCTTCGACTTCGAATATGTGGCGGGCGGAGGCTGGCAGAATCTCAAAGCCCGCTTCGGAGAAAAACGCCGCCGCCTTGCGCGCGCTGATCGGCATGCCTCGGCCTCCCTTGCGCTTCGTTGCATGCTTGATCGCGATTTCCCAGAGACTCGCGACGCTGACGGAGATTTGGTTTGAAGAGTCTTCGATGAGCGCCGCGGCTTTCGCCGTAAGCTTCTCGTCGGCCGTGATGCTCCACAGCGCAACATGCGTATCGAGTAGAAGCCTCACTTTTCGCGCCGAGCCGGCTTTGGCTTCTGGCCGAGAAACAGCGCGGCGATCTCGGCGTCGAGCGCCGGGTCCGGATCGGGGACGACGAACTGGCCCTTGGCGACGCCGATGCGCTGGCCGGCTGGCTTCGGCGCAAGCGGGGCGAGCCGCGCCGCGGGCTTACCGTTCCGCGCGATGATGATCTCGGCGACTTCGCCGTTCTCGACCGCCTCGACGAGACGGGAGAGCTCGGTTTTGGCCTTGTGGATGTTGACGGTTGGCATGGGGGGGCATCTTCTCTTAGTCGAGCTTAGCTAAGTCTTGTCGCCCATAATGTCAAGCGTTCCTCCTCGATAATCATCGAGCGAGTTTGAGACGGAAGGCCGATACAACAAGTGCGGATCCCACCGACAGGATCGGCGGGCATCGTTTCTACTTAACAACCGCCGAATCAAGACATTGAGGCCCTGTTATCAGGAAGCGTCAGCATGGGCGACTTTGTAAAGTTCCTAATCGAAGGTCTACTTAAAGTAGGTCTTTTGAAGTTGGGGCTAATTCTTGCGCTTTTTGGCGCGGGCGCTCTCACGGTTCCCGACGCTTGGCTCCTCGAGCAAAAAGTCGAGTCAAACAATACGATCGCCGCCATCCTGCTGTTGCTTGGCCTATGCATGATCGCCGCATGGGCTTTTACAAGTGATTTGACTTGTAGAACTATTCGAACCGCTAAGGAGAAGAGCAAATCGCGCTCCGAATTCACGAAGCTCTCCAACAAGGCGCGGCTGCTATTGGTTCTTCAAGCGCGGAGCAACTCAGAACAAATAAACGTCGTCGTAACCGATGCGGCCATCCAAGAGCTGATTAGAGCTTCGGGCGGATGATCCGAATCAAAATTGTTTGCGGTGACGACGAACCG
>CAZHUI010000121.1:0-7735 GCA_964535605.1 uncultured Caulobacterales bacterium
AGCGCCTCCTTTACGTCGTCGAGCTTGAAGGGCTTGATGATGGCTTCGATCTTCTTCATCGGCGGCGCGGGGCTCCGGTGCTTGCGCGGAAGGCACGCGGGAGAACAACGGTTCTTAAGGAGCAAGTCAACTGATCCCGCCTTTCATTCTCCTGTCCGCCGGTCAGACGCGCGCGGTCGAATCGCGCGCGATTGCGGGCGGCCTTCCAAGCAAAGCGATGATGGATGCCGCCGGATCTGCGGCCGCTTCGTTCATTATGCGGACGATCTCGCGCGCTTCCGCCGTTGTGCTGTGCGGTCCGGGCGCAAATGGCGGCGACGGGTTTGTCGTCGCACGCAAACTGAAAGAGGCGGGCTGGCCCGTGCGGCTGGCGCTAGCAGGCGATCGCGGTGCGCTTGGAGGTGACGCCGCGTTGATGGCCTCGCTCTATGACGGGCCGGTTGAAGCGCTGGCGCCGGTGGTGCTGGACGGCGCTGGCGTCATTGTCGATGCGATATTCGGAACGGGGCTCTCCCGTCCCGTTAGTGGCGGCATAAAAGAAATTATTGACGCGGCGAACGCTTATCCTGCGCCGGCGATCGCGATTGACCTTCCTTCCGGCGTCGATGCTGACAGCGGCGCTGTACTCGGCGCGGCGATCGAGGCGGCTGCGACCGTCACTTTCATCACCCGCAAGCCGGGCCATCTTCTGTTCCCGGGCCGCGCACTCTGCGGCGCCGTTGACGTCGCCGACATCGGCGTTGCGGAGGAGCACGTCGCCGCAGTCACGCCGGACCTCTTTGAAAACCACCCGGCTTTGTTCGCGCGTCATTGGCGCCGTCTTGCCTGGAACACGCACAAATATGCGCGCGGTCATGCAGCGGTAGTTTCGGGGCCGCGTTTAAAGACCGGCGCCGCGCGTCTGGCGGCGATGGCGGCGCTACGGGCGGGCGCGGGCGTCGTTACCGTCCTTTCGCCAGCGGACGCGGCCGATGAGAACGCGGCCCATTTATCTTCGGTGATGGTCAGGGAGGCCGATGACGCGGCGGCGGTGGCGCTCGCTCTGAACGATGCGCGGTTCACTGCGGCGGTCATTGGTCCGGGCGCCGGCGTCAGCGACGGAACGCGCGAGAAGGTCGCGGCGATCTTGCGATCCTCAGCCGGCGCCATTCTAGACGCCGACGCCCTGACAAGTTTTTCGGCTGATCCGTCTGCACTGTTCGCCATGCTGCGCCCGAACGACGTGCTGACGCCGCACGCAGGCGAGTTCGCCAAAATTTTTCCCGCAGAAGCAACGTTAGCCGGCGGGCGGATCGCTATTGCGCGCGCCGCAGCGCAACGCGCCGGCGCCGTGGTCGTGCTGAAAGGCGCCGATACGGTCATCGCGGCGCCGGACGGACGAGTCGCCATAAACGCGAATGCGCCATTCGATCTTGCAACCGCCGGTTCAGGCGACGTACTCGCCGGCCTTATCGCGGGCCGTCGCGCGACCGGTATGCCGGGATTTGAAGCGGCGCTTGCAGGGGTCTATATACACGGCGCTTGCGGGCAGATCGCCGGTTCCGGGCTGATCGCAGAAGACATCGTCGCGGCGATGCCGCAAGCGATTCGCGCTCTAACGAACTCGACGTCGCAAACATAGTACGTCTGCTGATTTTTTGCAGCGCAAGAGCCAATTAAGCGATTTGATTCAAATGCGCGCCCCAAAGGGTTGTGACGCACCTCACAAATCCATGCTCTTAACTTTGAAATCTTCTGTTTAGAGGTTTTGCGATGCGAGTTTTCGATGGCGCGCAAATCACGTTTGTGTATAGTCCCATCACGTCCTTTGGAGAGAGGGGACGCAAGTTCGATGATCGCATGGGAGCGATCGAAGGCCGCTATCGCGTTGGGAGAGGCGAAGCGAGAACAAAGAATTGGCAGCGCGTCGCTCGCCTCAAACCTCTTTCCATATCTGCTGAATCAACTGTGCGCCCCGCGGGGGCGCGTTTGTGGAAATGGAAAACCCAATGAGAGTAACGACCAAAGTTTTGGCGACGGCGCTGCTCGCGTCGTCGATCATGCCGGCGGCGGCCAACGCGGCGCCGACGGACACGCTCGTTCGCTGGCATGAGATCATGCTGCAGGCGAACGCTGACGACCACACGCCCGGCGTCGGTGTCTTCCAGCAGGGCGGCCCGGTGCGCAACTCGCGCGCTTTTGCGATGACGCAGACGGCGGTGTTCGACGCGGTCAACGCGTTCGACAACGAATATAACGCTTACAACACCATCGCGGCCCCCGCGGCGGGCGCTTCGGTCGACGCGGCGATCGCCTGCGCGGCCCATGGCGTTCTGTCGGTCGTCTATTCCAGCCTCGAACCCGGCTTCAGCAATGCGCTCGCAGCCGATCTCGCAGCTTTGGGCGATTCGGCGTCGACCAATGACGGTTGCGCCGTCGGCGAAGCTTCAGCGGCCGCGATGTTGGCGCGCCGCGCCGGCGACGGGTCGGAAATTGGCGAAGTGGCGCCTGGCGCCGGCGGCTTGACGGCCACTGGCGGCACCAACTGGTTCGGCGAACCGGTCAACGGACCGCAAAGCGATCCCGCACTGCCGCGCGTCACCTATCGCTGGTCGCCGGATCCGATCGGCCAGCAAGGCGTTGCGATTGGCTCGCATTGGGGCGCGGTTAAGCCGTTCGTCCTCAACTCTGGCAACCAGTTCCGGACGCCTGCGCCGCCGCTTTCGGGCGTCACTTATGTCGAGAACTGGAACCAGGTCTCGAAACTCGGTCAGGCGCCGGACGTTCCGACCAGCATTCCGAACACATCGACCGCAGCCGCCCGCTTTATCGGCAATTACTGGGGCTATGACGGCGCCGCCCTTCTTGGCACGCCGCCGCGCCTTTACGCGCAGATCGCGATCCAGGTCGCGCTCGAACAGGGCCTGACCGAGACGAACGAACTCGCGCGTTACCTCGCCCTCATCCATGTCGGCATGGGCGACGCGGGCATCGCGGCTTGGGACAGCAAGTACTTCTTCAATTACTGGCGTCCAGTGACCGCAATCCGCCTTGATGACGGTGTCGCGAATACGCCGAGCGATCCAAACTGGACCCCGGTCGGCATCTCGGTCACGAACAATGACGGCACGCCGATCCGTCCGACGCCGCCCTTCCCGGCCTATCCGTCGGGCCACGCAACGTTTGGCGCCGTGACTGTCGATACGATGAAGGCGTTCTTCGGCAACAACACGCCGACGACCTTCGTTTCCGACGAATATGACGGCGTCTCGACCGATCCGTTCACGCCGGGCGTTCCGCGTCCGCTCGTGCCGGTGCGTTTCCGCCAGCTGAATCACATGGCGTCGGAGAACGGCATCAGCCGTATCTTCAACGGCGTGCACTGGAACTTTGACAACACGACCGGCCAGAAAGTCGGGCGGAGCATCTCGTCCTGGCTTCTCAACAATGTTGAGCCGTTTCAGCCGAGTGCGCAGCCTGAATAAGGGTAAAGCGTGAATTAACTGAGTCGCGGGGCCGTGCGGCGTTGACGTACGGCCCCGCTGCTGTTTTACCGGTGGCGGCGCTCGTCCGCATTTCCCGCGTTCAAAAAAATATGATCGGAGAGAGAATGGCTGCGAAATTCATCGCGTTGGCGTTAGCAGTTTCGGCCTTGGCCGGTTGCGGCGCAAAGAATGACAATGCAAGTGCGTCGCCGGACGGCGAAACGGGGGCGGCTGATGCTCAAACCGAGCGCACGCTCGTCGATCGAAACGCCGGACATTCGGACCTTGCGCCTTCGCAAAAGGTCGGCGGCGCTGAAGGCCGATCGCCGTTCGAAGGCGACCGTGTCGTCGGTCTGAACGCGATTGTGCGGCGCTCGCTCGACATATCGCGCGAATTTGACAAGGCGGCGCCTGCGATTCGCGCAGCGGTCGATGCCGCTGCTGCGGGCGGCGACCGCGCGCCGGCGGAAACAGGCATTAAGACCATCAGCGATCTTTATGACCGCGCGAAGTCAGCGCTCGATGACATGGCGAAAGCCGAGCAAGATTTGAAGGCCAGCGGAGAATATTACGACGACTCCATTTTCTACGGCATGCAGAAATTTGTGGCTGATGTCGAAGCGGAGATTGGCGAAGAGAAGACCGCGCTGAACGCCAAACTCGGCGGCTGAAGGGTTCGCGCGCTCGTCGCCTCCATTAGATTTCAATCATCAGAAGTTTTCGAAGAGCGCGTTCTTGATAAACGCTCACTGTGTCGATTCAACGGAGCGAACGCAACATTTTCTCTGAGCCTGCTCTGACTAGCGGCGCTGCAGAGCTAGAGTCCCGGGCAGCGCTTTCCTTTTTTTTCGCGATCTGCGAAGACGCGCGCGCTTTAATTGTCGAATTCCGGGATGAGGGGACCATCAATGATGAAGTATCTCGCCGTTGCGTCGGCGCTTCTGGCCGCAGTTGCGTGCACCGCGCCGCCGGCTCAACCGGAAGTTTCTGACGCTGCCGCTTTGCCTGTTCAGCCGGATGCTCAGCCGGTTTCCGATGCGGCGACCGGCGAACTGGCCGCTTCAGATCGCAGCCGGCCGGTCGTTTACGGTAAGAACGAAGCCCGCTCGCCGTTTGAACGGGAAACCGTCATCCGTCTGAACGCGATCGTCCAGCGCTCGCTCGACGCCATCAACGAATATGACGGCCGCCGCGCCGATATCATTGCCGCCGCTGACGCGGCCGCCGGCGGCGATGAAGACGCGCGCGTCAAGGCGAAGGAAGGCGAAGCCTTCGTCAGCGGTCTCTATGACCGGGCCAAACTGGCGCTGGATGACTTCAAAACCGCCGAAAACGACGTGAAGACAAGCGGCGAAGATTACAACGCCGCAATTCTCGCCGGCATGGTCACGTTCGTCACCAAGGTCGAGGCGGAGCTGCGCACCGCGAAAGAGAGCCTGGCGGAAAAGCTGTCGGCATCCGCGGCGAACTGATTCGTTGAAGCGGGAAGCCGCCGCTGCCGCGGCTTTTTAATCAGCATACGGACTTCTGCGTCGCTCCCGCACGTAGAAGTAGTGATGCGCGACCGGCTCAATTTAAAAAAATTTTTTCATAACGGCCTGCGATCGGCATCGGATGCGCAGCTCACGCAGACGTGTGCAGGTTGTCGCCTGTCTTCACAAAACTGTGCGCGAGCATTGATTGAACGCTCTCGGGAATGTGCCTAACCCGCCAGCACGCCGTCTTGAGGAGAGCTTGACGGCGGTTCGATGGCCGCATTCGCGGCCGAAACCCGTCCTGGTTGGGAGAGCAGGGCGCGAACGGATCTGACGAGCGCGTCGCTCGTTGAAACTCTTCCACAACACACCCTGAAATCGGACGCCGACACCGGCGTTCCAGCGGAGATGGAAGCACAATGAAACTTACGAAAATTCTGATGGCCACCACCGTTCTTGCGGCGGCCGTCGTAGCGCCGGCTTCGGCGCAGGTCCTGAATCTGCAAGGCCGGGCAGGCGGCCCGACTTCGGACGCGCTGAAATCCTATCTCGGCGAGCCCAGCAAATCGGCGCTCACGCAAAGCGTGCTCGACCGGCTGACGACGCCCGACGCTTCGTCCGTGCCGGCGCTCGGCAATGCGAAGGACCGGGTCAAGTTCTGGCACACGGTCATGCTCGACACCAATGCGATCGATCACACGCAAACAACCGGTCTCGTTCCGGAACAGCTTGGGCCGACGCGCACCAGCCGCGCTTTCGCCATGGTTCAAATCGCGGTTTTCGACGCGCTGAACTCTTTCCAGCAGCCGTTTGAGCCCTACAACGACATCGGCAACACCAACAACGCCTCGCGCGAGGCGGCCGTTTCCTACGCCGCCCACAAAGTGCTGGTGACGCTCTACCCGCGCCAAAAAGACCGGCTCGATGCGCTTCTCGCGTCGGACGTTTCGCAGATCGTCGATTCTCAGGCGCGTATTAATCGCGGTCGCACCGCCGGCCTCGCGGCGGCGAATGCGATTCTTGCCGCGCGCGCCAATGACAACTCCAACGATCCGGAGCCGGTGTTTGGCGGCGGCGGTCGCGTCGCGTCCGGGAATATCGGCGTCGATGGCGGCGTCATCAATGACGGGTCGACCAATCTCTTCGAATGGGAGCCCGATCCGGTCGGCGCCACGGGCGAAGGTCCGATCGCGCTTGGCGCGTTCTGGGGCGGCGTGACGCCGTTCATAATCGAGAGCGGCGATCAGTTCCGCGCGCCGCCGACGCCGGCGCCGGGCACGGCTCGCTACAAGAATGCGCACAACGAAGTCGCGAAACTCGGCGGCGCTCCTGATCTCCCCGGCTTCCCAGGCAATGACGAGATCATCAGCACGGCGACTGATGCGACGCGCTTCATCGGCAATTACTGGGGCTATGACGCAGTGCCGCTGCTTGGCGTTCCGCCGCGCCTCTACGCGCAAATCGCCGAGCAGGTCGGCGTTGCGCAAGGTCAGATGAACGCCGTCGAACTCGCCCGCTATCTGGCGATGATTCAGGTCGTTCAGGCTGACTCCGGCATCGCCGCGTGGGACAGCAAGTATTTCTACAATTACTGGCGTCCTGTCACCGGCGTTCGACGCGAAGACGGCGTCCCGGGCACCATCCACGAAGCGGACTGGGAGCCTGTCGGCGTTTCGGTCATCAACACCACGAACCCGATCCGGGCGACGCCGCCTTTCCCGGCTTATCCGTCGGGCCACGCGACGTTCGGCGCTTCCATCTTTGCGGTGATGGAGCAGTTCTTCGGCAGTGAAACGCCGTTCACGTTCGTCTCCGACGAATATAACGGGCTTGGCGCCGATCCGTTCACGCCGGGCACGCCGCGTCCGCTCGTTCCGGTTCGCTACGGGAACTTCGACGAAGCTGCCGCCGAAAACGGCATCAGCCGCGTCTTCAACGGGGTTCACTGGAACTATGACGATTCCGAAGGCCAGCGTATCGGCCGCCGGATCGCACGCTACCTGAAGAACCAGGCGACGGCGTTCCAGCCGCGCTAAGGCCCGCTGATCAGTTGAGTTGACTAAGACTGGGCCGCGTGGACCTCTCTCCCACGCGGCCCTTTTCTTTGCCGGCGATTGACAGGGATTTCCCGCAATGAGCGATAATGCGGGATGACCTTGATTATTCGAAATGCGGCAACTGCTGACGCTGCCGGGATGAACGCGGTCTATAATCCGTTCATTCTGACGAGCCCCGCGACGTTCGAAACCGAGCCGATCGACGAACCTCAGCGGCGCCGCTGGCTTGAGACGCGCCTCGCCAATCGGCGCTGGCCGGTGATTGTCGCGGAGGACGCCGGCGCCATTGTCGGCTTCGCCAACGCCTCGCCCTTTGACGAGCGCGCCGCCTATGAGACGTCGATCAAGGTATCGGTCTTCATCGCGCCGGATCAGCAGGGGCGGGGAACAGGGGCGAAGCTCTACGAAGCGCTGTTCGCGGAGGTCGCCCGGGCGGACGTCCATCGCGCCTACGCCCTCATCGTCGCCCCGAACCCGGCCCCCGTTAAGCTTCATGAGCGGTTCGGGTTCCGGCGCGTCTCGACCCTCGATGAGGTGGGCCGGAAATTCGGTCGCTATTACAGCGTGATGTGGTTTGAAAAGCGCCTCTGACGGCAGGCGAATCCTGCGCTCGACATGGCCCTTTTCCCTGCTATAGAGACGCCCTTCCGGCCGCCGGGGCAGACCGTCTCCGCGGGCGGCTTCGGCTGCCTCGCGGGTGTGGCGGAACTGGCAGACGCACTGGATTTAGGTTCCAGCG
>CAZHUI010000122.1:0-7717 GCA_964535605.1 uncultured Caulobacterales bacterium
GATCCTTGCAGGTGCCGGGCTCTGACTCATCGGCGTTGACGACGAGATAGTGCGGGCGGTCCTTCACCTCTTTCGGCATGAACGACCATTTGACCCCGGTCGGGAAGCCGGCGCCGCCGCGCCCGCGCAATCCGGACTCCTTCATCTGCTGAATGATCCAGTCCGGCCCCATGCGGAGAATATCGGCCGTTCCGTTCCAGCAACCGCGCTTCTTCGCGCCCTCAAGCCCCGGATCATGGAAGCCGTAAAGGTTCGTGAATATACGGTCTTTGTCTTCGAGGTGCCCGGTCATCGGTCTTTCCGTCACTGCGCCGCGGCGGGTTTGGCGTTCGGCAACTCCCGGATCGGCGCCGCCTTCGAGCCGTCAAACAGAGCCGGGTCCGTCAATGATGTCAGATGCCCCTCAGGATCTGAGGTTCGGCGCTTGGGGTTCGCCGTACCGATCTTGATTTTCTCCCCGCGCCGAAGGCCCGCGAGCATTTCTTCCAGAATTTCCGGCGTCAGGTCTTCGTAATAGTGGTCGCTCGTCGCCGTTGAAATCTGCACCATCGGCGCGTTGACGCAGGCGCCGAGGCACTCGACTTCGAGCCATGAAAACTTGCCGTCGGCGGTCGCATGGTTCTGCTCGCCGATGACGCGCTCGCAAACGGCGTTCAAATCGCGCGAGCCACGCAGCATGCAGGGCGTCGTGCCGCAGACCTGGATGAAATACGCGCCGGCGGGCGCGAGGTTGAACATCGAATAGAAGGTCGCGACTTCATAGACACGGATGTAGGGCATCTCGAGCTGGCGGGCGATCGCCTCCATCATCGGGATCGAGATCCAGCCTTCCTGCTTCTGCCCGCGCCACAGGAACGGGATGACGCAGGAGGCCTGACGCCCGGCCGGGTATTTCTTCACCTGCGCGTCGCACCAGGCGCGGTTCACGTCGCTCCATTCGAAAGAGGCGGGCTGGTTCTTGGCGGGTTTGCGGTGGGCCATGGGAACTCTTGAGGTCCGAAATCGCGGGCCGTCGTGAGTTATTCATCGGCGCCGGTCAAGGGGAGGCAGGCGCACAGGCCGTCCGATCGTCGAATCTTCGGCTGCGGGCGCTGTCAATTGCGCTAATCTCGCCATCAGGACCGCCCTGAAAGGTTAGCGATGATGAAGAATGGCCCGCCGCGCCCCAATCCGGCCGCCGCCAAAAAACGCGATAAGGCGCAACCTTCAACTGCGACGGAATCTGCGGTCCGGCTGCTCTCCGGCGGCAATCCCCAGATCCCCAAGGGCGACGGCGAGGCGCCGGTCGCGGCCTATATCGGCGCGATGCCCGGGTGGAAGCGCGGGATTGGCGAAAACCTCGACGCCCTTATCGTCAAGAACGCGCCGGGCGTGAAAAAGGCGGTGCGATGGAATTCGCCCTTCTACGGCATGGAAGGCAAAGGCTGGTTCCTGTCATTTCACGTCCTGACGCGCTACGTCAAAGTGACGTTCTTCGACGGCCTGTCGTTGCGGCCCGTTCCGCCGGGCGGAACGGAGAAAAGCGGCCAGTCCCGCTGGATCGACATTTACGAAGACGACGGCCTCGACGAGGCCCAATTGGCGCGCTGGGTGAAGCAAGCCGCGAAGCTGCCCGGCTGGAAACCCTGACGGCGTCAGTTTGTCTTCGCTTCCTCAGCTGCGATCCAGGCCTCGACATGGGCGGAAAGGGCCGCCAGCGGCACGGCGCCGTTTTCGAGCGTCCGCTCGTGAAACGCCTGAATGTCAAAGCGCGCGCCGAGGCGGCGCACCGCCTCATTCCGTAGCCGGACGATCTCAAGCCCGCCGGTGTCGTAGGCCGTCAACTGTCCGGGCAACGCCGCAATACGGTCAAGAAGCACCTCCGCGCTTTCATCCGTGAACCGGCCCGATTCGATCGCGAACGCTTTCACCTGCTCATTGGTCCAGCCATAGCGGTGAAGCCCCGGATCGAGCACCATGCCGCGCGCCGGCCATGCGCGGCGCGAAATCGCGCCATAGCCGCTTTCATAAAGCCCCGCTTCTTCCGCCAGCATTTCGGAATAGCGCGCCCAGCCCTCGATATAAGCCGTCGAGCCGAGAAGGCGCATGACCGGGTGCAAGCCGTCGATTGAAGCCGCGGTTGCGATCTGAAGATGATGACCCGGCCAGCCTTCATGCACCGCGACGATTTCGGCTTCGCCGCGCGTCTGTTCCGCCCATTCGTCCGTCGCGATGCGATAGACCGCCGGCCCTTCGGCGGCGGGCCGCGTCTCGTAGCTCGACGACTGACCGGTCCCCTTCAGATGGTCCGCATAAGGCTCGACGATCATGTCCTGCGCGGGAAGACGCGCGAACATCGGCTTGCTCTTCTCCTTCGTTACGGGAATGAGCGCACGCGTCCAGTCGATCAGTTCCTGTTCCGACGCGAAGCGGTTGCCCGGCGCGGTTTTGACGCGCTTCAGGATTTCGGCGAAGTCCTCGGCGCCGGTGAGATCGCGGCCGCGGTCGATGACGGCCTGCCGGTTGGCGTCAACCGTCGCCTGGCCGCGCGCGAATGTCGCCTCGGCGCCGATCGACGCGGTGTGATACTGGCGCAGCATCGCCTCGTAACATTCCTCGCCATTGGGCAGCGCCGATATCGACAGCGCATCGCGCGCAGCCGGCAAATAGTCATTGCGCAGGAAGTCGCGGAAACGCGTGATCGCCGGAAGAAGGTCGTCCGCCGCCAGCGATTTTACTGCGGCGGCGAACTTCGCGTCGCCCTCCGCGCGCGCTGCGAAGGACAGGAACGGCAAGTCCTCCGCTCCCGCGCCGAGGATCGAATCAAGCTGACCGATGACGCGCGCGACGACCCGCTTGGGGGCTGAATAGCCGGCGGCCAATCCGGCGCGCAGATTGGCTTCTTCCTGGGCGAGAAAAGCCGGCAGCTTTCGCCAGCGCGCGAGCGCTTCGGCGCGGTCAACCGTTGTCGCGACGGGTTGCTCGTCGGCGACGCGCGCAAAGGCGGTCTGCCAGCCGAACATGTGGTTGACGCTCCAGAACTGCGCCTCGCAAACCCGCAGGTCACGCGACGCGGCGATCGCTTCCTTCAGGGTCCAGTATGAGACCCAGTCCGCCTTCGCCGTCAGCGCCGCCGGGTCGATTGCCGCGAGGCGCGGCTCCAGCCGGTCCTCGGCCGCGCGAAACCGCGCGAGCGCGCGCGGCGAATTGTCCTCCATCGCAGCGCCGTCTTCCTCGATGATGTCGCGCGCTCCGGCATAGACGACCGAGAACGGCGACAGCTCCTGAATGGCGGCGAGATATTCGTCAGCGATGGCGCGCACGTCGGCGCCCGGGTCGTCTGCCGGCTTTGCCGCAGGGCCGCCGCACGCGCCGAGAAGGAAGGCGCCGCCAAGCACAAGGGCGCCGGCGCGCCGTGACCATCCTTCGAGACGCCTCGCTGCGCGAAGCTCCTCAGGATGAGGCTTCTTCTTATCTCTGCAAAATTCCGCCTCATCGTGAGGAGCCGCCTGAAAGGCCGCGTCTCGAAGGACGATCGCGGCGCGCAATTGCATGTTCATGACGTCAACCCCCTTACTCCTTCAAGCTGAACGGCGTGAAATCCGTTTCCTTGTCGTAGACATCGACGCCTTCGGCGCGCTTCATGACCGCGACGATGCGATACGTGACAGGGACAAGCAATGTCTCCCACGCGACCTGCAAGACGTAATTCGTCGCCATCACGGTAAGGATCAATTCCGGCTTCCATACTCCTGCAAAGGCAAGCGGGTAAAAGATCAGCTTGTCGACCCCCTGCCCGGCCGCAGTCGAGGCGATCATTCGCAGCCAGAGGTACTTTCCGTCGCTGGCGACTTTCATTCGCGCGAGCACATAGGCGTTGACGAATTCACCGGCCCAGATGGCAAGGCAGGACGCGGCGACGATGCGCGGGGCCTGCGCGAAATTGAGGGCGAAGGCGTCCTGCCGCGTGATGCCCCCGACATCGGTGTTCCAGTCGGCTGACGGCGGTATCCACGTGATGAACGCCGCCATGCCCGCCGCGAATGCCGCCGCCGCAACGCTCGCCCAGAACACGCGGCGCGCGCGCGCGTAGCCGTAAACCTCCGTCAAAACGTCCCCGGCGATGTAGGAAAACGGAAAAAAGAGGACGCCGGCGCCAAAAGAGAGGCCGGCGACGGAAGCGACCTTGCCTGCGCCGATGATGTTGGAACAGACGAGGACGACGCAGGACGCCGCCATCACGAATTCGAAATAGCGGAAGCGGTGCGCCGACAGCGTCTCGGCGCGCGCAATTTTTTCGAGCGTCATTCGGCCTCGTCGCGCCAGCCGGGCCCGCGCACCACACGCCCGGCTTTCGCGCCAGTGTGTGCGCCGCCGGAGACGGTCAAGGCGCCGTTGACGAATACCGTCTCGACGCCTGTCGCCAGCTGGTGCGGCTTGTCATAGGTCGCCCTGTCGCCGATCGACGCCGGATCAAAGACGACGATGTCAGCGAAATGGCCCGGGACGAGGCGGCCGCGGTCCTTGATCCGCAGGCTGTCGGCGGAGAGGCTCGTGAGGCGGCGGATCGCTTCCTCGAGCGGGATGACATTTTCCTCGCGCACATATTTGCCGAGGAGCCGCGCGAAAGTCCCGTATGCGCGCGGATGCGCGTTCGAATTGAGGAAAACGCCTTCCGGCGAATAGGCGCCTTCGTCCGAGCCGAACATCAGATGCGGCCACGCGATGTTGCGGCGGATATTGTCCTCCGACATCAGGAAGAACGCCGTATCGACGCGGCTGTCGTCTTCGATGACAAGGTCGATGATGGCGTCTTCAGGGCTCGTGCCGCGCGCTTTTGCGACTTCGGCGAGCGTCTTGCCCGTCAACGGCCGGAGCTTCTCATTCTTGAAGCCGATCAGCAGCACGTTCTCCGCCCCGCCCGCGAGCTGGTAAAGGCTTTCCCAGCCCTGCGCCGGCGCGCGCATTTCAGCGATGACGCGTTTGCGGATCTTGGGATCTTTCAGGCGCGCGACCCAAGCGTCGTGCCCGCCTTCCTGAACCCAGGGCGGCATCGTCGCATAAAGCCCTGTCGCGCCCGCCGTGTAAGTATAGATATTTGCGGTGATATCGACGCCGTCGGCGCGCGCCGCGTTGAGCTTCGCGATCCCCGCTTCCGATTTGTCCCAGTTGGCCTGACCAGCGGGCTTCAAATGATAGATCTGCGCATGCGTATTAGCGGCTCTGGCGATCGCAATCGTCTCGTCGATCGCCTCAAGATACCGATCGCCCTCCGAGCGCATGTGCGCGATATAGCCGCCGCCGGACTCCGCCGCCGCCTTTGTCAGCGCGATCAGCTCATCGGTCTTGGCGTAGAACGCCGGGGCGTAGATAAGCGACGCGCCGACGCCAAGCGCGCCTTCGCGCATCGCGTCGCGCACCAGGTCCTGCATGCGCGCAAGCTCGTCAGCGGTCGGCGCGCGGTCTTCATAGCCTATCTCATGAATGCGCACCGTCGTCGCGCCGACGAAGGAGGCGACGTTCGGCGATATGCCGCGCGATTCAAGGTGCGTCAGGTACCCGCCGAGACTTGTCCACGGAATATCGAACTTGATATCGCCCTGCTGTTTAAGACTCTCGGCGCGCATTGCGTCGTTGAGCGGTCCCATCGACCAGCCCTCGCCCATAACTTCGAGCGTCACGCCCTGGAGAAGATCGCTCTCGCCGCGGCCGTCCTCGATCAACGTCTCGGTCGCCCAGCTCAACACATTGATGAAGCCCGGCGCGACCGCCTTGCCGGTCGCGTCGATTTCCAATGCGGCTGTTGCGGCCCGGAGATCGCCAACAGCGGCGATGCGGTCGCCGTCAATCGCGACGTCAGCGACCGCGCCCGCTGCGCCGGTTCCGTCATAAACAGTCCCGCCGCGAATGATGGCGTCGTAGGACGGCCCCGTCGCACAGGCGCCAAGCGTTGCGATGAAGGCAGCGGAAACGGCGGTGCGAAATGTCATGGTGTCAGCCCCTCTGAAGCAAAAAGCCTATACCCGTTCGAGAGGCGCTGTCAGTCCTTCGGCCGCCGGTCGACCAGCGCCTTGATGACGCCGCGCAGCGTGCGGACCTCGCCTTCCGTCAGCCCAGCGCGGGACAGCGCCGCGCGAAGCTTTCGCTGCTGGATCGGCCGCTTTTCCTCCGGGTAGAAATAGCGCTGACGGTCGAGCTCCGAAAAGAGGTGTTCGATCAGGCCGTCAAATTCGGCCTTCGTCGCAGGGGCCGCAAAGTCGAGATCGGAGGGCGGCGGCGCCAGCCCGTCTGCCTTCGCCCATTCATAGGCGAAAACGCACGCCGCTTGTGCGAGATTGAGCGACGCAAACGCCGGATTGACGGGAATTGAGACAATGACGTCGGCGCGCGCGACATCATCATTGGAGAGCCCTGTGCGTTCCGGGCCGAGGAGGAGAGCGCATTCCTCACCCCGGGCGATCCGCGCCTTCATGGCGCAGGCCGCTTCTTCAGGCGTCATCACCGGCGTCATCGACTCGCGCGGGCGCGCGGTCATCGCCGCCACGAACTGCGCGCGCGCAAGCGCCTCGGCCGTCGTCGCCGAGAGGCGCGCGCGCTTCACAACCGGCGCCGCGCCCGACGCCATGGCGATCGCTTTCTCATTCGGCCAGCCGTCGCGCGGCGCGACGAGGCGCAGATCCGACAACCCGAAATTCAGCATCACGCGCGCAACGGCGCCAATGTTCTCGCCAAGCTGCGGTTCGACGAGAATGATCGCCGGCCCGGGCCGATCGACATGCGCGGAAAGGCCGGGGCGGAGTTTGGGGTTTGCGGCGATTTCCATCCTGCGCATTTATCGCCGCACCCTCAGGCTATTCAACACGGCGCCGCCTCGCCTTTGCGCCTCCGGCGCAGGGTGCTATAGGGCCCTCCGCACCGCTTCGCCCGACCGCTGTTTCAGGAAAATTCCATGAACAAAATCAAGGTATTGAACCCCATCGTCGATATGGACGGCGATGAGATGACGCGGATCATCTGGCAGATGATCAAGGACAAGTTCATCCACCCCTATCTCGATATCGATCTCAAATATTTCGACCTCGGGATCGAAGAACGCGACCGCACCAATGATCAGGTGACGATCGATTCCGCCGAAGCGACGAAAAAATACGGCGTCGCTGTCAAATGCGCGACCATCACGCCGGACGAAGCGCGCGTCAAAGAATTCAACCTCAAGGAAATGTGGAAGTCGCCGAACGGCACCATCCGCAACATCCTTGGCGGCGTCGTCTTCCGCGAGCCGATCATCATCTCGAACGTGCCGCGCCTCGTTCCCGGCTGGACGCAGCCGATTGTCATCGGGCGCCATGCCTTCGGCGACCAGTATCGGGCGACCGACATGCTGTTCCCGGGCAAAGGCAAGCTCACCATGAAGTGGGAGGGCGATGATGGCGCGGTGATCGAGCGCGAGGTGTTCAAGGCGCCGTCCGCCGGCATCTATATGGGGATGTATAATCTCGACGATTCGATCCGCGATTTCGCGCGCGCCTGCTTCAATTTCGCGCTCGCGCGAAAGTATCCCGTCTATCTCTCCACCAAGAACACAATCCTCAAAAAATATGACGGCCGCTTCAAGGACATATTTCAGGAGCTGTGGGACGCCGAGTTCAAGGAAAAGTTCGCGCCGTTCAAGGGAACTTATGAGCACCGCCTGATCGACGACATGGTCGCCTCCTGCATGAAGTGGTCGGGCGGCTAC
>CAZHUI010000123.1:0-7684 GCA_964535605.1 uncultured Caulobacterales bacterium
GCGCATCGCGCACGAGCTCGTCGTGCGCGAGAGCAGCGCCCCGCCGCGCCGCGCGGCGCCGCGGACCGCCCGCTAGCCCCTGCCCGCGCGCCGCCACCGTGGCCGCCGTCACGCTATCGCGGGCGGGTTTCTTGCTAACCTCGGCCATCGGCGGCAAGCTTCCGGGGCATGCCGATCCAGGTGGCCATCAGGACAAGGGAGGTCTTCTGCCTATGCGCGCACTGTTCTCCGCCGCACTCGCGCCCTTCATCGCCGGCGTCACGGCTGGCGCGGTCCAGGCGGCCGAGCCGTCGATGTCGTTCTCCTATTCGATGCTGCAAGGCGTCAGCCAGCAGGAATGCCTGCAGCGCGGCCGTACCGCGCTGACCGCCAACCGCTTCCGGCTCGCCGAGTCGACGCAGAGCTCGCAGTTCGGCACGCTCGGCGACTACCTCGCGCTGGTGAGCTGCGCCCCGGCGCAGCCGACCGTGTTCTTCCTGTCGATCGCCGGGCCGCAGGCGGAGTTCTCGCAGTTCAGCGCGATCGCGGAACGCATCCGCGAGGCCGTCACCGGCCAGCGCCGCGCGCCGCCGCCGCCGCCGGCGGCGGGGACGAAGTAGCCGCCGATCGGAGACCATTCGTGACCAGGATCTTCTCGCTCCAGGGCAAGGTTGCCCTGGTGACCGGCGCGTCGCGCGGTCTCGGCCGCGCCATGGCGCTGGCGCTCGCCGGCTGCGGCGCGCATGTCGTCGTCAACGGCCGCAACGCCGCGGGCATCGAGCAAACGCGCGAGGCGATCGTCGCCGCCGGCGGCACGGCGAGCGCGATGGCCTTCGACACGACCGACATCGCCGCCGCCGATGCCGCGATCGACCGCATCGAGGCCGAGCGCGGCCACCTCGACATCCTCGTCAACAACGCCGGCTACGGCAACGCCAAGACGGCGAGCGAGGCGACCAACGACGAGTGGGACGAGATCATCGAGGTCGACCTCAACGCCTGCTTCCGCCTCGCCAAGCGCGCCTCGGTCGGCATGATCCGGCGCGGCCGGGGCCGCATCATCAACATCTCCTCGATCAACGCCCACATCGCGCGCGAGGCGAACGCCAACTACTGCGCCGCCAAGGCGGGCCTCGAGGGCATGACCCGCGCGCTCGCGGTCGAGTGGGGGCCAAATGGCGTCACCGTCAACGCGATCGCGCCGGGCTACATCGCGACGGAAATGGTCGCCGCCGTCGACAAGCCGGTACTCGACAAGATCATCGCCGGAATCCCGGTCGGGCGTCTCGGCGAGGCGGAAGAGATCGCCCGCTGCGTCGTCTTCCTGGCCGCGGACGGGGCCGGGTTCATCACCGGCTCGGTCCTCACCGCGAATGGCGGGCAGTACATCGCGGCTTAGGCGCCGGGGAGCCTCGCCTGCGCCCGGATTTCGCCTAAAAGGCGGTTTAGTCTTTCCAGGCTGGGCCCGCGCCGGTTCGCGCGGGACCTTCGGGGTTCGCGATGGTTAAGACTTTCCTGACGCGGGGGCTAATGGGCCTCGCCGCCGCCGCCACGATGGCGGGCGCGGCGGCCGCGCAGGACGTGCGCCCGACGACATTCTCCGCCGATCCCTTTTCCGCGCTTGTCGGCAAGCGTCAGCCGGAGGCTGCGCGCCTTCCCGACGCGGGCGCCGTCGAGCGGTTCGTGATTGCGACCGATGACCGCGTGTTTCTCTTTCAGGGCGGCGCGCGCGCCGGGCGGCTCAAATTCCTGTGCGGCGACGGCGACACGCGCATGGACTGCGTCATCGACGAAACGACGCCTGCGGAGGAAATCCACCTCCTGACGCCGACGCGCGCGCCGCGCGGCGATACGGTCTGGCGCGACAATAGCGGCGAGGCGCTGCTGCGCGTTGCAGCTTATGGCGGCGCGACAGTCTTCTGGCCGGGCGATCCGCGCGGCCACGCCGCGTCGAAATCCTTCGGCGAAGACCCGCCGCTGACGCTCGGCTTTGCAACGATCGGCGTCGCGCGCAATCGCGCAAGCCGCGCGACCGCGCTTATCAGCGCGCAGGTCGGCAAGCCGATCCTTTTTGACGCCGGCGATCCCGGACCGGATGAGGCCGGCGGGGCGAGCGTCCTTGCCGATGCGGTCGCAAGGGCCGCAAAAGGCGTCGGGCGCGTCGCCAACGATCCGACCGGCGCGCGCATCATCGGCGCGCGCGTGCGCCGGGTCGAGTTTGTGGTCGGCCGGCCGCCGGCGGTCAGTTTCGGCGACGGCGTCCTCTCGGTCCGTTATGATCCGGCCGCCGACGCCGCCGGAAGGCCGTCCTCGTCGGAAATTGCGCGGCTTCTCGAAGAAGCGCTTTAATCGGCGCGCAACCCTTCGGCCGCAAACTGACGCCCCGGGGGCTTCCCCATTTCGGCCCCATTGCGAAGCGACGATCCTGCCATGACCAAAGGCTGGTTTCTTGCGATCCTTGCGGGCGCTGCGGCCCTTTCGGCGGTGACGGCGTCCGCGCAGTCGCTGAAGGACCTGCGCGCGCAGGAGCGCGAAAACCGCGAACTGGCGCGGCAGGCCGCGTTCACCAGCGACGTTTGCGGCCAGCCGATTTCGGCGTCGATCGACTGGAACTCTGTTGAGGACTGGCCGTCAGGCGAAAGCCTCGCAGCGGCGTGCGACGGCGCCCTCGGCGCCGTTGAAACCATCTGCCGGCGCGGGCGCACGAATGTCGTCACCCGCTTCATCTGCGCGGGCGACGGCTCGGGCGCCGACCTTTCCGGCAAGACGCTTCGCTATGGCGCCTCGCCCGGCGGCAACGGCTATGCCGCAACCCTCGCCGAGATCGGCGCCGCCGAGTAACGATTGAATTCGCGCCCGCGCGCGCCCACATCGGGCGGCATGAGAAAGTTTCTCGGACTGTTCGCCCTCGCGCTCGCCGCTTCGTGCGGCGGCTCCGGTCAACATGAGGAGGTCGGCGAATTCAAGAACGACCTCATCGGCAATGAGATCAAGCTCGAGGCGCTGAAAGACCCCAAGGTCGAAGGCGTCACCTGCCATCTCAGCTATTTCGACCGCGCGGTCTGGGACCGCCTCGCCAAAGGCAACTGGTTCGAGAACCCGTCGAACTCCTCGATCGCCTGCCGCCAGACCGGGCCGATCGCGATCGGCGCCATCGATCTCGACAAGAGCGGCGAGGAGGTCTTCTCGCAGAACCAGAGCCTCATCTTCAAGGATCTCGCCGTCCGCCGCATCTATGACGCCGCCAATGCGACGCTCATTTATGTTTCCTTCAGCCGCAAGCCGATCGAGGGCTCGGCGAAAATGGCGATTTCGACAATATCCCTTTACGGACAGAATGTGACGCGGCCGGGCGCGGCTAGCGCACAAGACTGACGGCGATGCCGTCATGTCCTTTGACGCCGACAGTTTGAAGAACCGTCGTCGTCAAGCGCTCGTTTGCGCGCGCTAGTTCCAGATACCGCCGCACGCCAAGCACCTCCGCGTCGCCGGTCGCCGGATCGGCGACGGCGCCGTCACGCACCACGTTGTCAGCGACGATCAGCGATCCGGGCCGCACCATTTTCAGGCAAAGCTCCAGATAGCGCGGGTATCCGGTCTTGTCGGCGTCGATGAAGACGAAATCGAAAGCAGGCTCGACGCGGTCGATCATCGCTTCCAGCGTTCGGTCGGCGGGGCCCGCAACGACGCGCACGCGCGCGCCGAGCCCGGCGTCGGCTACGCTTTCCGCGGTCACGGCGACGCTTCTTGGATCGATGTCGAGCGTCATGAGCACGCCTTCGGGCGGCAGCGCCCGCGCCAGCCACACCGTTGAATAGCCGCCGAGCGCCCCGATCTCGAGAATGCGCCGCGCGTTGATCGACGCGGCCAGAATATGAAGGAACGCGCCCTGCAACGGCGATATCGCGATGGCGGGCAGCCCGGCGGCCGCCGTGCGCGCGCCGATACGATCGAGCGCCGGATCGGACGGCAATAAAAGCGCCTCAAGATACCGGTCGACATCCTCGGGCGCGATTGTCATCGGAAATTATCCTTCCGTCTGCGGACTTCCGCGAACACGTCGACCACGGGCGCGTTCGCAAGTCCGACCGCCTGCCGCACGCGCAAATCATTGGCACGCAGGAACGGATTTGTCGCCAGCTCCTCCGCGACCGTCATCGGCACGGTGGGCTCGCCGCGTGCGCGTTTGGCGTTGATCTCCGCAAACCGCTGCGCGAGCGCGGCGTTTCCGGGATCGACCGTCACTGCAAAGCGGGCGTTGGACTGCGTATATTCATGCGCGCAGTAAAGCGTTGTCTCGGGCGCCATCGCCGCAATCGTGCCGAGCGAGGTCCACATCTGGTCCGCTGTCCCCTCGAACAGGCGCCCGCAGCCGAGCGCGAATATGACGTCGCCGACAAAGGCCGCGCCGTCGTCTGCAAAGTGATAGATGATATGGCCGCGCGTATGGCCCGGCGTATCGTGGACGACCGCGCGCGACGCGCCCAGCATGACGGCGTCGCCTTCGCCGACGGCTTCATCAAGGCCCGGGATTTTTTCCGCCTCGCCGCGCGGCCCGACGATGCGGCAGCCCCAGCGTTCCTTCAGGGCGAGGTTTCCGCCCGCATGATCCGGGTGCCAGTGCGTGTTGAGGATATGGGTGAGCCGCCAGCCCACGCGGGCGAGCGCCGCGTTGATCGCTTCAGGATCGGGCGTATCGATCGCCGCGACGGCGCCGGTCGCGCGGTCGCGGACGAGATAGCCGTAATTGTCCGAAAGGCAGGGGATTTGGCGGATTTCCAGGGGCATAGCCTTAATCTACCGTCTCTAAAAGCAGCCGTCGCGTCTTGATTTGGACCATCATTTGGACTATTTTTCTCCCATGAAAGTCTCTGTCTCTGACGCCAAAAGCCAGCTCACCGACCTGGTGCGACGCGCCGAGGGGGGCGAGGAAATCGTCTTGACGCGGCATGGCACGCCCGTCGTCACCCTGACGCCTGTGACGGCGCCGTTGGGCGCCACCCGGCGGCGGCGCGCTATCGAGGCGGCAAAGGACGCTGCGGCGCGCAAAAGTCTTGCGGGACCTGACGCTGCGCGCAGCCAAGACTTCCTTTACGGCGACGACGGTCTTCCCTTGTGACAGTGATCGACAGCTCCGCGCTGATGGCGATCCTGCTCGGCGATCCGGAGGCGGACGCTGTGGCAGACGCGCTTGCGACCGCGCCCGCGCTGTCGATTTCCGCTGCAACGCTCGCCGAAGCCTTGATCGTCGCGCGCCGCCGCGGCGTTGGCGCGGAGATGGCCGCACTTATCGACGGCGTCGGCGCTGATGTCGCGCCGGTGACGCGCAGCGTCGCGGTCGCGGTCGCAGAGGCTTACGACCGCTGGGGCAAGGGCGTGCACGCGGCCAGCCTCAACTTCGGCGACTGTTTCAGTTACGCTTTGGCGAAGGAGCGCGACACTGCGCTCCTCTTCGTCGGAGATGATTTTCTGCATACGGACATTCGCTCTGCTTTGCCCGCCGGCTGAGGGCAAGCGAGGCGATGCGCACCGACATTCTCGATCTCCACGACTTCTACGAAACGCCGCTCGGCCGGACCGCGCGCGGCTTCGTCGGCGCGCGCATCGAGGAGGCGTGGCGCGATCATGCGCGCCTGCGCGTCGCCGGCTTTGGCCATGCCGAGCCTTTTCTCGGATTTTTCGACAAGGCCGAGCGCGTCCTCGCGATCGCGCCGGGCGAGCAGGGCGTGGTGCGCTGGCCTGCGGGCGCGGCGAACCAGACGGTGCTCGCGGGCGATCAGTGGCCGCTCCCTGACGCCTCAATCGACCGGCTCCTTCTCGTGCACGGGCTTGAGGAAGCGGACGATCCGCGCCGGCTGCTACGGGAATGCTGGCGCGTTCTGACCAGCGACGGGCGGCTCATCATCGTCGTTGCGCACCGGCGCGGGCTTTGGTCGATGATCGACACGACGCCCTTCGCGCACGGGCGTCCCTATCTGAAGCGGCAACTCGAACGGTTGTTGCAGCAGTCGATGTTCCGCCCGGTCGCGTGGTCGTCGGCGCTTTATTTTCCGCCGCTCGGCGCGCGGTTCCTGTTGCGGGCGGCGCGCGCGTGGGAACGGGCCGGAGCAAGGCTGTGGCCGGGGCTTGGCGGCGTCATCCTCGTCGAAGCGGCCAAAGACATGGCCCAGCCGATTGCGGTAGGAGCGATCGCGCGGCGCGCGCGCGCCGGCGGGCCGGTCGCGGCCCGGCCGGCCATCCTCGGCGCGCGGTCTTCGGAATGGAAAGAGCCGGATCAGTGAAACCCTCGTTTGATCGCGCCGCCGTTATCGGCGTCGGCCTCATCGGCTCTTCGCTCGCCCGCGCCTTGCGCGAACGCGGGCTTGCCGCGACCGTTGCAGGGTTTGATCTTGATGCGGACGTTCGCGGCCGCGCGCTCGCCTGCGGCGCTGTCGACGAAGCGCCGGAAACGCTCGCCGCCGCGCTCAAGGGGGCAGGCCTCGTCATCGTGTCAACGCCGGTCGGCGTGATGCCGGCCGTGCTCGCCGCCGTCGCGGCCGCGGCGGACGCAGGCGCGCTCGTCATCGATGTCGGCTCGGTCAAGGGCGCGGTCGTCGAAGCGGCGGCGCTCCTCTCCCCCCGCGTCGATATCGTTCCTTGCCACCCGGTCGCCGGGACCGAGCAGTCGGGCCCGGAAGCGGGCTTTGCGACTTTGTTCGAGAAACGCTGGGCGATCATCACCCCGCTCGCGCGCGAAGACGCCGCGTACAAGGCGGCGGTCGAGAAGGCGGCGGCGTTGTGGCGCGCGCTCGGCTCGAATGTCGAGATGATGGATCACGTCCATCACGACCTCGCGCTCGCCATCACCTCGCATCTGCCGCACCTCATCGCCTTCACGCTCGTCGGCGCCGCGGACGACCTTGAAAGCGTCGCGGAGGCTGAGATCGTGAAATATTCCGCGGGCGGCTTTCGCGATTTCACGCGAATCGCGGCGTCCGATCCCGTGATGTGGCGTGACGTCTTTCTCACCAACAAGACCGCGGTGCTCGAAGTCCTGGGGCGTTTTTCAGAGGAACTCGCACTCCTCCAGCGCGCCATCCGCTGGGGCGACGCGGAAACGCTGGAGCGCGTCTTCGCGCGCGGCCGGACGCTGAGGCGCGCCATCGTTGCGGCGGGTCAGGAAAAGGACGTGCCGAATTTTGGAAGGGACGAAAAAGCCTAAGCCGGCTCCTCGTCGAGCTTGACCTTGTGGCCCCAGAGCCGGTGAACGTGCCAAAGCACCTCGTCGCGCGTTTTGGTGTCGAGCGTGCGGCCGGCATGCGTGCCGTGGCGCATCGTGATCATGCGGTCGCCTTCAAGGTCCGCCGCGACGACCTGGATGTTCGGCTCATGCATGCCGAGGTCATACTGGCGGGCGAGCGTTTCGCGCACGCGGCGATAGCCGGCGTTGTCGTGGATCGCTTCGATCCCGATATGGCTTTCGCTGGCGTCGTCGGCAAGCGCGAACAGTCGGAAATCGCGGATCACTTTCGGCGAGAGATATTGGAGAATGAAACTCTCGTCGCGGTAGTTTGTCCACGCGTCTTTCAATACGTCGCGCCATTTGCCGCTGCCGGCGATCGCCGGAAACCATTCGCGGTCTTCGGCGGTCGGCGCTTCGCAGATGCGCCGGATGTCCTCCATCATCGCAAAGCCGAGCGCGTAGGGGTTGATCCCTGAATAGCGC
>CAZHUI010000124.1:0-7137 GCA_964535605.1 uncultured Caulobacterales bacterium
AAGGAGGCGCTGCACGACATCGGCCTGCAGGGCATGACCGTCACTGACGTACGCGGCTTCGGACGGCAGAAGGGCCACACGGAGCTTTACCGAGGCGCGGAGTATGTCGTTGACTTCCTGCCCAAGGTGAAGGTCGAAGTTGTCGTTCCCGACAATCTGGCGGCCCGCGCCGTTGAGGCGATCGCGGCGGCGGCCCAGTCAGGGCGAATCGGGGACGGAAAAATCTTCGTCTATCCGATTGAAAACGCGGTGCGCATTCGCACTGGCGAGACCGGAGAAGATGCAGTCTAGCGCTTTTGTCTTCGATTTTAGCATCTTGTTCCAAAAAATTGGCCGTTTCACGCGAATTTTAACATTTCATGCTGCATCGCAAAATTTTCGATTGATTTCGGACGAGGCCCGCCTTCATCTTTCGGTCACAGTTCAAACGCGCCCAAACGGGCCCTTCCCGCCCGGGTGAGCGTAAAACGACAACCTTCGCGAGGGAGTCTCATTCATGTCCGCCGCCTCCGACGCCGTCCTTAAGCGCATCAAGGACAAGGATATCCGTTTTGTCGATCTGCGTTTCACCGACACGCGCGGGAAATGGCAGCACGTCACCTTCGACCGCGACATGGTCGACGCCGACCTTTTTGAAGAAGGAACGATGTTCGACGGCTCGTCGATCGCCGGCTGGAAGGCGATCAATGAGAGCGACATGATCCTGATGCCGGATCCTGAGACCGCGTTCGAAGACCCGTTCTTCGCGCAGCCGACCTTGTCGATCCTCTGCGACGTGCTCGAGCCGGCGACCGGCCAGCCCTACAGCCGCGATCCGCGCACTACCGCAAAAGCGGCCGAGGCGTATCTCCAGTCTACAGGCATCGGCGACGTCGCCTATTTTGGTCCGGAAGCGGAGTTTTTCGTTTTCGACGACGTCAAATGGTCAACCGACCAGCACAATATGGGCTTCTCGCTCGACAGCGACGAGGGCCCCTATAATTCCTCGACCGCCTATGAAGGCGGCAATCTGGCGCATCGGCCCGGCCCCAAGGGCGGCTACTTCCCGGTGCCGCCCGTCGACAGCGCGCAGGACATGCGCACGGAAATGCTGTCGATCATGGGCGATCTCGGCCTCAAGCCGGAGAAGCATCACCACGAGGTCGCGCCCTCGCAACACGAACTCGGCATGAAGTTCGCCAATCTCGTGACGATGGCCGACCGCATGCAGCTTTATAAGTACATCATCCATCAGGTCGCCGCCGGCTATGGCAAGACCGCGACTTTCATGGCCAAGCCCGTCTTCGGCGACAACGGCTCGGGCATGCACGTCCACCAGTCGATCTGGAAAAACGGCAAGCCGCTTTTCGCAGGCGATCGGTATGCGGATCTTTCCGAGACATGCCTCTATTACATCGGCGGCGTCATCAAGCACGCGCGCGCGATCAACGCTTTTGCGAACTCCACGACGAATTCCTACAAGCGCCTGGTGCCCGGCTACGAGGCGCCGGTGCTGCTGGCCTATTCCGCGCGCAACCGTTCGGCCTCGATTCGTATTCCGTGGGTCCCCTCGCCCAAGGGCAAGCGCATTGAGGTCCGGTTCCCCGACCCCGCCGGCAATCCCTATCTGACTTTCGCGGCGCTCCTGATGGCCGGACTTGACGGCATCGAGAACCGCATCCATCCGGGCGAGCCGATGGACAAGGATCTCTACGACCTGCCGCCGGCGGAATTGAAGGACATCCCGACCGTCTGCGCATCCTTGCGCGATGCGCTCGACAATCTCGATCGCGACCGGGCGTTTCTAAAAAAAGGCAACGTCTTCAACGACGACCAGATCGACGCTTATCTCGATCTCAAAATGGCCGAGGTGAAACGCTTCGAAACGACCCCGCACCCGGTCGAATTCGCGATGTACTATTCGTCGTAATCGACGGCGCTGACATGGGACAAAGGCCGGGAGCGATCCCGGCCTATTTTGCATTGTGGCGACTGCGAGAATTCGCGGCCAGGACCGTGTCGCCTAAATGGTTTCGAGCAGCGTCCGGATGTTTTTCGTGAACATCAGGTCAGCGCCGAATAGCACCAGTGCGCCTAGCAGCGCGCCCAGAATATAATAGGCGCGCGCCGCCGCCTCCGAACGCTGAAAGAAAGCGCTGATCGCCAGAAACACCAAGGCCGCAAAGCCGATAGACACCCCGGCGATCGCACCGCCGCGAATGGTGTCAAAGGTTTCGAGCTCGAGACCGGGCCCGAAAAAGCCGCCTATGAACAGGAGGGCTAGCGCGCCAAGCAGCGCCGCGACGATCATAGCGAAAAAGCCGGCGAAGAATGAATTGGTAACGAGAAACCTCGGGATCGGGCCAAGGTCCTGCATCGAATCGAGGAACGGCTTTTCCTTGACGCTCATCCGGTCGATCCTTCGCCAAACCCAATGCCTTAGGATAAAAGTTAGAGCCCATGCCGCGGGTCTATCAAGCTATATTGCGGGCGAGCACGGCGTTTGCGTAGCAAGGACGGCAAGCTCATACTCACCAGTGAAACAGGTCCGGAGCCGCCCGTGTACGACATCGCGCAGGAAGACCTTCGCCGTTTCGTCGACCGCGCATGGCGCGATGAGATCACGCCGACGCTTGTCGACTACATCCGCATCCCCAACAAATCGCCGTCCTTCGAGCCTGATTGGGAAAAGCTCGGCCATATGGAGGCGGCAGTCGCGATGTTCCGCGACTGGGCGGGCGAACGCCTGAAAAAACTCCCGGGCGCGACAATGGAAGTCTTGCGCCTTCCCGGCCGGACGCCGCTCATTCTGATCGACGCCCCAGGGAAAATCGCGGGCGAGACGATCATGCTTTACGGTCATCTCGACAAGCAGCCCGAAATGACCGGCTGGGCGCCGGGAAAGGGCCCTTGGATTCCGGTCATCGAAAACGACCGCCTCTATGGACGCGGCGGCGCCGATGACGGCTATGCCCTCTTCTCGGCAATGACGGCGCTGATCGCGCTTGAGGAACAAGGTGTCGCGCGCGCGCGCTGCGTCATCCTCATTGAAGCCTCTGAAGAGTCCGGCTCGCCGGATCTTCCCTATTACATGGAGACGATCGCCTCGCGCCTTGGGCCTGTCGGCCTCGTCATCTGTCTCGACTCAGGCTGCGGCGACTATGACCGGCTGTGGCTGACGACGTCGTTGCGCGGCCTCGTCGGCGGGACGCTCAGGATCGACGTGCTCGACGAAGGCGTTCATTCAGGCGACGCGTCAGGCGTCGTACCGTCGAGCTTCCGTATTCTGCGCATGCTGCTCGACCGGCTCGACGACGCCGCAACCGGCGGGGTGAAGGACGCGGCGTTCAACGCCGACATCCCCGCTGACCGGCGCGCGCAAGCCAAAGTCGCGGCCGCCGCGCTGGGCGACGCCGTCTACAAGAAGTTTCCCTTCGTGCACGGAATGGCGCCCGCCCGCGCCGAACTTGACGAGCTGATCCTCAACCGCACCTGGCGCCCTGCCCTGTCCGTCACCGGTCTCGACGGCGCGCCCGTTCCGGCGAACGCCGGCAATGTGCTGCGCCCGTTCACGAGCGCGAAACTCTCTTTGCGCCTGCCGCCGACGGTCGATGCCGACAAGGCCAGCGCCGCTTTGAAACGGCTCCTCGAAGACCATCCGCCCTATGGCGCGCGCGTCGCATTCACGGCCGAATCGGCGGGTTCCGGCTGGAACGCCGCCTCGACAGCGCCATGGTTGATGGCGGCGCTAGAGGCCGCCTCGCAAGCGTCCTGGGGGCCGGGCGTCGCGATGATGGGCGAAGGCGGCACGATCCCCTTCATGGCGATGCTGGGGCACGCCTTCCCGAAATCGCAATTTGTTGTGACGGGCGTGCTCGGTCCCAATTCCAACGCGCACGGACCGAACGAATTTCTCGACCTGCCGACCGGAAAGCGCGTCACCGAAACCGTCGCGCATGTCGTTGCGGCGCATGGCCGCCGGTAGCGGCTGCGTGTAGGCTCAGGCGCGCATGGCGAATCTCCTGACGCTCGCGCGCATCGCGCTGATCCTGCCCTTCGCAGCGATGTTCTATGTGAGCGCCAGCTGGGCGATGACAGCTGCGCTCGTCATTTTCATCATCGCCGCGTCGACGGACTTCCTTGACGGCTATATCGCGCGCGCGCGCGGCGAAACCTCCGCGCTCGGCGCCGCGCTCGATCCGCTGGCAGACAAGCTCCTCGTCGCGGCCGCGCTTATTCTTCTCATCCGCAATGGCGTCATCGCCGGGGCAGGCGTCGCTGCGGCGCTCATCATCATCTTGCGCGAGATCCTTGTCGGGGGCTTGCGCGAGGCTGTGACGCTGAAAGGCGCCAGCCTGCCGGTGACGGGCCTCGCCAAGGGCAAGACGGCGCTGCAATTGATCGCCGTCGGCCTCCTTCTCGCGTCAGCCCCCGGCGGGGTTCTGGGCGAAGGCGCGCGCGCTATCGCCTCCGGCGCATTCTGGCTCGCCGCCATCCTTACGCTCTGGACCGGCGCGGACTATTCTTGGCGCGCGGCAGGGCTTCTCCGCGATCGGGCGAGGCAACCATGAACACGAGCGCTAAGGTGCAGGAAAAAGCCGCCCATATCCTTGTCGTCGACGATGACGACCGCATCCGCACGCTTCTCAAGCGCTACCTGACCGAGAACGGCTATCGCACGTCGGTCGCCAAGGATGGGGCGGAGGCGCGCGACCTGCTCGGCTCGGTCGATTTCGATCTCCTAATTCTCGACGTCATGATGCCGGGCCTTTCCGGCTTTGACCTCACCGAAAAGATCCGCGCCGCGTCGAACGTGCCGATCCTGCTCCTCACCGCGCGCGGCATGCCGGAAGACCGTATCGAGGGTCTTGAACGGGGCGCTGACGATTACCTGTCGAAGCCCTTTGAACCGCGCGAACTGCTGCTGCGCATCGGCGCGCTGCTGCGCCGGACGCATCCCGTCAAACGCGACCGGCAGGTATTGCAGTTCGGCGATGCGACCTTCGAGCCCGGGCGCGGCGAGCTTCGCCGCGACGGCGAGTTGATCAAGCTGACCGCCGGCGAACTCGCGCTCCTGCGCGTTCTCGCGGCCAAGCCCGGCGAGTCGATTTCGCGCGCCGCGCTCGCCGAACAGACGCAGACGCCGATGGAGCGCTCGATCGACGTCCAGATTACGCGCATCAGGAAGAAGATTGAAGGCGACCCGAGGACGCCCATCTATCTTCAGACGGTGCGCGGCGTCGGCTACATGCTCATCCCCGACTGAGCGATGTGGAAGCGCTTTCTGCCGAAGAGCCTTTACGGCCGCGTCGCGCTGATCGTCATCCTGCCGATCTTCCTGATGCAGTCGGTCATCACTTACGTCTTCTTCGACCGGCACTGGGACACGGTGACGGCGAACCAGTCGGCGAATGTCGCCGGCCAGATCGCGCTGCTGACGAAACTCTATGAAGACGCCGCGACGCCGGAAGCGCGCGAGCGCGCCCTCGCGATGGCGTATGACGAGCTCGACATTTCAACGCGCTATCAGCCCGGCAAGGCGCTGCCCGAACGCAACAAGCTGTCGCCGTTTAACCTCTACAACGCGACGCTCAATCGTCAGCTGACGGAAGGATTGGCGCGCGACTTCTGGTTCGACACCAAAAGCTGGCCCGGCTATGTCGAAATCCGCGTCGCGAGCGGGGACGGCTATCTCGTCTTCCTGCCGCTCCGCGACCGCGTCTTCGCGACGACGGGACCGGTATTCGTGCTCTGGCTTATCGGCACGTCGCTCCTCTTGGGTTCGATCGCGATCGTGTTCCTCCGCAATCAGGTGCGCTCGATCCTGAAACTCGCGGCCGCCGCCGAGGCCTTCGGGCGCGGTCGCGACATGCCGGAGTTCCGCCCGTCGGGCGCGACCGAAGTTCGCCGCGCGGGCCGCGCCTTCATCGCCATGCGCGAGCGCATCAAGCGCCACCTCGCCCAGCGCACGACCATGCTCGCGGGCGTCAGCCACGACCTCCGCACGCCGCTGACGCGCATGAAGCTGTCGCTCGCTTTGCTGCCCGAGAGCGAGGACGTCGAGGAACTCCGCCGCGACGTCGACGAGATGGAAAAGATGGTCCAGTCCTATCTCGAATTCGCCTCCGACCTCGCCGCGACGGAGGAAGCCGTGACCTTCGACGCCGGCGCGCTGCTCCGCGAAGTCGCCGCCGGCAGCGACGGCGCGGGCCGCATCACCGTCGACGCCCCCGCCGGCGTGATGATCGAAGCCCGCCGCGACGCCATCAAGCGCGCGCTTGGAAACCTCATCGGCAACGGATTGAAATACGCAACGAATGTGTGGGTGAGCCTCAAACGCAGCGGCGGCTATGTCGAATTCACCATCGACGACGATGGCCCCGGCATCCCGGAAGACAAATACGCCGACGTGTTCAAACCGTTCTACCGCCTCGACGAAGCGCGCAGCCAGCAGATTGCGGGGGTTGGGTTGGGGCTGTCGGTCGTGCGCGACGTCGCGCGAAGCCATGGCGGGGATGTGACGCTGGCAAGGTCTCCCCGCGGGGGATTGAGGGCGGTGTTTAGGGCGCCGGGGTGAGTATAGAAACGAAAGCGTCTGCATCAGTTTCTAGGAACGCTTTAGCGACGTCTTCGAATTCAAAAAAAACGCAATTCGTTGTCAGCATTAAATTACTGAGATACGGACACGACATGGAGGTCAAAAAATAGAAATGTCGAGCCGTGAGCACATTCTAAGTGAGATACGCCGTGTTGCGGGCGAATGTGGACGCGCTCCGGGACGTCAGATGTTCGAAAAAGCTACTGGTATTCGGATGTCGGAATGGTACGGCATTCACTGGCGGAGTTGGGGCGACGCTATTACCGAAGCGGGTTACGAGCCGAATGAAAGGCAGGGCAAACTTTCCTCTGATGAGGTTCTTCGAAAATATGCCGAAGCGGTCCGTCACTTTGGTCGCATCCCTGCAGAGATCGATATGCGGATGTTCAGTCGTGAACGACCGGACTTCCCCGGACGAAGCACCTATTCAAATCATTTTGGTAACAAGCAGAGATTGGTAGCTGCCTTAGCTAAATTTGTTCGTGAAAACGCGGACTATGCTGACCTAGAGCAGATTCCGATCACTCTGGTTCGTATCCTGCGGCGGTGAAAAAGTTTTG
>CAZHUI010000125.1:0-7071 GCA_964535605.1 uncultured Caulobacterales bacterium
CAGTCCGCTGGTGAAACCGAAGACCAAGGCGCACGTGAAAACCGTCGCCGAGGGTTTGGGCTACCAAATCAATGTGGCCGCGCGCAATTTGCGCCGCCAGTCGACCCAGACGCTCGGCATCGTGGTTCCCATCGATCCTGCGCGCGGACAAACCATCTCGGATCCGTTTTATCTTGAGATGGTCGGCGCGATCTCGAATGCGGCGGCCAAGCGCGACTACGATCTCCTGCTTACAATTCCGCAAAGCGATGAAAAGGTCGCCGAGAACCGGTTGTTGCGCTCGGGGAAGGTCGACGGTCTGATTGTCATCGGGCAGGCCGGCCGCGCTGAACGCCTCAATGCGCTCGCGAGCAATACTGACCGTGTCGTTGTATGGGGCGGCCGGCTGGAAGACGCGCGTTATACGATCGTCGGCAGCGACAACGTGGAGGGCGGGAAAGCGGCGGTGCGCCATCTCCTGGCATCCGGGCGGAAACGCATTCTTTTCATCGGCGATACGGATCTGCCAGAGGTCTCCTTGCGATATCGGGGCTTGCTTGAAGCATATGGGGAACGGCGGCTGAAGCATGACAGAAAGCTTGTGCTCCCGCTCAGCTTTGGCGCCGTGAACGCCATTCGCGATGTGGCGGATTTCATGCGCACTGGCGCGAGATTTGACGCAGTCTTTGCTGCATCGGACGTTCTGGCGATCGCCGCCATCCACGCAATCAAGGGCGAAGGGCTTTCCGTGCCCGAGGATGTTTCAGTAATCGGATACGATAATGTCGGCCAAGCGGCGTCCGCGGCGCCTCCCCTAACGACGGTCGATCAGAATATCGCGCTTGGCGGCGAATTGCTGGTCAACCTACTAATCAAGAAAATCCGCGGCGAGAAAGTCACATCGAGACTTACGCCGACTGAACTGATCATCCGTAAGTCGACGCTCTAGAATCAGATCGCTGCACTTCGCATTTCATCGTGGCCATCCAAAAGGTCGATATTGACGGGCGGCGCAATTGTCAGCTGCTTCTCAGCAGCTGACATTTCCGTGTAAGGAGCAATGAGCGTCGCCGCGTTCGCGCCGCGCCCGATCGGCAAGAACGCGCCGCCGAATAAATGTTCAATGCCGGGGATGATGCTGTCCTCGCCGCGATAGGGGCGCCACGGTCCTTCCGGCGCAGCGGCGCGATAGAGGCGCATTTCCTTCGTAACTTCCTCGTTCGGTTGATCTTCGCGAAGCCGGTTGCAGGTCGAAATCAACATCAGGTAACCCGCGCCGCTCGGATCGCGATACACTTTCGGCACTTCCGCTTGCGTAAAGCCGTCCGCATCCGGCAATAATATCGGCGCGAGCAAAGTGCAACGAACACCGCCGCTCTGTCTTGTCAGTCGCGCATGCGCGACTGCAGGCGCGGCCGCAGAGGTTTTCGCCGCCCAGAAAGCGTCGACGGAGCCATCCACCCTTGCGAACAGGAAGGGGTCGCGCCAGGCGAGGATCGGACCGCCTTCCTCGCCCTTGTCGTCGCCCAGCGCTTCGCGAAGCCCAAGATAGTAGCCGGCGTCGATGATCTTCTGATAATCCGTCTCCGGATCACTGATGACAATCGTATCCGAGGGCTCCGGCGCCACCCCTTCCTGCTCAACAGGCAACAGGCAGATCGACTGGAGGAAAGATCGCCCTGGCGCAGGTTTTCTGACGCCGGTGAAGGCGAAAAGCAGGCGGCCCTCCGACACGATCGCCGATCCGCTCCAGATATTATGCGCCATCACGCCGCCGGCCTCAGGACCGGGCGACATGAACGCGCCGTGGTCCCGCCAGCTCGCGCCGCCGTCGCGCGAAGTAAACCGGCGCACATGAAACGGGTAATCATTGCGATCGCCCGGCGTGATCGGATCGTCTTTGGTGTTCTGGCGTGCAAGCGCGAGAGTGAACAGTGTCAGCGTATCGCCTGACGCAACGGTCCAAGCGTCCCATAGCCAGAGATCAGGATGGTTGATCCCATGTCGGAACAGGCCCGGCGACGGCGGCGGAATATCGACAAGGTCCTTTCGGGAGAACAGGTCCGGCATCAATAATCGCTTTCATTAGCGGCCGCGAGCGCGCGCTTTGCAGGATCAAAGATCCGGTTTGCGATCGCGGCGGCGAACAGGAGCCCCGCAAACGCCGTCGCCAGCGTAAAGCCGATCCGCATGTCGCCATTTCCGAATGCGTCGCTCACGAGCGCCATCGCCAAAGGGACGAGCGCAGCCGATACGGCGGTAAAAAACAAGATGAGGCCCGCAATAGACCCATGATCATGTTTCGGAAAGCAGCTGATGCCTTTTGAATTCAGCGTCGGATAGATCATCGACATGAAGAGCCCTGACAGCGGCAGCAGAAATACAGCCACGTTTCGGCCGCCGACGGCGCTGAGACAGAAACAGGCGAAAATTGCTCCCGTAAATACGAGCATGACCAGCTTCCAATCAAAGCGACCCAGAATCCAGACGCCAAGAAACCGGCCGGCCGCACGCAAAACAAAGAATATCATGACCGCGTAAGCTGCAAAGAACGCCGAGGGGCCGGCGCCGTCAAACCCTTCCAGAAATGTAGGCAGCCACACGAACACCGCTACTTCGCAGGCGACGTACATTGCGATTCCAAAGGAAAATCCCAGGGCGTAGGGGCTAGCAAGCAGGCTTATGGAGCGGCCAAGTTTCGCCTTCGCTTTTTCCGGCCTGGCGGACTTTGGATAAGTCGTCAGCACCGCCGCTGCGATCATGACCGCGCACAGCGCCGCCGCAAACAGATAGAGCCAGCGCCAGCTTAAGCCGTTTGCGTCCAGGGTAACGACTAGGGCGGGACCGACAATGGCGCCGATACCGAAAAACCCCTCGACCGCGTTCATTTTCTTGGTGTGGTCTTCCGTCGAGGACGAAATGTCGCCGATTAGCGCAAGCGCGGCTGTCTTGAAAATGCCAATGGCAAGACCTGTGACGAAGAGGAGGCCGACATACACCTCGAACGATTTTCCGGCGAAAAACAGGACGCTTGCGACACCATAAATTGTGAGGCCAAGGATGATCGTCTGCTTGTGACCGAGACGATCCGAAAGAAAGCCCAAGAATAATCCGCTGAGGGCGATAGCGCTCATGGTTGCCCAGTGGAAGGCGCTCGCCTGTGTGTTCGAAAGATTGAGTTCGCCTCGCGCCAATCGGATGATTTCCCCGACCGCGTCAGTCGTCATGCCGAACATGAAAAACATGGCGAACGTCACGATCGAGACCATGGCGTGGCCACCGGCCTTTTTCGCATCAGAGGCGCTGGCGACCATGACGTTTCCTCCGGGGAACTTTCCCCATATTAGGCTTAGGGCTAGCTGAAAATACAATCGATTGTAAAGATGGAATTCCTGCATTTGGGAGGCAATGGATGACGAAGGGACGTCTTATTGGAGGCATCGACGCCGGGGGCACGACGTTCAAGCTCGGCGTTGCAGACAGTTCAGGGGTCCTGCTGGGGCGGGCGCGAGTCCCAACGACCAGCCCGGAGGAAACGATCAAGGCGGCTGCGGCGACACTTAGGAGATTAGCGCACGCGGCGGGAGGCGAAATCGCCGCGCTCGGGGTTGCGAGCTTCGGCCCGGTCGATGTCGATCCTGCCTCGCCAAATTACGGGCGCATCCTCAAGACGCCGAAAGCCGGCTGGAGCGGCGCACCTCTTCGGCCGGCCATTGCGGAAGCGCTCGGCGTTCAAGTCATCCTCGATACGGATGTCAACGCTGCGCTGCTTGCGGAAATGGCGGCTGGCGCCGCGCAACAGGTGGATCGGGCGGCTTATGTCACCATTGGCACCGGCGTCGGCGTCGGCATTCGCATCAATGCCAATTTCGCGGGGCGTCCATTTCATCCCGAGCTCGGCCACATCCGGGTCGAGCGACATTCGGAAGATGAGGAATATGAGGGGGTTTGCGTCATACACGGCGGATGTCTTGAAGGTCTCCTTTCAGCTCCGGCGCTCATATCGCGGTATGGCGCGCTTGAGGCGCTACCGCCCGACCATGCGTGCTGGCGGATCTCGGGATTCTACGCCGCACAACTTTGCCTGATTCTTTCTCTCGGATGGCGCGTGGAGCGGATCGTTTTGGGCGGCGGCGTGATGAATGCAGAAGCGCTGACAAGCCAATGCCGAATGCAATACGGTGAGCTCATGCAGGGGTATCTATCCGGCATAGAGAGCGATCCCGAAAAATTGATTTCGCGCGCAGCGCTCGGTGACGATGCGGGCCTGTCAGGCGCTATTATGTTGGCGAGCGACATCTTGAATAGATAAGAAAAAAAATCCGTTCGGGACTGTTGCTCAAACCAGGTGCATTTCAATTTAGCCTGAATCACCGACCTTACGTTTTGGCTTTGTGTCCGCGAAAGTTCCGCTTTCGCGCGGTGCAGGTTTCGAGAAGTCCTCTCGACGATCATAACACGTGCTCGAGGGCCTGGTTCGAACTCATTGCCGGGCCGTCGCCGCGACTGGAAATGACATCGCTGTGAACGAGGGTGCACTTGGACCTGCAGCGGCAGGAATGAAAATTTCGCCGCCAAATGAACGACCCGCGAGACTACGTCAGCTTTGACCTGACATCGCTGCATTTGACTTCGCCCGCTCTTGCCCCAATTTCACCGAGCCAATGGCGACGCGGGCACCTTAAGACGCGAGCCGCTTCGCTGCTGCGAGATCGTCGTGTTCGAACGCGCTGGCCATGCGGTCGATTGCGCGCCGGGTCTCGCCAGCCGCCGAGGCGACGCTCCGCCAATTGCTGACGGCGGCGCCGGCCTCCGCCGCGACGCCTTTCGCTTTTTGCAGCGACAGGCCGAAGAAGCTGGCCTGTTCGAGGGCGAGGTCGAGCGAGCAGGTTCCTTCGTCGAGGCTGATATTTGTGGTGAGAATGCGCGCCTTCAGATCCGTCGGAACCGGATTGAGGTCGTAAGCCGGCGACAACGTCCAACCGCCTTTGCCGCGCCACAGGAAGCCGTGATTGCGCAGATGGTCATCAACATTCGAAATGAGGATGTTGAACACCAAGCGCCGGAAGAGTTCTTCAGCGTCAGACTTCGCCTCGGCCCCGTGCTGCGAAAGCGCATCGACGATCTCGGGGTAGCTAGCGCGCTCGCCATCCTTCGCGCCAAGCATCGACATCGCGGAAAGGAAGGGGATTCGTGTTGATTCCATTCTGTCGAATCGCCAGGAAATGAGAACCCGCTGGCCCCCGACATCATGAAGCTCGTGCCGCGGAGTGCGGATGCCGGCGCGCGCAGCCAGGTTAAGCGCGACATGCTCCCATGCCTCGATGCTATAGTCATCCGCCGGCTTCGGGAACTTGGCGATCGCAAGCGCGCCGTCCGCATCCGCAATCGAGGCTTTCGGACGCGCGCCCCCGAGCGACGAGCCCGGCGCAAAAATCATCAGAAGATCTTCATTCGTTTCCTCATCGCGCTCGATCCTTCCGGCGCTCGCCAGAAGGCGGCCCAGCGCCACGAACCCCGGCACACCTTCTTCAACGGGTCGCTGAAAGACTGCGTTGCCTGGCTCTTTGAATCGCAGCGCGCCAAGGCGGGAGACATCGGCGACGCCGAGGAGATAGTCGGCCTCATGCAGCGTCCGCACGGCTCGGCCCTCGGCGGCGGCGCGGCGTCGCTCGGCGCGCTGCATCAGCCGGCGGCCCCAGGTATCGGGCGCCGAATCGCCGATCGCGCCGAACATGTCTCGGTCGCCGCTCGGGTGGAAGGCGCCTTCGCCGACGAGGAGACCCGGTTCGAGCGAGAAGCGTTCTGGCCGGTCCAGCCAGTCGCGATGGTATTGAAAGGCTACCTGCTCGCGCCCACGCGCCGCCTGCCGGAAGAGCGTGCCGACGCGCAACGTCGCGTCGCCAAGGGCGATATGGACTTCGATCTCGCTCACGACGTCTTCCGCTTGCGGATGCGTTGCGGCAGCGCGGCGCTCGAGAGCCGGAGCCCGAGCTCGTCGTGCGCCGCGTCGGCGACATCTCCGAGCCGATCGATCAGTCCGAGCGCCGCAAGGACAGAGGCGTAAATGCCGATGCTGACGCCATGGTCGCCGGCTTCGATGCGCTGCAGCGTCTTGCGCGAGGTGAACGCCCGCTGCGCAATGATCTCGGTCGTCAGCCGCCGCCGACGGCGGGCGTCCTTGATATCGGCGCCAAGCTTTTTCAGGGTCCGACGGACGGCGCTTGGCGGGTCGTGTGGGGTAGGCATTCTGCAACCTTCAGAAATCAATACAGTATATAATGGGTCACGAAGGTTACAAAATCAATAGCGTACGGCTTCGGGCCTCTCGGCCGCTAACGGTTTCAGGCCGGCGGCGCCGTCACACCTCGATGCCGTCCGAAAGGTTCAGCGCGTCTTCGACCTCGACGCCGAGATATCTGACCGTGCTGTCGAGCTTGGTGTGTCCGAGCAAGAGATGAACCGCACGAATGTTGCCCGTCTTACGATAGATGATCAACGCCTTCGTCCCCCGCATCGAATGCGTGCCGTAGGCCCTCGGGACGAGATCGATCTTGGCGATCCACTCGCTGACGAGGCGCGCATATTGCCGCGTCGTGATGTGCCTGGTTCGATCTTCGCGGCAAGGGAAGAGGCAGTCCTTCTGCGTCAAGAGCGATTTAGCCAGCCGTTCGCTGATCGCGATCCGCGTCAGTTCCGTGATCTCGAACTGCACCGGCTTGTGGGTCTTCTGTTGGACCACCATCGAGCGGGTCCGCACATCGCCGCCCGAGGCGACGCCCGAGACCCGCATTGCGACCAGGTCGCAACCGCGAAGCCTGCTGTCGATGGCGAGATTGAACAGCGCAAGGTCGCGCTTTCGGTCCTCATTTTGTAGCTTCACGCGGATCGCCCACACTTCGCGGGGCTTCAGCGGCGGCTTCTGGCCGACGACTTTTCCATAGTTCCAGGGGATATGTCGCGTTTCCATAACGTCCTCCATTGCTACAGAGGACATATGGGGTTCCGCAGATCCCGATCCGGGATCAACGCTCGCTCGACTGAGGCGCCCCCGAATCTTGGACCGCGTTGGGATGGATTTTTCGCGGTCTT
>CAZHUI010000126.1:0-7018 GCA_964535605.1 uncultured Caulobacterales bacterium
CGCCATTGATGATGTTCATCATCGGCGCGGGGAGCGTCGCGGCCGACACGCCGCCGACATAGCGATAGAGCGGCAGGTCCGCGGCTTCCGACGCCGCCTTGGCGACGGCGAGCGACACGCCGAGAATGGCGTTGGCGCCGAGGCGCTTCTTGTTGTCCGTGCCGTCAAGCTCGATGAGCGCGGCGTCGACGCCGATCTGGTCTTCGGCGTCGAAGCCGCGAATAGCGTCGGCTATCTCGCCGTTGACGGCGGAGACGGCTTTCTGAACGCCCTTGCCGCCATAGCGTTTGCCGCCGTCGCGAAGCTCGTGCGCTTCATGCGCGCCGGTTGAGGCGCCGGAGGGAACGCCCGCGCGGCCCATCGAGCCGTCTTCGAGCACGACATCAACCTCGACGGTCGGGTTGCCGCGGCTGTCGAGAATTTCGCGGCCGATAATATCGACGATAGCGGTCATGGAAAGGCGGCTCCGTTGGCGCAGGGAGCCGCCTCTATAGCCGCCGCCGCCCGCAATTCAACGCGCGGCGGCGGCGAAATCTGTCAGTTCGGCTGCCGCTCGCCGCCATTGTCGCGCGGCGACGAAGACCGTCTTGGCTGGTCGTCGCTGGAGCGCGGCGGCGGCGTCGTGCGGGGCGCTGGCGGCGGTGAGCTTGCCGGCGGCGGCGTATAGCTCGGCGGCGGGGAGGATTGCGGCGGCGGAGTATAGTTCGGTTGCGACGGCGCCGGCGGCTGAGCGGGTGTCGGCGTGAAATCGCGTCCGCGCTGGCGCTTGCCCCAGTCGCGCTGGGGCGCCGGCGCCGGGGTCGGCTGGCTTACCGGAGGCTGACCCGACGGCGGCTGGGTGTTCGGCGGATTGCCGCCGCGCGGGGGACGCGGCTGATTATTGTTTCCGCCCCGCGGCGGATTGTTATAGCCGCCTCGCGGCGGGTTATTGTATCCGCCTCGCGGTGGGTTGTTGTAACCCGTCCGCGGCGGCTGGTAGCCGGAGCCATAGCCCGGCGGATAAGGGCGTTTCTTGCGGTAGCCGTAGCGGTCATAGGACCGGTAATCGTAATAAAAGCCGTAAGTCGGGTACCAGGAGCCGTAGCGGCCGTACCAGGGCGAGCCGTAACTCGATCCGTATCCGTAATTTCCGTAGCCGTAATTCTGGTTCTGATAGGCGTCATAGGCCTGATCGAAGCAGCGATTGGCGGTCGAGTCGCAATGCGACTGGCACTGCACATAGCCATTCTCGTCGGGGATATCTTCGCAGATCCGGTAGCAGCGGTCGGCTTCCGCCTCGCAGGCGTTGAACGCCGTCTCATAAGGCGTCGTCACACAGGACGACAACAGCAAAGCGCCGGCCGACAGACCTGCGATCCCCAGAAATCTCTTCATGAATGCCTCGATGGCCATAACCCGCGCGCCGGCCGACTTTCGCGCCCCAGACCCCACATGACCGACACCCCAAGCTCAATCATGAATCGGCGCTTAATTGCGGCGAAAACGGGATAAGCCTGCCGCGATTGGTCACATTCGACGCAAAAACGCCGCACATCGCGTGCGGCGTTCGGAAATTCCCGGCCGAGGCCCAAGGCTCTAGTCGCCCTTCGGCTCCAATACCTTGCGCCCGCGATAGCGGCCGGACTTCAGATCTACATGGTGCGGGCGGCGAAGCTCGCCGGATTCCTTGTCCTCGACATAGGTCGCCATCGCCAGACGGTCATGGGCGCGGCGCATGCCGCGGCGCGAGGGAGAGGTTTTCTTCTTCGGAACGGCCATGGACGCCTCTGAAATTCAATAAGAGGGCAGCCGGGCCGCCCGTCGGGAGCGGGGTCGATAGCCGAAGACTAATAGCCGCGCAAGGCGCCGGACCAAACAGCGTTTCTGGCCTCTAAACGCGCGCTATCGAATTGTCGCCGGTCCCTTCAAGGGCCCGAAAGCGGCTTCCTGTACGCCCTGTAATGGTTGATGCGTTGGAGCGTTCCCGTTGCGTTTGAGGGTTCTTGCCGGTCTGGCGATAGCCGCCGTTCTCCTGTTTCCGGCTTCCGGCCGGTCGGAACCGTTCTCGTCTTACTGGTCGGCCCTCGGCGAGCCTGAACGCGCATTTGTCGATCAGGTCGCCGCCGGCCTTTACAGCGAAGAACGCGGCCGGCGCCTCGCGAATTACAACCGGCTCAACAGCGCATCGAAACAACGCTATCGCGCACGCGCGGTTGAAGCGCTCGGCGTTGAGAACCGCCCGGCGCGGGTGCGGAAAAAGTCGAAAGAGCTTTGAGCGCAAAGTACGTCATGCCCGGACTTGTTCCGGGCATCCAAGTCACGAAGCGCGGCGCTCGCGGCGTGGATCCTCGGGACAAGCCCGAGGATGACTTCGGCCAATCCGCCGGCGTCACTTCCTGTTCGTCTTCCCCGGCAGGATGCCCATATATTTGCAGATGATCGACAGCATCACCTCGTCGGCGCCGCCGCCGATCGAGGCGAGGCGGCCGTCGCGATAGGCTCTGCTGATCGGGCTTTCTTCCATGAAGCCCATGCCGCCCCAGTACTGAAGGCAGGAATCGTTCAGTTCCCGGAGGAGCCGGCCCGCTTTCAGCTTCGCCATCGAGGCGAGCATCGTCGCGTCTTCGCCGTTCAGCATCTTGTCGACCGCGTCCCATGTCATCGAGCGCAGCGCCTGCACTTCAGTGCGCAACTCCGCCATGCGGAAATGCACGACCTGATTGTCGAGGATCGACTGGCCGAACGCCTTGCGCTGGCGCGTATAGTCGATTGTCGCATCGATTGTTTTGTCCATGGCGACGAGCCCTGAGAGCGCGCCCCAGAGCCGTTCCTCCTGGAACTGCAGCATCTGGTACATGAAGCCCGCGCCTTCCTCGCCGATGCGATAGCGCTGCGGCACGCGGACGTCCTCGAAATAGAACTGCGCGGTGTCGGACGAGCGCATGCCGAGTTTCTTGAGCTTCCTCGCGATCTCGATCCCCTTGCGGTGCTTGCCGTTGTCGTCACGCAAGGGAACGGCGATCAGCGTCTTGTTGCGATGCGCCTGATCGTCCGACGTGTTGGCGAGGAGGCACATCCAGTCGGCCTGCGTGCCGTTGGTCGTCCACATCTTGCCGCCATTGACGACATAATCGTCGCCGTCTTTTTTCGCAGTCGTCTTGATCGACGCGACGTCAGAACCCGAACCGACTTCGGAGACGCCAAGGCAAGCGACAAATTCGCCGCTGATTGAGGGCCGAAGAAAATCCTCTTTCGCCGTATCGGATCCAAAGCGCGCGAGCGCAGGCGTCGCCATGTCGGTCTGCACGCCGATCGCCATCGGCACCGAACCGCAATTGATGTTTCCGAGCGTCTCGGCGACGACCGCTGAATAGGACCAGTCGAGCCCCATGCCGCCATACTCTGTCGGCTTGTTGACGCCGAGGAGGCCAAGATCGCCAAGGCCCTTGAACACCTGATGCGCCGGGAAGATCTCCGCCTCTTCCCATTCGTCGATATGCGGGTTGATCTCAGTCTCGATGAACTTCTTCAGGGTCGAGCGCAGCTGTTCATGTTCGGCGGTGAACTGCATCCGGCGGCTCCAAAACTGTGCGGTTTCGTTGACAGCGGGCGGGTCCCGCGCTTTCGATGGGGCGTATGGCTCACGACTTCGACGGTCAAGCGGCGGACGCAGCGGCTCCGGGCGGCGCAATCGACATCTACAGCCGCCAGCGCGAGAAAAGCGAGGCGATGCGCCAGCGCGTCTGCGAAGCCGCGGTCGAACAGCTCGCCCGCGAAGGGTTTCATGGGACCTCGATCGTCAAGGTCGCCCGGCGCGGCGGCGTCAGCCAGGGCGCACTCCAGCATCATTACCCGGCGAAAGACGATCTGATCGTCGCTCTTACCGACTATCTGCTGGTGCGGTCCGTCCGCTGGATCGCCCGCGCGCGCGCCGAGCTCGCAGTCTCGCCGGACGCGTTCGCCGAGATCGTGCGCCGGTCCTGGCGCGAGCAGTTCAAGAGCGCGGATTTCGCCGCGCTCCTCGAAATCCTGATGGCCTCGCGCACGGACGCGGGCTTGCGTGCGCGCATCACCCCGGCATTGCACCGCTGGCGCGAAGCGGTCGACGCCGAACTCGCCGAGCTTCTTCCTGCGACCACGCGCAGCGCCGTCGAACTTGACGCAATGCTTTCCATCTCGCGCGCGATGATGACGGGACTTCTCATTCATGACGACCTCCTCAAGGACGATGCGCATATCGACTTCGTCATCGATCACTGGATCAGGCTGGCGCGGCGGTGAGTGTCGCCGCTCCGTGGCTCATCCTTCGTGACGCGGCCCAAGAAGGCCGCTCCTCAGGATGAAGCAACCCTTCATCCTGAGGAGCCGGAGCGTAGCGAAGGCGTCACGAAGGATGAGTCACGAGAGATAAAGAACCCATGAGAAATGAAAAATGACCAGCGTCGTCGATCGGGAAAAATTCGCGAAGGATCTCAATGACGCGGGCAAAGGTTTTCTGCCGGGCTTTCTCGGCGTCGAGTTCACTGGCGCCGGCGAAGGCTGGGTCGAGGCGCGTCTCGCCATTCGCCGCGAATTGCTGGCGCCGAACGGCTTCCTGCATGCGGGAACCGTGATCACGCTTGCTGACACCTGTTGCGGCTATGGCGGCGTGCGCGCACTCCCTGCGGGCGCGAGCGGATTTACGACGGTCGAGTTGAAGTCCAATTTCCTCGGCACGGCGCTGGAGGGCGTCATCGCCTGCTGCGCCGAGGCGCTCCATCTCGGCCGCACGACGCAGCTCTGGGATGCGAAAGTGACGAACGAAGCGACGGGCAAGACGATGGCGCTGTTCCGTTGCACGCAGATGGTGCTGTGGCCGAGGGTTTAGAGTATCGCCTGAGAGACCATCCTTCGTGACGCCTTCGCTTCGCTACGGCTCCTCAGGATGAAGATAAATGGAGCTCTTCATCCTGAGGAGCGGCCCTCTTGGGCCGCGTCACGAAGGATCGCCTCGAACGCCCCCTCGCGCATTCGTGCCAGCGCGGTTAAGCTTTCGCCCAGATTGGTTGCGTAGTTTTTTTCGATGCCGCGTCTTCGCCCTTCCCTCCTCATTATCCTCGCGCTTGGCGCCTGTGCGACCGCGCCGCCGCGTCAGGCGGGCGAGCCCTGGTCGGCGCCAGCGCTAGAGCTCTGCCCTGGCGTCGCGGTGTCGAACGCGCCCGCGACGGACGGCTACGCTCGCATTCTCGCCTACACGCCGTTCACCGCCGTCCGCGATATCGTCATCGCGCGCGCGCCGGTCGCCGGGTGCGTGTCTTCAGCTTTCGGTCCGCGCAGCGGCGGCGCCGGTTCGTTTCACGAGGGGCTTGATCTCTTCACCGGATCGCCGCGCGTCGTCGTCGCGGGCGGCGATGGACGCATCGTCTCGGCCGGCGACCGCCGCGGCTACGGGCTCACGGTCGAAATCGCGCATGGCCGCGGTGTCTCGACGCTTTACGCGCATCTGTCGGACCTCGCGCCGGGAGTGCGCGAAGGGGCGGCGATCGCCGCCGGCGCAGCTGTCGGGCGCACGGGGCGCTCCGGCAATGCGACGGCTGTTCACCTTCATTACGAGGTCAAGATCGACGGCCGGCCGGTCGATCCCCTGAAAGCGGGCGGTTAGCGTCCCGCCGCGAACATGCTAGGCCCCCTTTCGCCGTTCTGGATGTGAGTTCATTGGCGAAATCCCCGCCGCGCTTTCCGACCAAAGAAGAAATTGCAGCTTTTCTGCGCGATGCGGAGGGCGAAACCTCGCGCCGCGACATCGCGCGCGCCTTTAACGTGAAGGGCGAAGACCGTGCCAAACTTCGCAGTCTGATCAAGGAGATGCGGGAGGAAGGCGCCGTTCGCCGCGCCGGACCAAAGAAGATCGCGAGCGCCGACGCGCTGCCGCCGACGCTCGCCGTCGATATCATGTCGGTCGACGACGACGGCGACATGCTGTGCCTTCCCTCGACCTGGGAGGGCGAGACCGAACCGCCGATCATTCGACTGTCGCGCAAGGCGGCCGCCGAAGTGAAGCCGCCGCCCGGCGTCGGCGACCGCCTGCTCGCGCGCCTCACGCCCGCTGGCGATGACGGCTATGACGCGCGCATCATCCGGCCCTTGGGGCGCGGCGCACATAAATTTCTCGCGGTCTTCCGCAAGACGAAATCCGGCGGCATCGCCGAACCGGTTGAGCGGCGCGCGCGCAACAAGTTTTCAATCGACGGCGCCAATGCGGGCGAGGCCAAGGACGGCGACCTTGTCTGGGTCGAGGCGCAGCCTCAGCGCGGCGGCGGGTTAGGACGCGCGCGCGTGCGCGAGATCGCCGGCCACGTCGACGACCGCGCCGCTTATTCGCTGATTGCGCTCGCCGCCCATGACGCGCCGGTCGAAATTCCGCAGGCCGTCATTGATGAAGCCGAACGCGCCCAGCCGCCTTCGCTCGACGGGCGCACGGATCTGCGCGACCTGCCGCTCCTCACCATCGATCCGGAAGACGCCAAGGACCATGACGACGCCGTGTGGGCGGCGCGCGACGATGACCCCGCGAATGAAGGCGGCTTCAAGGTTGTCGTCGCGATCGCGGATGTCAGCTGGTTCGTGCGGCCCGGATCAAAGCTCGACCGCGAGGCCGAACGGCGCGGCAATTCGATTTACCTTCCCGACCGCGTCGTGCCGATGCTGCCCGAGCGTCTGTCGAACGATCTATGTTCGCTGAAGCCCGACGTCGACCGCCCGGCGATCGCCGTCGAAATGACGATAGACGCGCAAGGCGTCAAACGCCGCCACCGCTTCATGCGCATCATGATGCGGAGCCACGCCAAGCTTTCCTATGGCGACGCACAGAAACTCATCGGCGACCGCAAGGCCACGGGCGCCGTGGCCGAGACCGTGCATAGGTTGCACGACGCTTTCGAGACGCGCTGGAAGGAGCGCTCGAAACGCGCGCCCCTCGATCTCGATCTCCCCGAGCGCAAGATCATCCTCAACGAAGACGGAACGGCCACACGCATCATCAGGCGCGAGCGCTTTGACG
>CAZHUI010000127.1:0-6935 GCA_964535605.1 uncultured Caulobacterales bacterium
CAGCGCGTCGTCCTCCTTGTCCTGATGGGCGTAGATCGTGTCATAGCCGAGCGTCCACGCGATCCCCGACGCATAAAGAAGCAGAGCGGGAACGCCGATTTCTCCGGTCACGGAGGAATAGCCGACGAGCGCGCCCCAGTTGAAGGTGAGGCCGAGCCAGGCCTGCGGCCACCAGGTGATGCGCTTCATGAAGGGATAGGCGGCGACAAGCGCGAGCGAGGCGAGCCCCAATAGGATCGTCGTCCGGTTGAACTGCACGAGGACGCCGAGGCCGATCAGCGACAGGACAAGGAGAAAGACTGCCGCCTGCCGCACGCTGATCTGCCCGGCGGGGATCGGCCGCAACGCGGTGCGCGCGACCTTCGCGTCGATGTCGCGGTCGGCGATGTCGTTATAGGCGCAGCCCGCCCCGCGCATGACAAAGGCGCCAAGGCCGAAGAGGAGCGCATACCAGAGCGCCGTCGCCGGCTCGGGCGGCGCGGAAATGGCGCCGAGCGCAAGGCCCTGCCAACAGGGGATAACAAGGAGCCACGTCCCGACCGGCCGGTCCGCGCGCATCAGGCGCAGATAGGGCCGCGCCGCGTCAGGCGCGTAGCGGTCGACCCAGTTGCCGGGGGCGGCGTCTGCGGGCGCGGCGGTCATGGCGACAATTTATGCGGCTGCGGCGCGGTTTGTCATGCGCGTTGATGGCGCGGTTCTCCGCAACCATCCTTCGAGACGCGGCCCAAGAGGGCCGCTCCTCAGGATGAGGGCAATTTATCTGGGAAAAAAGCGAGAAATCCTCATCCTGAGGAGCCGGAGCGCAGCGGAGGCGTCTCGAAGGATGGTCAGGGAGTAGCGCATTCGTTCCAAAAGAGAGAACTTGCCGGGCGTCGGCTGCGCGCTAGAACCCCGCCATGATTCCCCGTCTCCACCTCGATGCGCCGCTTGTCGAAGGCGCCGTCGCCAGCCTCTCGCCCGAACAGGCGCATTATTTGAAGACCGTGCTGCGGCGGGAGGAGGGCGCGGCCGTCCGCCTTTTCAACGCGCGCGACGGCGAGTTCGAAGCGACGATCGCAGACCTCGGCAAGAAGGGCGCGCTGGCGACCATCGCAGCTAGGCGTCGCGCGCCGAAACCCGAGCCCGATGTCGCGATTGTCTTCGCGCCGGTCAAGCGCGGCGCGGTCGAAATGCTGATTCAGAAGGGAACGGAGCTCGGCGCCAGCTACTTCATGCCGGTCGTCACCGAGCGCACCAACGCCGACCGTCTGCGTACGGATCGTCTGTCCGCGATCGCGCTCGAAGCCGCCGAGCAGTGCGGGCGCCTCTCCGTTCCCGAGGTGCGCGCCTCTGAAAAGCTTCCCGGCGCGCTTCTGCGCTGGGACCATGCGCGCACGCTCTATTTTTGCGACGAGGCGGGCGACAATCCGGACGAGGAATGGGGCGGCGCGAAAGGCCGCGCCGAACCCTTGTTCGAGACGGTGAAGCGCCGCGGCGCGGGCAAGGCTGCGCTCCTCATCGGGCCCGAAGGCGGATTTTCGGAGCAGGAACGGTCCTGGCTCAGGAGCCTTCCCTTTGTCGTTCCGGCAACGCTCGGTCCGCGCATTTTGCGCGCCGACACCGCAGCGATCGTTTCGCTGGCGCTCTGGCAGGCGGCTGTCGGCGACCTCACACGCGCGTGAGCGAAATTCGCTTGGCCGCCTCCGGCCGGAGGGCTAGACGACAGCGGCGCGGCCTTGCGCGCGCGGCTGGAGACATCCTTTGAGCGTTGAACGGCAGGCGACGGGCGATCTCCCCGCGATTGAGTCGCTTGAGGAGCTTTCCGCCTTCATGGCGTCGGGGTCGAAGCCGAAAGCCGACTGGCGCATCGGCACCGAGCACGAGAAATTCATTTACTGCCGCGAGACGCTGAAGCCGGTCGGCTATGACGGCCGCAACGGCATTCGCGCCATTCTCGAAAAACTCAGCGAAACGACCGGCTGGGAAATCATCCGCGAGGGCGACACGCCGATCGGCCTTAAGGGCGAGGGCGCATCGGTCTCGCTCGAACCCGGCGGTCAGGTCGAGCTTTCCGGCGCGCCGCTCGAAACGATCCATCAGACCTGCGCCGAGGTTTCGCGCCATCTCGACGCGGTGAAGGCCGTCGCCGAACCCTTGAACATCGCGTTCTTCGGCATGGGCTTCACGCCGATCTGGACGCGCGATGAAATGCCCCGGATGCCGAAGGCGCGTTACAAGATCATGCGCGACTATATGCCGAAGGTCGGTTCGCTCGGTCTCGACATGATGCACCGGACCTGCACGGTGCAGGTCAATCTCGATTATGCGAGCGAAGCCGACATGGTGAAAAAGTTCCGCGTGTCGCTGGCGCTGCAGCCGATCGCGACGGCGCTGTTCGCCTTTTCCTCGCTGGTCGAAGGAAAGGACACCGGCTGGGCGTCGTGGCGCGCCAATATCTGGACCGACACCGACAAGGACCGCACGGGCCTTCTGCATTTCGTGTTCGAGGACGGCTTCGGTTTTGACCGGTACCGCGATTATCTCCTCGACGTGCCGATGTATTTCGTGCGCCGGGAAGGAAAATACATCGACGCCGCCGGGCTTTCCTTCCGCGATTTCCTGAAAGGCGCGTTGCCGGTGCTGCCGGGCGAACGCCCGCACATCCTCGATTGGGAAGATCATATGTCGACGGCGTTCCCAGAGGTGCGCCTGAAGCGCTTTCTTGAAATGCGCGGCGCCGATTCAGGGCCGTGGTCACGTATCTGCGCGCTGCCCGCCTTCTGGGTCGGGCTTCTCTATGACGAGACCGCGCTCGACGCCGCCTGGGACGTCGCGAAGAACTGGACGGCGGAAATGCGCGACCAGCTGCGCCTTGACGCCGCCCATCACGGCCTCAAGGCGAAGATCGGCTCACGGACGATCCAGGATGTCGCAAGGGAAGTCGTCGCGATCAGCCGCGCCGGGCTGAAAGCGCGCGCGCGCGCCGGCGCCATGGCCGAGGATGAGGCGCACTTCCTCGAACCCCTGCAGTCGATCGCCGAGTCGGGCGTCACCATGGGCGAATGGACCGCCCGCCATTTCCTCGATGACCTCAAGGGCGATGCGAGCCGCCTCCTGTCGGAAGCCGCGTTCTGAGCGCTGCGCCGCAGGAAAAAAATTCAGGATATTCGCGAAAAGATGACCAAGGCGGGAGCAGAGAAGTGACCAGCGACATCCCGCAGGCAAATCGTCGCGAACCGACTTACGACGAGATTGAGACTCTGTTCGTCAACGACGAGTCCCTTGGTCGGATCAAAGCGTATCTCAATCGATTTAATCCAATCAGGGTCATGAAGATGGAGCGGATGGAAATTCGCCACTCCGCGATCCTGGCGTGGCTGTTGGTTCCGCGCGAGACGCATGGATTTGGGGACAAATTCCTGAAGGCATTTTTAGGGGAGGCATTACGTGGCCATAATGATATGGGAACGCCAACCGCCCTCGACATCTCGCAGAGTGACTTGCGGGACGCCGATGTGCGGTGCGAGTGGCAGAACATCGACATTCTCATTCATTGCCCCGCAAACTACTGGGCGTTCGTCATCGAAAATAAGTTCGGCGGCGTGCAAGGCGAAGGACAGCTTGCTGGTTATTTAACGAAGGTCCAAGCTCAATTTAAGGCGCAGAGCGCCGAACTTCGGGTGCGAGGCATTTTCTTGACATTGCAGGAGGAGGCTCCCGCCGACGCACGCTACGTACCAGTCAGATATGTCACGATCTGCAAGGTGCTATCGCGCCTCGTCAAACAGGATGCCGATCAGCTTTCAACTGAAGTGACCACTTTTCTCAATCACTACCTTGAAATTCTCGAGGACGCGACGGGTATGAGCCAAGAACGAAATGAGATGGAACTTTTGGCGCGACAGCTTTACAGGCGCCACAAGAAGGTCTTGGACTTCGTTATCGAGCATGGAGCAGCTTCCGATTTTGCTATCGCGGCAAGAGCCCTCTTTGGCGACGACGCGGACCGTTTCGAGAAGATTAAGATCGATCAAAATGAGGTCGTATTTTGTGGACTTGCAAACAGCATAGTCAGCTTTCTACCACTTTCCTGGTACAGCGCCTTCGGCGCGGGCGCTTATGCTTGGAAAGGGTGCGAAAATTGGTGGGCCAATTTCCCGGTCATTTCCTGGTTCCAGCTTTGGAACGGTAGCGATGGTGTAAAGGGGACGCTCTGGCTCTATGCCGAAGTTGGCCCTCTTTCCGACTATGTGTTTCGAAAGGCCTTGATTGAGGGCATTCAGCGAGCCGCAGAAAAAGATGGGCTAAAGATCGCCTTCCAGAAAGGGGCAGCAAGCGAGGGAAAACAGTATTCGAAATTCCTGAAAAAGAATGTGGTTCAAATTGCTGATATCCATAACGCAGATGAATTGGGGTCAGCCATGAAAAAGCTATTGGCGGATTTTCGGACCGAGTTTGACGCGATCGGCGCTGTGCTGCCTCAATTCGCGGAGCGCGGTGTTCCGATCGAAAGATGACATCGAAGATAATTCACTCCGTCTCAGCCGCCTACACTCGAAGCAACGCGCCGCGATCCGCCGAGATCGACGTGTTCTCGGACGTCACGGCCGCGACGCGCGCGCTGGCGCGCAAGGACGCCGGCCTCAAACGCGCCGCGATGGCGATCGGCGCGCCGCTGATCCGCCGCCGCGACGGCGGCTTTCCGGGTCTTTTCCGCATCATCGTCGAACAGCAGGTCTCGGTGCCGAGCGCGCAGGCGATCTGGAAACGCTGCAATGACGGTGTCGATTGCCTGTCGCCGTCGGCGGTCGCCCAACTCGGGATCGACCGTCTTCGGGCGCTCGGTCTGTCGACGCCGAAGGCGCGGTATGTCGCCGGCATTGCGGACGCGGCGGCTGCTGGCGCGATCGACTTCGACGGGCTGTCGCGGCTTGGCGATGAAGAGGCGATGGCCGCGCTCGTCGCGCTCAAGGGCGTCGGCCCGTGGACAGCCTCGATCTATCTTCTGTTCTGCGAGGGCCGCGCCGATATCTGGCCGCCGAACGATGTCGCGCTCAAACACGCCTATAACGCGGCGGCGGACGAAACCCTCGACCAGCGCGCCCTCGACGGGAAGGCCGAAAAATGGGCCCCCTGGCGCGGCGTCGCCGCGCATATCCTGTGGACCTATTACGCGCATTTGCGCGGCCGGACGCCGCTATAAAGTGTGGCTTGGCGGCAATTTTCATGAAAATTGTCAAAATATGGTCATGGGGAATCAGATAGAGATTTCCCCAAGATGGCGGCCTTCGGATAGACTTCATCGCCTGACAGGAGGGTAGGTCTTCAGTCGCACCGTTTGGATCAGGGCGTTGTCGTCGCCGCCATTCGCGGCGCTCCTGCGTATGAGGGGGCGGCGATGCAGGTGATCCGCCATGCGCCGGACGGCTGTCCAGCCCTCGTTCTCAACGCTGATTTCCGGCCGCTCTCCTATTTCCCGCTGTCGCTGTGGTCGTGGCAGGACACGCTGAAAGCGGTCTTCCTCGACCGCGTCGATGTCGTCGCGCAGTACGAGACGGTCGTGCGCTCGTCGAACTTCCAGATGCAGCTGCCCTCGGTCGTCAGTCTCAAGAAATATGTAAACCACGCGCGCGCGCCGGCCTTCACGCGGTTCAACGTCTTCCTGCGCGACGGCTTCTCCTGCCAGTATTGCGGCTCGACGGAGCGCGACACGCTGACCTTCGATCATGTGACGCCGCGCTCGAAGGGCGGGCGCACGACATGGGAAAACATCGTCGCGGCCTGCTCGTTCTGCAATCTGAAAAAAGGCGGGCGCATGCCGGCGCAGGCGAAGATGTTCCCGGCGCGCAAACCCGTGCGTCCCTCGATGTTCGAACTCAACGAACGCGGCCGCGCCTTCCCGCCCAATTACCTGCACCAGAGCTGGCAGGATTTTCTCTATTGGGACTCGGTGCTGGAGCCCTGAGCGGCCGAGCGTTGTTCCCGCGGCGATGGTGGACTACCCTTCTCCGGCCATTGCTGGAGGACGCCCCATGGATCGCGACGCCGTTCCGACGACCGCCGCCAACCCTTTCGCTGCGATCACCCGCCGCAGGACCCTGTCGCTGATAGGCTGCGGGTGCGCGAGCGCGGCGGTGACGGCCTGCACTTATAATGAGGAGCTTGGCCGCAGCCAGCTCGTCTTCGTGTCGTCGGACCAGATGGCGCAGCTCGCCTCCTCCGCGTGGAGCGATCTGAAGAAGCAGGAAAAGGTCACGACCGATCCGCGCTATGTCTCCCGCGTCAGCCGCGTCGCGCCGAAGATCATCACGGCCGCGGGCGGCAATCCCTCGCAATGGGAAGTGCAGGTCTTCGCGTCCAAGGATCTCAACGCCTTTGCGCTGCCCGGCGGCAAGATCGGCTTTTACACCGGCATTCTCGACATCATGGAAAATGACGGGCAGATCGCGGCGGTGATGGGCCACGAGGTTGCGCATGTGAATTACAACCATTCGGGCGAGCGCTATTCGCAGCAGGTCGGGTCGAGCGTCGCGATCTCCGCCGCGCAGGCCGCGATCGGCACCGGCAGCCAGACCGGCCAGCTCGCCATGGCCGCGCTCGGCGTCGGCGCGCAGGTCGGGGTCCTGCTGCCGTTTTCGCGCAAACATGAACTGGAGGCGGACAAATTCGGCCTGCGCTATATGCACCGCGCCGGCTATGACCCGAACGAAGCGCTCAAATTCTGGCGCACCATGGCGGCGAAAAAATCCGGATCGCCGCCGGAGTTCCTGTCGACCCACCCGGCCGACACCACCCGCATCGCCCAGCTGGAGCGCGAAATCGCCCTCCTGAAATAGTTGCATCGGGCAGGGGCCCCGACTAGGTTCCGCGCCCTCAAAGGCCGCCTTAGCTCAGTTGGTTAGAGCGCTAGATTGTGGATCTAGAGGTCGCTGGTTCGAGACCAGCAGGCGGTACCA
>CAZHUI010000128.1:0-6933 GCA_964535605.1 uncultured Caulobacterales bacterium
CCCGGCGTCGATCAGTTCCTTCATCTCCTGGTAGAAGAACGTGATGAGCAGCGAGGCGATGTGCGCGCCGTCGACGTCGGCGTCGGTCATGATGATGATTTTTTCGTAGCGAAGGTCTTCGAGGTCGAACTTTGCGCTCAGGCCGACGCCGAGCGCCTGCGCGATATCCTGAATCTCCTCATTCGCCATGATCTTGTCGCGCGTCGCGGAGGCGACGTTGAGGATTTTCCCGCGCAAGGGAAGGATCGCCTGTGTCGCGCGGCTGCGCGCCTGTTTCGCGCTGCCGCCGGCCGAGTCGCCCTCGACGAGGAAGATCTCCGTGCCCTCGCGGTCTTTCTGGCTGCAATCGGCGAGCTTGCCGGGCAGGCGGAGTTTCCGGGTCGCCGCCGCGCGGGAGACTTCCTTCTCCTTGCGCCGGCGCATGCGTTCGTCGGCGCGGTCGATCGTCCAGTTGAGAAGGTCGTTCGCCTGTTTCGGGTGGCTCGCGAGCCAGTGGTCGAAAGCCGGGCGCACTGCGTTCTCGACAAGGCGCTGGGCTTCCGCAGTCGCCAGCTTGTCCTTCGTCTGCCCCTGGAATTCCGGATTGCGGACGAACACGGACAATAGCGCGCCCGCCGTCGTCATGATGTCTTCAGGCGTTACATTGCCAGCGCGCTTGTTGCCGGCGAGATCGGCATAGGCCTTGAGGCCCTTCGACAGCGCCGCGCGCAAGCCCGCCTCATGCGTGCCGCCTTCCGCGGTCGGGATGGTGTTGCAATAGGAGTGGATGAAGCCGTCGACATCCTCGCCATTGTCGGCGAACCCCGCCGCGCCCCAGCACACGGCCCATTCGACGCTGCCATGCCCGCCATCGTCGCGCCGGTCGATCTTGCCGGAGAAGAGTTCATCCGTGACGGTCGGCTTGCCGTTGATGAGCGAGCGCAAATAATCCGTCAGCCCCGCTTCGAAATGGAAGACCGCTTCGGCCGGCGTCTCGTCCTTGATGAGCGCGGGCGCGCAGCGCCAGCGGATCTCGACGCCGCCGAAAATATAGGCCTTCGAGCGCGCCATGCGGTACAGCCGCGCCGGCTTGAACGCGGCCTTGGCGCCGAAAATCTCCGGGTCGGGATGAAAACGCACGGACGTGCCGCGCTTGTTCGGCGCGGGGCCGGCATCAAGCAGTTTCGTTTTCGGCACGCCCCGCGAATAGGTCTGGCGCCACATCTGCCGGTTCCGGCACACCTCGACGACGAGATCGTCGGAGAGCGCGTTGACGACCGAGACGCCGACGCCATGGAGACCACCGGACGTCTGATAGGCCTTCGGCTCGAACTTCGCGCCGGAGTGGAGCGTCGTCAGAATGACTTCCAGCGCGGATTTGTTCTTGAACTTCGGGTGCGGGTCGATCGGCACGCCGCGGCCATTGTCGGTGACGGTGAGATAGCCGTCCTCGCCCAGCTCGACCTCGATGCGCGTCGCATGGCCGGCGACCGCTTCATCCATGGAATTGTCGAGCACTTCGGCGAAGAGATGATGCAGCGCCTTCTCGTCGGTGCCGCCGATATACATGCCGGGGCGCTTGCGCACGGGCTCCAGCCCCTCCAGCACCTCGATGTCCTTGGCGGTGTAATCGCCAGCGGCGCCGGAGAAGAGGTCGGCTTCCGGCAATTTCTTCGTTGGGCGGCTCGCCATGGATTTTACGCTCAGGTGACTGTCGCAGGGGGTCCCCTTAGGACGATTGAGCCCCGGCCGCCAAGCGACGGGCGATTTCCCTTATCCACACGGCGCCTGTGCGGAATGTCACCGCGCGATGGGCCCCCTTCACACACTTGATGGACGGGAGCGCCGCGCGAGCCGGCGCCGCCGCTCCCGACTTTCCTCCGGCAAATGGGAGAGACCCTATGTTCGCAAGATCAATGTTGTGCGCGGCTTCGGCCGCCCTGGCGCTGGGCGTTGTTCCTGCGCTCGCCCAGGGCGCGCAAACCCACGCGCAGATCGTCAACACCTTCGTGCCCGGCAATCCGGCGGCGGTGCTGCCTTCGGCGGCTGAACTGAGACGGAGCGCGACGGGCGTCGATTTGTCAGCGCGCCTTTCGGGATTGACGCCCAATACCGCCTATTCGGCCTGGTGGGTCATCTTCAACAAGCCGGGACGTTGCACCGTTCCGTGCGGCATGGATGACGTGGGCGCCGGCGTCGGGCAGGTGTTCAACGCCACCGGCTATTTGTCCGGCGCCGACGGCGTCGCCAACGCCACGGCGCATCTCGATCGCGGACCGATTCCAATTGGGGTCGATCGGCGCAGCATGACCAATCCGGCGCTCAATCCGGCGTTTGAAGTCGGGCTGCGGCAGCCGATCACATCGGAGATCCATCTCGTGATCGCGCGCCTTCACGGGCCGATGATCGCGGGCCGCGTCGCCGAACAGACGACAGGCTTTCTGGGCGGCTGCGACGTGTTCGCCTGCGCCGATCAGCAGTTCGTCGTTTTTCCGCCGATCTCGCTTTCAGAATAGTGACGACGGCGCCGCTTGACCCGGGTTTTGATTTTTGAGTTGATGCCCGGCACTCAAGCGGCGCCTTCGCGCAAAGTCCGGGGTCGATCGGAATGCCGTTCATGGTCGACGATATCGCGCTCTGCGACAAAGTGCTGGCGCTTGCCGAGGAGATGGCCGGCAAGCCCTTTCCGCCGGAGATGGCGCTTCAGATCGCCGAAGAAATATTCGGCATGGAGGACCGCTTCGTCACCGAGCTGGAGGCGAGCCCCGTGCCCTTCGTCATCGAGCGGCGCCAGAAGCGCGCCGCGAATTTCGTCGTCAAGCGCGGGCTCATCTATATTCACGTCAAATCGCGCCCGAATGTCGCGATTGTCGTGCCGCCGCATTTCGTGACCGACTTCGCCTCCGTGCCGGCGGCGTTCCGCTGGCTCGTTCCCCAGAACGGGCCCTATTCGGCGGCGGCCGTCATCCATGACTGGCTCTATTCGATCGCCGAGCCGCCGAAGCCGCCGCCGCAGTTTCGCAAGGAGCGCTTTCGCGCCGACCGCATCTTCCTTGAGGCGATGCGCACGTCAGGCGTCAACGCGTTCAAGAAAAGCGTGCTCTACCGGTCTGCGCGCCTGTTCGGCGCCGGCGGTTTCGGCGCCATCGACGAGTTGCGCTTCATCGATCCGCGCGCGCCGGATCGCCTGATCGACCCCAAGCGCTTTGACAAGAACGCGCTGCGCACTTTCACGATCATCCCGCGCCCTGAAAAACCCAAAACGCGCGCGCGGCTGTTTTTCTAGAGCTTCTTGCCGCCGCGGCCTTCGCCGTCCTTGAAGCGCGATGCGCCGGCGAGCGTTTCGCCTGACGCCAGCGTCTTGAGGCCGAGCGCGAATTCCGCGGCGAGGGCCTCCGTCTCGCTCAGCGACCATTGTGCAAGCGCCGACCGGCGATCGTTCCGCATACAGAGTTGCGGCAGCCGCGCAAGGTCATGCGCGAGCGCCTTCGCCGACCGCAACGCCGCGCCGGGCTCGGCAAGCCGGTTCGCCAATCCCCACGCCAGGGCTTCCTCCGCGCCGACGGCACGGCCCGTCAGGATCATGTCCATAGCGCGGCTTGCGCCGATGAGGCGCGGCAGTCGGACCGTGCCGCCGTCGATCAGCGGCACCCCGAACCGGCGGCAATAAACGCCGAAGGTGGCGCCTTCAGCCGCAACGCGCAGATCACACCACAGCGCGAGTTCAAGGCCGCCGGCGACGGCGTGACCTTCGACCGCCGCGATGACGGGTTTCGACAACATCATCCGTGACGGTCCCATCGGGCCGTCGCCGTCTGTCTCGACGCGATTGCCGCGTCCTTCAGCGACGCCTTTCAAATCGGCGCCCGCGCAGAAATTCCCGCCGGCGCCGGTCAGGATCGCGACCGCGAGATCATTGTCCGCATCGAACGCGCGGAACGCAGCCGCGAGCGCCTCCGCCGTCGCGCGGTCGACGGCGTTGCGCCGTTCCGGCCGGTTAATGGTGACGACGAAAATGGGTCCGTCGATTTCGGTGAGGATCAGAGGAGCGGTCATCGCATGACTGTGGTCTCGCAGCGGCAACGTTGCAATCCGCTGATGCAGCTGCGTCTTCAACCTACGGAATAGCGGCGGGGACCGGCGCATCGCGTGCGGCCGGTTGAACTTCATTCCGGCAGCCTCTAGCCATGCGGCCGCGACGGTTGTGGAGGGTTTTGTGAACCGGATTCTGGTTCTGGTGTTCTGGATCATGGGTACCAATCTCGCGGCGGCGAACGAGATCGACGCCGTCGCGGCGGAAATCGCATCAGGCTCGATCGAGGGCGTCACCGGCCTGTCGATCTCGGTCGGCGGCGAGATCGTCGCACAAGCCTCGGCGCCGGGATTAAGCGCGAAAACGCGTCACGACATAAGGTCGGCGACAAAATCGATTACGGCGCTTCTGGTCGGCGTCCTCATCGACGAAGGCAAACTCAAGGGCGTGGACACGCCGGTTTCAAAAATTCTTGGCGAAGACTTCGCGCCGTTTTCGAAGAGCGATCCGCGGCGCGACATCACCGTGAAGGATCTCCTGACGATGCGGTCGGGCCTTGCCTGCGATGACTGGGCGCCGGCTTCCGTCGGCCATGAAGACAAGATGTATGAAACCGGGAACTGGGCGCGCTTTTTTCTGTCGCAGCCCTTCGCGCATGAGCGCGGCCGCCATTTCAGCTATTGCACCGGCGGCGTCGTCCTTCTTGGCCGCGTCATCGAAAAACTGGCGGGCGAGCCGGTTCCGGACTTTGCCCGGCGCGCGTTATTCGAGCCGCTTGGCGTCGCGGACGTGACATGGGAGCGAACCCCGGAAGGAGGAACCGATACAGGCGGGCATGTTCGGCTTAGCGCCTCCGATATGGAAAAGATTGGGCGGCTTGTCCTCGACAAAGGCGACTGGAACGGGCGGCGTCTTCTTTCGCCGGAATGGATCGCCGCCGCGACGTCGAAGCAGACCGACATTCCGGAACGCAAATTCGACTATGGTTATTTGTGGTGGCTCGATACGATCGCACGCGACGGGAAGAGCGAGGCGATCTTCTTTGCGATGGGAAACGGTGGCAATTTCATTTTCGTTCTGCCCGAACGCCGCGCCGTCGTCGCCTTCACCGCGGAGAATTTCAATTCGCCCATGCAGTTCAAGCCGGCTGAATTGCTGCGTGACCGGATCCTCCCGGCGCTGCCGGTCGCAGCCGACTAGGTCGCGGCCCCGATAAGAAAAGGCCGCCCGTTGCGGGGCGGCCTTTTCCGGCAAGAGTCCGGTGCAAGGACTAATTTCTTTTCCGGCGACGCATTGCAAAGCCGATGCCGCCAAGACCGGCGAGCATCAACAGGCCGGCGGCGGGGATCGGCGCGTCGAGCGCGGAGAGATCGAAGGAGCGCAGCGTCAATTGCTGGGCGGCCGCAGCGTCAAGGTTAATGACGATCGTCTGCCCGGTCAGCGTCAGTTCCGACAGCTCGCCAAGCGAATAAGCGATGCCGTTGATGGAGACGGTGCGGCCTTCGGCCGGCGCCTCGCCCGCGAAATGATCGTCGAAGGACAACCTTGAAAGGCTCACGCCTTCGTCGAGAAAAATCGTGAGGAAAGTGTCGGTCGGCGTCTGAACAGCTTCGGTCCGGCTGCGGCATCCGCCGCGCAACCCGTCGCAGATGAATTGAAGCGCGTCGCGCTGCTCGGCGCGCGTCAGCATTTCCACCGGCTCCGGCGCGACGATCCGCGCGCGCGCGCCGCCGAGATCGATGAGGCCGATATTTGAGCTTGCAAGGTCCGCGAAATCGATCGTCCGCGCTTGCGCTGCGCCCGCGAGCGACGCTGCAGCGGCGGCAAGACTTAACAAGAATGCGCGCATGACCGCAGTCCCCTTAACGAATGTCGTCGCGGGAAGCGCCCCGCACCGCGCCAATTCGGGGGATAAAGGTAATGATAAGGTTAACGGGCGGTCAGAATGGCGGAATAATTCGTGTGCGGCGGTTGACGGAAGGGGGCTCCGGCGGCCAAATGGCAATGTGTAACGAGCGCAGCGTAATCCACCGGGGTCGCCGGCAAGAATGCGATGATCTGGATTGAGTAGGAGCCAAATTTGCCCGCCGGGCCCCTCGCAACCAATGTTCAGCGCATTTCGCTTCGCGCAGGGCGCCCTGTCTTGCTAAGCTGCCGCACAACAGCGAGGGGTCAATGAAACTGATCGCGACTTGCGCCGGGCTTGCCGCCGTTCTGACGCTCGGCGCCTGTTCGTCGGTTCGCACAGGCGACGCCCGCCCGGCGACGCCGTCAGCCGACGCCATCGACAGGGAAGTGCGGCTGGCGATGCAGGCGACCGGCGCGCGGGGGATTGCTCTCGCGATAATCGAGGATGGCGAAGTGGCGCGCGTCGCCAGTTATGGCGAGCGCAATGCAGCAGCCGAGCCGCTACGGACCGATACGATCATGTACGGCGCCTCTCTCACCAAGGCGGTCTTCGCCTACACGGTGATGCAGATGGTCGATGAAGGTCTCGTAGACCTTGATCGGCCGGTCGGGGAGGCGCTGCCGCGCCCGCTGCCAGATTACACCGCGCCGGAGGTCGAGGATCGCTATGCGCGGTGGAGCGATCTCGCCGGCGACGAGCGGTGGCGCGCCTTGACCCCGCGCATGCTGCTGACGCATTCGTCGGGCTTCGCCAATTTCGGTTTCCTGGAGCCCGATGGCGTGTTGCGCTTTCACTTTCAGCCGGGCGCCCGATACGCTTATTCCGGCGACGGCATCATCCTCATGCAATTTATGCTGGAGGCGGGCCTTGGACTCGACGTCGGCCAGGAAATGCAGCGCCGCGTCTTCGATCCTTTAGGAATGACCCGCACCAGCATGATGTGGCGCGCGGACTTCGCTAGAGCAGATTCCGATCACTCTGGTTCGTATCCTGCGGCGGTGAAAAAGTTTTG
>CAZHUI010000129.1:0-6629 GCA_964535605.1 uncultured Caulobacterales bacterium
GATCATGGTCAACTGCAATCCGGAGACCGTATCGACCGACTACGACACCTCGGACCGGCTCTATTTCGAACCGCTGACTATCGAGGACGTGCTCGAGATTGTCCGCGTCGAAGAGGCGAAGGGAACGCTGCTCGGCGTCATCGTCCAGTATGGCGGACAAACGCCGCTAAAACTCGCCTCGACGCTCGACGCCGAAGGCGTCCCCATTCTCGGCACGTCTTATGATGCGATCGACCTCGCCGAGGACCGCAAACGCTTCCAGCGTCTCGTCGCCGATTTGGGCTTGCGCCAGCCGGTCAACACCACCGCCGCCTCGCGCGAAGCGGCGATCGGCGCCGCCGAGCAGGCGGGTTATCCGCTCGTCACGCGCCCTTCTTACGTGCTCGGCGGACGGGCGATGGAGATCGTTCGCGATGAAGACGGGCTCCGCCGCTATCTCGCCACCGCGCAGATCGAAATCAGCGAAGAATCGCCGCTCCTGCTCGACCACTATCTCGACAACGCCGTCGAGGTCGACGTCGACGCCATCGCCGACGGGACTGACGTCTTCATCGCTGGCGTCATGGAGCATATCGAGGAGGCCGGCATTCACTCGGGCGACAGCGCCTGTTCGCTGCCGCCCTACTCGCTCCCCGATGCGATTATTCATGCGCTCGAGGAGCAGACGGCGACGCTCGCCAGGGCGCTTGGCGTCGTCGGCCTCGTCAATATTCAGTATGCGATCAAAGGCGAGGACATCTACATTCTCGAGGTGAACCCGCGCGCCTCGCGCACCGTTCCCTTCGTCGCCAAGACGATCGCGCTTCCGGTCGCCGGCCTCGGCGTCAAGGTGATGGCGGGCGTGAAGCTCGCCGACCTCAATCTCAAGCGGCCACAATACGCGCACACCGCCGTCAAGGAGGTGGTGTTCCCGTTCGCGCGCTTCCCCGGCGTCGATACGGTCCTCGGCCCCGAAATGCGCTCGACCGGCGAGGCGATGGGCATCGACCGCGATTTCGACCGCGCCCGCGCCAAGAGCCTCATCGGCGTCGGCGCGCGCATCCCCCTTCAGGGCTGCGTGTTCGTGTCGCTGAAAGATCAGGACAAGCCCTTAATGGTTGGGGCGGCGCGCCGTCTTCTTGAAATGGGCTTCACAATCATCGCCACGGAAGGGACCGCGGCGTTCTTCCGCCAGCACGACCTCGACGTGAAGCGCGTCAACAAGGTCCTCGAGGGGCGCCCTCATATTGTCGACGCCCTGAAAAACGGCGAGGTCCAGATGGTCTTCAACACGACCGAAGGCGCCCAGTCCGTGAAAGACTCGCGCTCGATCCGCACCACCGCCCTGTCGCAGAAAATCCCCTGCATCACGACGGCGATGGGCGCCCGGTCGACGGTCCGCGCCATCGAGGCGATGCGGGCCGGCGCCCTGACCGTGACGCCATTACAAGAGTATCAGTCCTAGGCCCCGTTTGGCGCCGCGCAATAATCTGCTACAGGGGCGCAAAATCGCTCGCCGGGAGGACAGAATGCGCGTCGGAGTGCCGAAGGAAATCAAGAACAACGAATTTCGGGTCGGCATGACGCCGGGCGCCGTTCGCGAATATGTCGCGCATGGCCATAAGGTGATGGTGCAGGCGAACGCCGGCGCCGGCATCAAGGCGAGCGATGACGTCTACCGCGCCGCCGGCGCAACGATCGCGCCGGACGCCAAGACAATCTTCGCCGAGAACGACATGATCGTGAAGGTGAAGGAACCTCAGCCTGCGGAATATGCGCAGCTTCGCGAGGGGCAGATCCTTTACACCTATCTGCACCTCGCGCCCGACCCCGAGCAGACAAAGGGCCTTCTGAAGGCCGGCGTCACCGGCGTCGCCTATGAGACGGTCACGGACGATCATGGCGGTTTGCCTCTCCTCGCGCCGATGAGCGAAGTCGCCGGACGCCTCGCCATTCAGGCGGCGGCCAATGCGCTCACCGCGCCGCAAGGCGGACGCGGCCTCCTCATGGGCGGGGTCCCCGGCGTCTTGCCGGCAAAGGTCCTCGTCATTGGCGGCGGCGTCGTCGGCACGCATTCGGCGAAGATGGCGATTGGGCTCGGCGCGGAAGTGACGGTCCTCGACCGGAACCTCAGACGCCTCGCTTATCTCGACGACATTTTCGGCGGCCGCGTGAAGACGCGCTATTCGACTTTTGAGGCGCTGCACGAAGAGACCGACGCGGCCGATGTGATCGTCGGCGCGGTGCTGATCCCCGGCGCGGCGGCCCCGAAGCTTGTCACGCGCGCCATGCTGAAAGGCATGAAGCCGGGCGCCGTGCTTGTCGATGTGTCGATCGATCAGGGCGGCTGTTTTGAAACGTCGCGGGCGACGACCCATGCCGAACCGACCTATGTCGTCGATGATGTCGTTCATTACTGCGTCGCCAATATGCCGGGCGCGGTGCCGCTGACGTCGAGCCATGCCCTCAACAACGCGACGCTCGCATATGGCCTGCAACTGGCGGATGAGGGGCTCGGCGCCCTCAGAAAAAACAGGCATCTCAGGAACGGCCTCAACGTCCATCGTGGGAAAGTGACCCACAAGGCCGTCGCTGAAGCGTTAGGATTGCCTTTCGCCGATCCCTTGGAATTATTGAATTAGGGCAAGCCGCCGCGGCTGGGCGCGCGGAAGCCTCCATTCGTCGCAAAATAGCGGCGCGACACTTGTCACACAAGGCGAAGCGGGACGATAAGCGATCCGGGAGAAACCATATGCGCAGACTGAGCCTTGCCGCCGCAGCGTCCCTCGCCGCCATGCTTGTGGCGACCGCCGCGGATGCACGCCCCGCTTTTGGGGCCTCATCGCAAAGGCTCGGCGGCGAGACCTCCGCCAAGGCGTCGGACGGGACGACGCTGATTGAATCCCTCGCGGCGTTTTTAGGGTTTGCGGTCACCGCGAAGGCGACACCGGTCGCCGGGACTGAAGCTCCGCGTTCAGCTGCCCCGCGCACGGAACAATGCGAAGAAGAGAAAAAGCGCGCCGAGGCGGCTAAAGCGAGCGAGACCCGCCGCACGGCCCAGACCGAAAAGCGCCAGCGCGGCAGCGAGCCGGTTTACCTAGCCTTCTAGGCGCCCTGTTCTTGACGGCCCCCAAAACAGGTTAAGCGATCCGCGTAATCTCGCGGACATCCCTCCATGTCGCCAGGCGACCTGTCGCTCATCCTTCTCGGCAATCTTGCCATTTTGTTGCTGGCGCTTGCGGCGCTCTGGGCTGTCAGCGTCCGCATCAAGGACGCGAGCATCATCGACATCGCCTGGGGGCCCGCTTGCGCCCTTGGGCCGTTGCTGACGTTCTGGCGCGTCGAGGGGGCCTCGCCGCGCGACATCTTACTCGCCGCGCTCGTTTCGCTCTGGGCGGCCCGGCTCGCGCTTCACCTGGCGCAGCGCAATCTCGGCCATGGCGAGGATTACCGCTATCGAAAGATGCGCGAAAAACAGGGGTCGGACGCGGCCTTCGCGCGCTGGAGCCTTGTCCGGGTCTACGGCCTTCAAGGCGTCATTGCGTGGTTCGTCTCCCTGCCGGCGCAGGCCGGCCAGCTCGGGCCCGACAGGCCGCTTGGCGCGCTCGCGATCGCCGGCGCCGCGGCGTTCGCCGTCGGCCTTGCCTTCGAAGCGATCGGCGACTGGCAGTTGAAGCGTTTCAAGGCGGACCCTGCGAACAAGGGAAAGCTGATGACGAAGGGCCTGTGGGCGTGGACGCGCCATCCGAATTATTTCGGCGACGCCGCCGTCTGGACCGGTCTCACGCTCATCGCGCTCGAAAGCCCCTATGGCTGGGCGACGGTCCTCTCACCGGCGGTGATGACGTTCTTTCTCGTCAATGTCTCCGGCAAAGCGTTGCTGGAACGCGCGATGGAAAAGAAATATCCCGAATACGCCGCCTACAAACAATCAACCAGCGGCTTCCTTCCGCTGCCGCCCAAGCGGGCGTGAGCGAAGCGCCAATCTAGCCCCCCGCTCACCGCGGCAAAAGCCGGGATGAGCGGATTGACGGACAACCCGCGCACGAATTAACCATCAGGCATTCGCCTTATTGATTGTTTGACTCGGCAAGATGTTTGGCTCCATAGTTCCGTCCTCGCGCCGCGGTTCCGCCCGGCGCGATTGTCGTTTTGGACCGGTGTTCGCATCCCCCGCGTAACGCCGGGTTTGAAAAGTCTGGTGGTCGCGCGGCGCGGTGGCTCAAGGCCTCTGGCCGTGCGGGAACGAAATGAGCTTGCGTATTGCGAGGCCGCAGACGCGCGCCCTGCTCCACCCGTGAAGCGGGGGAGCTGTCGCCGTCCTTCGTCAGGCTCAGGATGAAGGGCGACTGAGGGGGGCTCTCTTTCGACAAACATCGGCGCCCGTTGGAGCAGCGCGCCCCCTCAGGCGCACTGCGCTCGCCAGCTCCCCCGCTTCGCGGGTGGAGCGGGGCGCCCCAATAAAAAATACGCAGAAATTTTCGGGCCAATATACGTATTTTCGGGCTGCGGCCCGCATAGGGGCTCAGGAAACGCCGGGGCCGGTATAGAAAAATGACGTATTTTCGCTGCCCGCTTTCGCGGGAGCTTTTTTCATGAGCGCTTGGCCCTTCGCGACAGAACCCCGTCGGCGACGGCTTCGCCGTGGCTGCCCCTTTTATCCGCAAAGGAAGCAGTAAAGGGACTATCGGCGCCCCTTGGCGCTGGCCCTACTGTACGATCTTCACCTGCTGGCCGGCCTTGAGGTCGTTGGCGTTCGCAAGGCCGTTGATGACGATGAAGCGCTCCTGCTTGGCGGTCGGGAACGTCGTCCGCGCAGAAAGGCTCCCCGTCGTATCGGCTGCCTTCGCGGTGACAATGCGAATGCGTTCGGTCGGCGGCACTTTCAGGTTCCGGGGATCGATCGCGCGCATGGACGAGACGGAGTCATTGATCGCGCGCTGCAGGCGCTGCGTCTCGGCCGGCGGCGTCACCCACAGGAAGATATAATTGGTCGACCCTTCCCACCGGATGACAAAGGCCTGCACGTCAACGGCGCCTGACTGCGTTTGCGCGCGCGCCGTACCGACAGCGGCGCTGCGGCCGTTGATCTGAACGGCGCGCGAAGGCCCGAGCGTGACGCCGAGCGACTTCGACAGCGGTCCATCGATGATCGCCGCCGGCGCTTCCGTCGAATTGCCGACCGTGAACTGCATCTGGCCGCCCGCTTGCGAGCGGGCGACGACGGCTGATGAAGTGTTCGCGAGTTTGAAATCCTGCGGCACGCTGAAAGCGAAACGCAATTCCGGATGGATGAATTCATTGCCGCGAATGAAGCCCTGCTTCACCGGATCGTCGCCATAAAGGAGGCCGTCGATCATCCGAAAATAGGCGTCGCGGCTGCGCTCCGCCGAGACCGCCCCGGCGGCAGTCACGACCTGCGCCTCGGCGGCGGCGCGCCGGACGCGGTCGGCGGAATTGGGGTGCGTTGAGAGAAATTCCGGGGGCGCCGCCTGCTGTCCGGCGATTTGCGCGTCAAGGCTCGACCAGCGGCCAAGCGTGTTCAGAAAATCGGCCGACGCTGTCGGGTCGTAACCCGCCTTCGCGAGGAGGCGAACCCCGATGAGATCCGATTCATATTCCTGGCCGCGGGAATAACGGAGGAGATAGAGCTGGCCGATCTGGCTGGCGAGTTGCGCGCCCTGCTGGCTTCCGGTGAGCACGCCGACAATAACGGCGCCGATGCCGGTGACGTTCGACCGGCTGACGCGCTCCGCCGTATGGCGCGCATAGACGTGCCCAAGCTCGTGACCAAGGACGCCGGCAAGTTCGGCTTCCGAATTGGCGAGCGAAAGAAGGCCCCGCGTGATGTAAACATGCCCCGGCAGCGCAAAGGCGTTGACGACCGGGCTGTCGAGCGTCGTCACGACAATCGGATCGTTGGGCTGGTCGCCGGCTGCGATCAGGCGGCGCGTGATGCCCTCGACATAGGCTTTGAGGTTCGCGTCGGCGATCTCGCCGCCGAATTGCGCGACGATCTGCGGATGCTGCTGCTGGCCGATGGCCTTTTCCTGCTCCCGCGAAAGGCCGAGCGGCCCGCCGGTCGACGAGCAGGAGGCGATCAGCGCCGCTGCAGCCGCCAGCGCCGCTTTGACAACAGATTGCCGGAGACGGCGCGGCGGCCTCATTGAAACGGTCATGGATTTTCCCCTGCGATGCGTCGTTGAAACGCCGTTCGGGAATTATCGCGCCGGGCCCCATCAACGCAAACGCCCGCCGGCGGGGGGAGAGACCCGCGGCGGGCGCTCGTTATCGGCGCGAATACGCAACTGGAACCTGCGCCCGGCGCGCCGATACGCAGCGCGCCTGGGGGCCGCCGGCGAAGCGGTCCGAACACTGGGGGAGAGAAAGCGTCGCCCCGCCTCACCGGCTATCGCAAGGTTCCTCGCGACCGGAATGACACCTAAGCATCGAATTGCTGCAGTGCGAGACAATTTGACGGCAAAAATGCGGCAATGCATCACAAAATGTAAGCAAGGATTGCATAAGTTTGCAGCAATCGGTTTCGGCGTTGATCGCCCGCTCGCGCTATCTCGGCTATAAGCTATTGCTTTATTTAGAGCATCGGGCGTTTAATCTGCGACATAGTTTTGTGCTTTGAAGAAGTTCCA
>CAZHUI010000130.1:0-6440 GCA_964535605.1 uncultured Caulobacterales bacterium
GCCGTCGCGTCATCGCGCGTCGTGAAATAGCGCACCAGCGCTTCATAATAGGCGGCGCCTTCGGGCAACGCGGCGGCGCCGACCTTGTCTTTCGCTTTCGGCGCGTATTCGTCGCGCATGAAACCTGCCGCGCGCTGATAGGCGGGGATGACCTGTCCGCTAATGACACTAAGGCCCTCGTTTTGAAGCGCAGCCGCCGTTTTCCTAGGCACGCCGGCGGGGATGCGCGTGAAGGGTTCGTAGAGCGGATGATCGGCCGGGGCGGGCGATCCTTGCGCCTCGAAAGACGGCAGGATGCCGGCCATGATCTCCTTGGGCTGCGCAAAGCCTTCGGCGAGCCCTGCGCGCATGTTTGCGACATTCTGGTCAATATAAGCGGGCAGGCCGGCGAGGCGTTTCAGATAGGCCCGGTAATCGCTCTCTGTACGGAAGGTTGTCGCGGCGACGACGTAGCCCATCGAATTGTGAAAGCCGGAATCCGACAGGAACGGAATGCGCCAGGGGCGAAATTCGGCGAGCGCGATGTCGTGCTTGAGGATGAAGCGCAGGAGGTCGGCGTTGAGCTTGTCGTCCGCCGTCAGCGCCGCCGCGTCGAGCGCATCGAGCCGGGCGAGGAACGCCTTCGCCTGGTCGAGGCGGCGGGCGTGGTCTTCGGGCGCGACAGCGGGGACGCGGTCGTTATGCTCATCGACGCCGGACGCCGTCGCGGAGAACGGGTCCTCCGCCAGCGTCGTCTTCCAATAGTCGTCAAAGATCGTTGACGGCGGCTCGGCGGCGGCGGGCGCAAGAGCGGCGAACGCCGCGGCGGCGGCGGCGAATATGGCGCGTTTCATGAGCGGTTTCCCAATCGGCGAGCCGGGACCATAAACGCCGCCGCGCCCGCCGCCAAAAGGTGAAGGCGCGGGGCCCTCTCCCCCGAGCGGGCCCCGCGCCTTCGGTGTCCCGCCGGAGCGGTTTCGTTGGGCGACTATCCGCCGCCGGGACACCTGAGGCGCTGGCAGGTTCGCGTCCGGGCGATTAAGCCCGAACGCTCGGCCGCCGCAGGGCTGAGGTGCGGAGGCCTGTGCCGAGAATGGCGCGAGCGCGCCAGCGCCAATTGAATTCGTTTCTAGATCGAAATAAGCCCTTGCCCGGAGTCAAGGGTCGCATGGGCCGAAACGGCCTGCTGTGAGCCAGGTCACACTCGAAGGCCGAAAGTTCCCCCGAAGCCGGGTCGCCGGGACGTGAAAAAGCGTGTTTTGAGTTTGGCGTTCGACCACGCCAGAAAAGGCCGTCGAATTGCGTACATCCTAAACTTTTCGCGAAGGAACCGCCAAAAAAATGTCGATTAAGCTCATCCCCGCTGCGATCGCAGCCCTCTCGCTCTTTGCCGCGCCCGCTTTCGCCGGATCGCCCGAAACATTCACGGGCCGATTCTCCGATCTCGCCGTCGGCGGCTATGACCCTGTCGCCTATTTTGAAGACGGCAAACCCGTCAAAGGCGCCAAAGAGTTTGCCTATGAGTACGAGGGCGCGACGTGGCTCTTCTCAAACGCCGACAATCTCGAACAGTTCAAGGAAGACCCTGACGCCTACGCCCCGCAATATGGCGGCTATTGCGCCTGGGCCGTCGCGCAAGGCTACACCGCGCCCGGCAATCCGAAAAACTGGAGCGTGCGCGGCGGAAAACTCTATCTCAATTACGACAGCGGCGTGCAGGCGAAATGGCTGAAGGACCCGGACGGGTTCATCACGAAAGCGGATGCGAACTGGCCGGCGGTGCTGGATAGGTAGCGCGCGGGCGCACGAGATCGGCGGCGGCGCGCGGAACGCGCCGCCGTTACGACGTTATGAAGATGTCACTCGCCGCGAAGTTCGAAAGCGTGGCGTTCTGCACTGTGATCGTATTGCCGCCGCCGAAATTGAAGACAACGTTTGCGCCTGACTGAGATGCCGCTGCGATCACTTCGTCAAATGAGTCGAACGCAGGCCCGAGTCCGCTGAGAACAATGACGTCTCGGCCGCCGGAAAAAAGACCGGAAAAATCGGTGATCCGGTCGGCGCCGAAGGTCCCGTTGAAAACGAACAGGTCTGCCGCACCTCCTCCTGTCAGGGTGTCGTTGCCGGCGCCGCCGTCAATCGTATCGTTCCCGCCAACCCCGATGATCCGGTCGGCGCCGTCGCGCCCTTCCAGATTTGAGCCCGCCGAAAGGCCGGTCAGGCGGTCGCCGAAATTCGAGCCAAAGACGTTCTCGATCGACACCAGTCGGTCTTCGGTGAATCCGCCTGAATAGTTGCCGCTCGCGCCGAGCGTTCCGCCGGTGATGGCTGTTCCGTTGCGAAGGTCGACATTCACGCCACCGGTCCGGTCGGAGTAATCGGCGGTGTCGTCCTGGGCTCCGCCGTCCAGCGTGTCGAATCCGGTGCCGCCATTCAGGGTGTCTTCCCCGATGTCGCCGAACAAGCCGTCGGTCGACTTCCCCGAAGAAAGAAAATCGTTGCCTGAGCCTCCAAGAAGCGTGTCGTTCCCGGAGAAGGTAAATAGCAGATCGTTCCCCTGACCGCCGTCGATGCGTGCGCTTGTCGAACCGGCGATAAGACGATCGCTAAAAAAAGAACCGATGATATTCTCGAAATTCGAGATAACGTCTTCTTGCGTCCCGCCCTGATAGAAGCCGGCGCTGTTGATGAAGCCGCCCGTCAGCGCGACGCCGTTGATGACATTGACATTGACCCCGCCGCCTTTGTCCGAATAGTCGATGGTGTCGAAGGCTGTTCCGCCGTCAAGCGTATCGCGCCCCTCGCCGCCATTGATCGTGTCGCTGCTCTGGCCGCCGCTGATTGAGTCATCACCGAAAAATCCGAATAAAAGGTCTTCGGCGCCCCCGCCCTCGATGGTGTCGTCGCCCTCATTGCCGAAGATTGTGTCGTCGCCGTTGAGGCCGGAGATACGATCAGCTCCACCGCCGGCGTCAATTTCTGATCCGCTGTTAGATGTGACAATCCTGTCAGCAAATTCAGAGCTGACAACGCGCTCAATCCCGATGATGACATCCTCGAGCGCGCCTCCGACATAAAAACCGCCGACAAGCGTTCCGCCAGAGAATACGGTTCGATTTGAAAGATTGATGTTTAGCGCGAACTGCGATTCCCTATACTCTGCGACGTCAACGCCTGCTCCGCCGTCCAGCGTATCGCGACCGGCGTCCCAGACGAGCCTATCGTTTCCATCGCCTCCGAGCAGCAGATCGTCGCCGTCACCGCCGGCGAGGTTATCGGTCTCGGCCCCGCCGTCCACGACGTCATTGCCGCGGCCACCGTCTAGATCGTCTAAATCCGTCTCTCCATAAAGCGTGTCGTTTGCAGCTCCGCCGACAAGCAAATCAGCGCCGGCGCCTCCACGAATTTGAAATGTGGAGGACGACGTAACGCCGCCGTCGAGCGAATCCGACTGCGAACCGCCGAGCACTAACACTGTCTCGACACCCCGGTAGCTTAGGGCGTTAGCGCTCATGAACTGCAGCCCGATCGATCCGCTGAACGCCACGATAGGGATGTCCGACATCGAAAGGTCGATATTGAGCGTGTCGAAGCCTTCCGACCCATCGACAAGGCCGCCAGAACTGACATCGTTAAAGTTAAAGGTGTCGTTTCCAGCGCCGGCGATAAGCGAGAACTGCTCAAAGTTTCTCACTGTTGCGCCGAGAAACATGAATTCCGGCGTCGCAGTGAGGGCCGCGAGATCGTAAGACTGCCCCGTGGTCGTACCCGATGCGTCGAGCGTAATGTGATCGACGCCCGCGCCTCCGTCGAGCGTCGCGGCGCCAGATACCGCTTCGACGGTGTCGTCTCCTTCTCCGCCGCTTATGCTGTCGCGGCCTCGTATGGCGCCGAAGCGGTCATTGCCGGCGCCGCCGTCAAGGGTATCATCGACGTCACCGCCATCCAGCGAGTCATTCCCAGCACCAGTCTTGAGGTTGATTGCTTCAATGTTTGTGAGAGAGGCGCCGTTGAACGCACCGGCGATTCTCACATCGAAAATGCTCGTCTCCATGTCGATGGACACATCCGAATAGTCGGAGACAAAAACGTCGAACCCACTGCCGCCGTCAAAGCGGAAAAAAATGTTGCGGAATGGTCCATTGACCGTGAAGCGGTCGTCGCCCGACCCGGTCGTAATTTCAGAGACATACTCGATGTTTGATACATTCAGCGTGACACCCGCGGCAGTGAACCCGGAGCCGGTGTTGACGATCGCGATATTGGTCGTGGAGGTCGAAAAATTGAAAGAAACCTGGTCAATTCCCGCTCCGCCGTCGATCAGGTCCGCGGCGATGCCTCGAATGAAATCATCACCGTCGTCGCCGAACAACCGATTGGCGCCGTCGCCGCCGTTGATGGTGTCGTTTCCGGCGCCGCCGCGAACGCTGTCGTTGTCGCTAGCGCCGTCGGAGCCGCCTGCGTCTAAGGAGTCATCACCGGCGCCGCCGTCGATCGTATCGTTGCCGCCGCCGCCGAAGATTTCGTCGTTACCCGCGCCTGCCGAAAAGAAGTCTCCGGCGGCGCCGCCGAAGAGCCTATCTTCGCCCGAACCTGTCGTGACCCGGAACACCTCAACATCATTAAAGATGCTGTAGCCTAGAAAGGTCGAAACCGAGAACGGCCCAGGCGCGTTGAAGGACAGCGCGGTGGTCGACGACCCTAAATTCGCGACGAACGTATCGACGCCGCCGCCGCCGGAGAAACTGCCGCCGTTCGAAAAGGTGGGCCCGCTAATGATGAAGGTGTCCGCGCCCGCGCCGCCGGAAAAAGCCGCGCCTTCGATATTTCGAATGACAAGGCCGTCGGCGAAGGTGGCGCCAGTGGCCGTTGCAAGGTCGGCGGCGTTCACTGTTACGCCCGCGGACCCCGTAACGCCGAACTCAGCCCTGTCTAATCCCGCGCCGCCGTCGAGAACGTCGGCGCCCGGGCCGTCGCTCGTGAACCGGACGAGCGTATCGTCGCCTAATCCGCCGAAAAGCGTGTCGGCGCCCGATCCGCCAAGCAGATAATCTCGGCCGTCGCCGCCGTCGATGAGATCATTGTCGACACCGCCGTTGATACGATCGTCGCCGCCTTCCCCAAAGAGCGAGTCACGCCCGCCTTCTCCGCGAATGCCGTCGCTCCCGGCCCCGCCACTGATCGAATCATCGCCGGCGTAACCGGAAAGTCCGTCGTCAAACTCCGTGCCGGTGATTGTATCCGCGGCTTCAAAGATCAACGCTTCAAGGCCGATAACGTCGTCGGCATTCAGCAACAATACCGCACCTGGAACGGACACCGATGCGCCGGTGAGCGACGCTGACGTCGTTGGGCCCGTCGCCCGAATCTCGGTAATTGTTCCCGTGCTGGGAATCCCGCCAACAAAGCCGGAAAAACCTGCCCCGGAGAAAATCCATTGGAAGCCCAAAGTGGCATTGCGGATCGTGAAAGTGGTCGAATTCGGCGTCCCGACGCCCACCGAATCCACATCGACCAGCGACCCAAGGTTTAAAAACAATCCCGTCAGAACCGCCACTGAACCGCCCCGCCACTGCTCACTTCGACGCTAGACGCCATGCTTTGAGGAGGCAAGCATTGATTGGATGCCGCGAAATAATTGCTTGATATTTGCGAACGCTTAGGGGGGCCATTCCCATCAATTCGTCATTCGGCACGCCAACTCCTACTGGGCAGTCCACAAGCGCAAAAGCCGCCGCCTGCAAGCTGACCACGAATCCGAGGCCAATAGGTGCGTCCGGTCCCCTAGGTTCGTAAAACGCTCTGCGCGGCTTCGACGGACGCCCTTCCCTTTCCCTCCATCTGTCCCCAAATTCTGCGCATGCATCCGCGCCCTCCCCGCCCCAAAAAGCCGACCGCGCAGCCGGTGACGCCGCGCGCCGATTTGACGCCCATCGCCGGCGGATTTTCGGAGGCGGTCGCCACCTATCACGACCGCGTAGCGACATCCGAGTGGACGCCGCATCGCCCCGAACGGCCTATTTCGCGGGGCCTCACCCGGCCGCTGCGGGTGAAATCCGCCTATCAGCCCGCCGGCGACCAGCCGGCGGCGATCGCCGAGCTGACAGCCGGAATCAAGGCGGGCGAGTTCGACCAGGTGCTGCTCGGCGCGACGGGCACGGGGAAAACCTTCACCATGGCGAAGGTGATCGAGGCGACGCAGCGCCCCGCGCTCATCCTCGCGCCCAACAAGACGCTGGCCGCGCAGCTCTATACCGAGTTCAAGGCGTTCTTTCCGGACAATGCGGTCGAGTATTTCGTCTCCTATTACGACTATTACCAGCCGGAAGCCTATGTTCCGCGTACGGACACTTACATAGAGAAAGAAAGCTCGATCAACGAGCAGATCGACCGCATGCGCCACGCGGCGACGCGCGCGATCCTAGAACGCGACGACACCATCATCGTCGCCTCCGTCTCCT
>CAZHUI010000131.1:0-6404 GCA_964535605.1 uncultured Caulobacterales bacterium
TGGCGCCTCGGCCAGCTCGACCTGCCGAAGATCTACGGCGTCGAAAAGCACCCGCTGCCCTGGCTCACCGAGATCCTCAACGGCGTCTAGCACGCGAATTTCTTCGAGGCGCGCGCGACCGAATATTCAAAGGCGGCGACGCGCGGCGACTGGCATGGCGAGACCGGCGTCTGGGCGAATTTCGACCGCATGATCGAGAAGCGGAAGGCGAGCGCGTAGCGCGCTTATTTTCCGAACAGCCGGACCAGCGCCGTCACCACGACGCTGATGAGGATCATCGTCGTCACCGGAAAATAAAACGCGAAGCCCTCGCGCTCCAGGACGATGTCGCCGGGCAGCCGGCCGAGGCCGAGCCTTGACAGCCAGGGCCAGAGAAGGCCGACGGCGAGAATCGCCGCGCCGGCGACGATGAGCAGCTTCTGCGTCATGCGATCCGGAACATAGACAGCGCAGGCGGGCGCCGCCATACTAAGCGCATCGCAGCAACCAACGAGCCTGACGTCATCCCATGTCCAAAGACCCTGAACGCATCACCATTCTCGCCCGCGAATTCACGGCCGCTGCGCTCGAGTTCCATCGCGGCAAGATGGCCGAGAAGGGCTACCGCATGGAAGGCTCGATCACGCCGCGCTCGTTCAAGATGATTGAAGGCACGGCCCCGCCCGCCGACCTTTTCGACGGCGACCCGCTCTTCGCGGTGACCTTCGTCAAGCGCGACTCGATGGCCTAAAAAGGCGCCTTTTTTCCAGGACGCCCCCGCCGTTTCCCCAGCCTCTCTGAGGGCCGCAGCCCGAAAATACGTAGATTCAAAGGAAAAATTCTGCGTACTTTTTGATGGAGCGCCCCGCTCCACCCGCGAAGCGGGGGAGCTGTCGCCGTCCTTCGTCAGGCTCAGGATGAAGGGCGACTGAGGGGGACTCTCTTTCCGCAAACATCGGCGCCCGTCGCAGCAGCGCGCCCCTCAGGCTCGCGGCGCTCGCCAGCTCCCCCGCTTCGCGGGAGGAGCGGGTCGCGCCAATAAAAAACTACGCAGAATTTCTCGGGCCAAACTGCGTATTTTCGGGCGGCGGCCCGCGCAAAGGCTGGGGAAACGGCGGGGGCGTCCTGGAAAAAAGGCGCCGAATTTCGCCGTCAGGGCGTGCTGCGCGGCTTGAGGCGCGGTTCGCCGGTGAACGCCGGCGACGGCGCAGGCGCCGCGATCGCCGCCGGTTCCGGCTGGGCGGCGACTGCCGGCGGCGGACCCGTCAGCATGCTGAGCGTGTCCGTCGCTTCGGTCGAATAGGTATCGATCACGGCGCTGGCGATCTGGCGTCCCTCGCGATAATCATAGACGACGATCTCGCGGCCGGCCGGTCCTTCGACATGGAGCGCGATGCGGTCGCCGTCGAGCGCGATCGCAGCGACCCGTGCGTCGTCAGGAAGGGCGATGACGCCGCGCGCATCGGACGGCGCAGCAGCGAGCGTCGGCCCCGCCGCCGGCGAGCGCGCCGGCTGCGACAGGGTTTCGGACGCGTCCGCCATGGCGGGTTCGGCCTCGCCCGGCTTTCCGAACAGGGCGAGCGCGACGAAAACGATGGCGAGAAAGACGGCAGGCATGGCGAGGACGCCGGCGATCATCGACGAGGCGCGCGGCGCCGGCGGCTCGGGGTCGCGGCGCAGGCCGTCGCGCCCGGACGACGGCGCGTCATCCTCCTCGCGCGTCTCGCTCAGAAGGCGCAGAGCCTGGCGCCGCAGACGCTCGACGCTCTCCGTCGCGGCGTCGGGGGCGACCATCACGAAATTCGGTTCCGGGTTCGACATTGGCGGCGCCATTTGACAGTCCTCGTGCGCCATGGGATCGGCGGGCCGATGACGCATGATGACGCGCGCGCGCCGGCCCGGCGCCTTACCTTGACGGTTAACGCCGATCATGCCGGGACAAGGCTTGATAAATGGTTGTCGGACGCCGCCGAGGGCCTCACCCGTACACGGATCAAGGCGCTGATCGAGGCGGGCGCGCTAACTCGCGATGGCACCCCCTTCGCCGATGGTTCATGGAAAGTTAAGGCGGGCGAAGCTTACGCGCTCGACGTGCCGGCGCCGGCCGCTCCCGAGCCGAAGCCGGAGCCGATGCCGCTCGACGTCCGCTATGAGGACGCCGACCTCATCGTCATCAACAAGCCGGCCGGCCTTGTCGTTCATCCGGGCGCCGGCAATTGGACCGGCACGCTCGTCAACGCGCTGATCGCCCATTGCGGGGAAAGCCTTTCCGGCGTCGGCGGCGTCGCCCGACCCGGCATCGTCCACCGGCTCGACAAGGAGACATCGGGCCTTCTGGTGGCGGCGAAGAACGACCGGGCGCATCAGGCGCTTTCCGCCGCTTTCTCCGTACACGACATAGAGCGGGTTTATTCGGCGATCGCGCTCGGCTGGCCCCGTCCCGCCGTCGGAACGATTGACGCGCCGATCGCGCGCGCGAACGACCGCCTCAAAATGGCGGTTGTCGACGAGGAGAACACGCGCCCGGACCGGCGCGAGGCTGTCACGCATTACCGCGTGACTGAGGTTTTCGGCCGCGGTCGCGCGCGGCTCGCCGGCGACGCTCTCGCCTCGCTTATCGACTGCACGCTGGAGACCGGGCGCACGCACCAGATCCGCGTCCACCTCGCCTCGATCGGCCACCCGCTGATCGGCGATCCGGTTTATGGGCGCGGCCCGGGCCTTGCCGGCCTCAAGCCCGGCGAACCGGCGGCCGACGGCGCGATCGCGGCCGTCGCGGCATTCCGGCGCCAGGCACTTCATGCGCGGGTGCTCGGCTTTGCCCATCCCGCGACCGGAGAGGCGCTGCGGTTTGAGACCGAGCCGCCCGAGGACTTCAAATCCCTGAGAAGGGCGCTGGCGGCCCTATAGGATGACGTGGCGGGCCGAAACCTTAAGTTGTTGTTTTAAAAGTATTATTTTCATTTAATTTGCGTGCATCCGACAAACGGGAATAGGTTCTCTAATGGCTGTTGCAAGATTGACCCGCTTGCGCTGCGGGCGCGTAGGCCCTCTTTTGGAGAACGATCACCAGACCCATATGACCTCCCGTCAACGGGGCGGGCCAGCTGGGTCCGGACGAGAGAGCAAGGACCGAGAATGGCAAAAGATCTGGTCGCCGCGCCGGCGCTGACGCCGGAAGGGAGCCTGTCGCGCTACCTCGCCGAAATCCGCCGCTTCCCGATGCTGGCGAAGGATGAGGAATATATGCTCGCGAAACGCTTCGCCGAGCATCAGGACCCCGACGCCGCGCAGCGCCTCGTCACGAGCCATCTCCGCCTCGTCGCCAAGATCGCCATGGGCTATCGCGGCTATGGCCTGCCGATCGGCGAAGTGATTTCCGAGGGCAATGTCGGCCTCATGCAGGCGGTCAAACGCTTCGACCCCGAGAAAGGCTTCCGCCTCGCGACCTACGCCATGTGGTGGATCAAGGCCGCGATCCAGGAATACATCCTGCGCTCATGGAGCCTTGTTAAAATCGGCACCACCGCCGCGCAGAAAAAGCTGTTCTTCAATCTGCGGAAAATCAAAGGCCAGATCGACGCCATCGAAGACGGCGATCTGCGCCCCGACCAGGTGAAGCTGATCGCCGACAAGCTTGGCGTCGAGCAGGATGACGTCGTGCAGATGAACCGCCGCATGGCGGGCGGGGAAGCCTCGCTCAACGCCCCCTTGGGCAATGGCGAGGATTCGGGCGGAGAATGGCAGGACTGGCTCGCCGACGACAACGCGGTCAACGCCGAACAGAAGCTCGCCAGCGAAGGCGAGTTCGGCCTCAGGATGTCGCTGCTTGAGCGCGCGATGGAAACGCTCAACGAACGCGAACGCCAGATCATCACCGAGCGGCGCCTGAAAGACGAGCCGGCGACGCTCGAAGATCTCAGCAAGGAATACGGCGTCAGCCGCGAACGCGTTCGCCAGATTGAGGCGCGCGCCTTTGAAAAGCTGCAACAGGCGATGAAACGGCTCGACCGCGAGAGCAGGGCCGGCACGCTCGACGCCTAGCGTCCACGCATTCCGCAAGATCCGGGTGGCGGGCCTGAGGCGCGCGGCATAAGTAGACCCGGCCGTCAACCGCGAGCGATCCCGATGCACGCCACCGCCGAAAAAATCGCCCGCTTCCGCGCGCTGCACGTTAAGGGCGCCGCCTTTCTGATTCCGAATTTCTGGGATGCGGGCTCGGCGCGCATTCTTGAAGGCCTCGGTTTTCCCGCTCTCGCCTCGACGAGTTCCGGCTTCGCGTTGACGAAGGGCCGGCGCGATTACGCCGTCACGCGGGACGAGGCGATCGCCCATGCCGGCGAGGTCTGCGCGGCGGTTGCGGCGCCGGTTTCGGCGGATCTCGAAAACGGGTTTGGTCCGTCTGCGGAGGATTGCGCGGAGACGATCCGCCTCGCTGCGGCGGCGGGGCTGTGCGGCGGGTCGATCGAGGATTCGAGCGGCGATCCGGCGCAGCCGATCGTCGAGAAAGGGCTCGCGGTCGAACGCGTCGCCGCCGCCGTCGAGGCCGCGCGCGCAGCGCCCGGCGGGTTCGTACTGACGGCCCGCGCCGAGGCGTTTCTTTACGGCGACGCCGATCTTGATGAGGTGATCGCCCGCCTGCAGGCGTTCGAAGCCGCCGGCGCCGATGTTCTTTTTGCGCCGGGGCTTCCCGATCTCGACGCCGTCAAAACCGTCTGCGATGCGGTGTCGCGCCCGGTCAATGTGCTGATTTACGGCGCGCTGGCGCGCCATTCCGTCGAGGATTTCGCAAAGGCCGGCGTCGCAAGGCTGTCGCTCGGCGGCGCGCTCGCGTCTGAAGCTTATGCAACGCTCGCCGAACAGGCGTCGGCGATCAGGGACGTTGGCCGGTTCGACATGCTCGGGACGCGCCGCGCGGCGCAGGGCAAAGTCCGCGACATCATCCGCGCGAAATCCTAGTCGCGCTTCAGCCGGATTTTTTTGGCGCTGGTTTGTTGCGCGGATCGGGCGGCGGCGCCTTGCCTTGGGCGCGCGCGGCGCTGTCGTCCGCCTGCTGACCATTGACCTTGGAGGCGTAGAGCGCCGCCGCGGCGACGGCGCGGATGGCGACGCCCTTCGGCGTCCGCAAGGACTGAGACATGACGTTCTCCCAATGGCGCGCCCGTATGTTCAGGCGTCGCACGTCCGGAATATAGGTGCGCCGCGCGGCTTCGCAAAGAAGCATGGCTCGCATCATGCCTATGCTCTCATTGCATCGCAGCAATTCAAAGCCGGATGACATATTCCTTGCGCGTCGTTTCGACGACTTCCCAGACGCCTTTGAATCCGGGCCGCAGGACGAGGCTGTCGCCGGCGGAAAGGCGCCGCGGCGCAGCGCCGTCTTCGGTGAGAATGGAAACGCCGGAAAGCAGCCGGAAATATTCCCATTCCGAATAGTCGACCCGCCATTTGCCGGGCGTTCCTTCCCAGACGCCGGCATAGAGGCCGCCGGGCTGCGCGTCGGTTTCCCAGCTGCGGAATCGCGGATTGCCGGAAAGCACCCGGTCGGGGGCCGGGGCGCCCTCCTCCGGGACAACGCCGTCGGTTGAGAAATCCAGAACGAAGGATTCCCTCATCGGAGGCATGGTCACAGCTGCATCAGATCCCTGACCGCGATGGCGATCAGGGCAAGCGTGCCGAGCACGAACAGCGAAAACCGCACCATGACGATCTTCAAGACGATCTGCGCGAAGGAATGCGCGACGCGGAACGCGACATAGGTCCAGGCGAGCGCGATCGTGACGGGATCGGCGGCGCCCGCAAGGTGCGTGTAGAAGACCAGCGCGTAAAAGATCGTCGGCTGCTCATGCAGGTGATTGTAATTGTCGGCGACGACGCGCGCCGAGGCCGGCAGGCCCGCGAGCGCGCCTGGATGGATCGCCGACTGCGGATCGATTTTCGCCTTTTGCATCGCCGGGATGCGCGTCGCATACATCCACGCCCAGACGATGAGCGTCCAGCAAATGAGGGCGAGGGCCGGCGTCAGAATTCCGTGGTCCACGGCTCAGGCCTCGTTCGAATGTTTTTTGAACTCCATGCGCGCGATCGAGCGGCAATGAACTTCGTCCGGCCCGTCCGCGAGCCGCAGCGTTCGCAGCGAGGCGTAAGCGCGCGCAAGGCCGAAATCGCTCGTGACGCCCGCACCGCCATGCGCCTGGATGGCGTCGTCGATAATGCGCAGCGCCATACGCGGCGCGGCGACCTTGATCATGGCGATCTCAGCCTGCGCCGCCTTGTTGCCGACCGTGTCCATCATCCACGCGGCCTTGAGCGTTAGAAGGCGCGACATTTCGATGTCGATACGCGCTTCGGCGACGCGCTGCTCCCAGATCGAGTGCTTGTAGATCGGCTTGCCGAACGCCTCGCGCGTCAGAATGCGCCGGACG
>CAZHUI010000132.1:0-6221 GCA_964535605.1 uncultured Caulobacterales bacterium
GATCCGATGGCGCAGGAAGCGCGCATCGTCGAGGCTCAGACCGGCGGCGTCGCGCCGCAACGCCGCGAAGGCGCAAGGGCTTAAAGGACAGGTTGGAGAGCTGACATGCTGCAGCCCAAGAAAACAAAGTACAGAAAACAGTTCAAGGGACGCATCAGCGGCAACGCGAAGGGCGGAACGGAGCTGAATTTCGGATCGCACGGCCTCAAGGCCGTCGAGCCGGAGCGCGTCACGGCGCGCCAGATCGAAGCCGCGCGCCGCGCGATCACCCGCGAGATGAAGCGCGCGGGCCGCGTCTGGATCCGCATCTTCCCGGACGTGCCGGTCTCGAAGAAGCCGACCGAAGTCCGAATGGGTTCGGGCAAGGGCGCGCCGGAATTGTGGGTCGCGCGCGTCAAGCCGGGCCGCATCATGTTCGAGCTTGACGGCGTGACGGACGACGTGGCGAAGGCCGCGCTGCTTCTCGGCGCGGCGAAGCTGCCGATCAAGACGCGCATCGTGAAGCGTCTCGGCGAGTAAGGGATCAGGGTCATGAAAGCCTCGGAAGCGCGCGACCTCACGGAAGATCAGCTCAAGGATCGTCTCCTTCTGCTGAAAAAAGAGCAATTCAACCTGCGATTCCAGCGGGCCTCGGGCCAGCTCGAAAAGACCTCGCGGGTCGGCGAAGTGCGCAAGGACATCGCGCGCATCAAAACGGTTCTGCGCCAGAAGGCGCTGGCGGCGAAATAGGACGGATCAGAAATGCCAAAGCGCATTCTTCAAGGAACGGTCGTCAGCGACAAAGGCGCCAAGACGGTCGTCGTCAGCGTCGAGCGGATTGAGAAGCACCCGGTGCTTCTGAAGACGATCAAGAAGTCGAAGCGCTTCCACGCGCATGACGAAGACAACAAGTTCAAGACCGGCGATCTCGTCCGCATTCAAGAATGCGCGCCGAAGTCGAAGCTGAAGCGCTGGGAAGTGATCGGCGCGGGATCCAAGGGCTGAAGTTTAGCGGCGGGCGCGCCCGCCAAGGTATGAGGACGGACGAAAGTCCGGGAGGGTCGATATGATCCAGATGCAGACCAATCTCGACGTCGCCGACAACTCGGGCGCCAAGCGCGTCCAGTGCATCAAGGTGCTCGGCGGGTCGAAGCGCAAATATGCGCGCGTCGGCGATATCATCGTCGTCTCCGTGAAGGAGGCGATCCCGCGCGGCCGCGTCAAAAAAGGCCAGGTGATGAAGGCGGTCGTCGTTCGCACGGCGAAGGCGATCAAGCGCAAGGACGGATCGATCATCCGCTTCGACCGCAACGCCGCCGTTCTCATCAACAACCAGAAAGAGCCGGTCGGCACCCGTATCTTCGGGCCGGTGACGCGCGAATTGCGCGCGGCGAACCATATGAAGATCGTCTCGCTGGCGCCGGAGGTGCTGTAGTCATGGCTGCGAAAATCAAGAAGGGCGACAAGGTCGTCGTGCTCGCCGGCAAATATCGCGGCACCGAGGCTGAGGTCGTGCAGGTGATGCCGAAGGACGAGCGCCTGATCGTCAAGGGCGTCAACATCGCCACCAAGCACCAGAAGCAGACGCAAACCTCGCGCGGCGGCATCGTCCGCGAGGAAGCGCCGATCCATATTTCCAACGTCGCGCTGCTCGGCAAGGACGGCAAGCGCACGCGTGTCGGATTCAAGGTCGGCGCGGACGGCAAGAAAGTCCGTATCGAGCGCCGCACGGGCGAGGTGATCAATGGCTGACGCGCAGAAATATACGCCGCGGATGAAGGCGCACTACAACGAGAAGGTCAAACCTTCGTTGCAGAAGCAGTTCGGCTACAAGAACGCGATGATGACGCCGCGTCTTGAGAAGATCGTCATCAATATGGGCGTCGGCGACGCCGTCAACGACCGCAAGGCGGTCGATCAGGCGGCCGAAGAGCTGATGAAGATCGCCGGCCAGAAGCCGGTCATCACCAAGGCGAAGAAATCGATCGCGAGCTTCAAGCTGCGCGACGGCATGGCGGTCGGCTGCAAGGTCACCTTGCGCAAGGACCGGATGTACGAATTCCTCGACCGGCTGGTGACCGTCGCGCTGCCGCGCGTGCGCGACTTCCGCGGTCTTTCGCCGAAGAGCTTCGACGGGCGCGGCAATTTCGCGCTCGGCCTCAAGGAGCACCTCGTGTTCCCGGAGATCAATTACGACCAGGTCGAAAAAGTGCGCGGCATGGACATCATCGTCTGCACCACCGCGAAATCGGATGCGGAAGCGCGCGCGCTTCTGTCGGAGTTTAACTTCCCGTTCCGCAAATAGAGCGGCCGACGGGAAACACTAGGCAAGGTCCGGCTGTCGCCGGAAACCGGTCTAACGGAGGACTGAATGGCTAAAACATCGATGATCGAGCGGGATTTGAAGCGCCGCCGGCTGGCCAAGAAATTCGCGGCCAAACGCGCGCGCCTCAAGGCCTTGATCAAGGATCAGGGCAAGCCGGCCGAAGACCGCTTCGCCGCCGCGATCAAACTCGCCGAGCTGCCGCGCAATTCGTCGAAGACGCGCATCCGCAACCGCTGCCAGGTGACGGGCCGTCCGCGCGGGTATTACCGCAAGCTGAAAATGTCGCGCCTGTCGCTGAGGCTCCTCGGATCTGAAGGAAAGATCCCGGGCCTCGTGAAGGCGAGCTGGTAGGGAGAACGTCTCACAATGTCGATCAACGATCCTATCGGCGATTTGATTACCCGCATCCGCAATGCGCAAATGCGCCGGCATTCGTCGCTGGCGGTGCCGGCCTCGAAACTGCGCGGCCGCGTCCTCGACGTGCTCGCGGACGAAGGCTACATCCGCGGCTATGCGCGCATCGAGAAGGAGGGCTCCAAGCCCGAATTCGAGATCGAGCTCAAATATTTCGAGGGCGCGCCGGTCATCACCAACATCAAGCGCGTGTCGAAGCCCGGCCGCCGGGTTTATTCGGCCGTGTCCGACTTTCCCTCGGTCAGGAACGGGCTTGGCATTACAGTCGTGTCGACGCCCAAGGGCGTCATGTCGGATGCAGCGGCGCGCGCGGCCAATGTCGGCGGCGAAGTCCTGTTCCAGGTCTACTAAGGAGCCTTGAAGCGATGTCTCGTATCGGCAAAAAACCGGTGGCCGCGCCCAAGGGCGTGACAGTCGCCGTGAACGGCCAGACGGTCACCGCCAAGGGACCGAAGGGAGAGCTTAAATTCGTCGTCAACGATCTCTGCAAGGTCGCGCTTGACGGCGACAGCGTCGTCGTGACGCCGGTCGACAAGTCGAAAGACGCCAAGGCCCAGTGGGGCATGAGCCGCACGATGATCGCCAATCTGATGACGGGCGTGACGACGGCCTATTCGAGGAAACTCGAACTTGTCGGCGTCGGCTATCGCGCGGCGATGAAGGGCTCGAATCTCAGCCTTGCGCTCGGCTACAGCCACGACATCGATTTTCCGCCGCCGCCGGGCATCAAGATCGAAACGCCGAAGCAGACGGAAATCGTCATCTCCGGCATCAACAAGCAGCTTGTCGGCGAGACCGCGGCGAAAATCCGCGCGATGCGCCCGCCCGAGCCCTATCAGGGCAAGGGCGTCCGCTATGAGGGCGAGTTTATCTTCCGCAAGGAAGGCAAGAAGAAGTAACGGGCGCAGTCGCTCGGATTTTTAGAAGAACGGGAAGTTGGCCATGGCCGCCAAGAGAGTTCAGAAGAACAAGCGCTCGCAGCGCAACCGGTCGAAGCTGAAAGCGGTGTCGAGCGGGCGCCCGCGCCTGTCGGTGTTCCGCTCGTCGAAGAACATTTCGGCGCAGATCATTGACGACGCCGCCGGCAAGACGATCGTGTCCGCCTCGTCGCTCGACGAGACGCTGAAGGCTGACATCGGCAAAGGCGCCGACAAGGCGGCGGCGGCTAAGGTCGGCAAGGCGCTCGCCGAACGCGCGATCAAGGCCGGTCTCAAGGACGTCGTGTTCGACCGCGGCGGCTACATCTTTCACGGGCGCATCAAAGCGCTCGCCGACGCCGCCCGCGAGGGCGGGCTCAATTTTTAAAGGTTGATGGAGAACTGAATGGCGCGCGAAGACAGTCAGGACAGCGGCAGCAGCGGCGATCGGCCCGAGCGCGGCCCGCGCCGTGATCGCGGCGGCCGTGACCGCGGCCGCGGCCGCAATCAGGAGCGTGAAGAGCGCGACGAGTTCGTTGACAAGCTCGTCGCCATCAACCGCGTCGCCAAGGTCGTGAAGGGCGGCAAGAATTTCGGTTTCGCCGCGCTCGTCGTCGTCGGCGACCAGAAGGGCCGCGTCGGCTACGGCAAGGGCAAGGCGCGCGAAGTGCCCGAAGCGATCCGCAAGGCCTCGCAGGAAGCAAAGCGCAGCCTCGTTCGTATTCCGCTGCGCGAAGGCCGCACGCTCCATCATGACGCCGCAGGGCGCTGGGGCGCCGGCAAGGTCGTTTTGCGCGCGGCTCCTCCGGGCACAGGCATCATTGCCGGCGGTCCGATGCGCGCCGTCTTTGAAACGCTCGGCGTCCAGGACGTGGTCGCCAAGTCGCTCGGCTCCTCGAACCCCTACAACATGGTGCGCGCGACGATCGACGCGCTGCAGGCGCAGACAAGCCCGCGCACCATCGCCGCCAAGCGCGGCAAGAAAGTCTCGGAAATCCTCGCGGGCCGCACCGGCGGCGGCGACGCCACCGGCGCCGACGCGGCGTAACAGTCAGGGAGCGGACCAATGGCGCCGAAGGCCAAAAAGACAGTGAAAGTCCAGCAGACGGGCAGCGCCGCGCGTCGGACGAAAGAACAGCGCGCGACGCTGGTCGGGCTCGGGCTCGGCAAGATCGGGCGCGTGCGCGAGCTTGAAGACACGCCGTCCGTGCGCGGCATGATCAACAAGATCCCGCATCTGGTGAAAGTGGTCGACTAACCGGCCGGTTGATGGGCGAGGCGCGGAACCCTGCGTCGCAAGTCCTTAGGAAGCGAACATGAAACTCAACGAACTTTCCGACAATCCCGGCGCGCGCAAAGAGCGCATGCGCATCGGCCGCGGCATCGGCTCGGGCAAGGGCAAAACGGGCGGGCGCGGCGTCAAGGGCCAGAAGGCCCGCTCCGGCGTCAAAGGCATCCGCCAGTTCGAAGGCGGCCAGATGCCGCTTTACATGCGCATGCCCAAGCGCGGCTTCAACAAGCCGAACCAGGCGAAATACGCCGAGATCAATATCGGCCGGATCCAGGCGGCGATCGACGCCGGCGTTCTTGACGCCGGCAAGAAGATCGATGCGGCGGCGCTGATCGGCGCGGGTGTCCTCAGGCGCAAGCTTGACGGCGTGCGTCTTCTTGGCGTCGGCGCCTTGTCGTCAAGAGTCTCGATTGAAGTCGCCTATGCGAGCGCCAGCGCGCGCGCGGCGGTCGAGAAGGCCGGCGGCTCCGTCGCCATGACCGAGACACGCGAGGAAAAAGCCGCGCCCGAAGGCAAGGACGCCAAGGGCGGGAAAAAGGGCAAGAAGGCCTAAGGGGGCGGCCAGGTTGCGGGCAGGCGAGGGCGTCTCCATATCGCGGGGACCTTGGCGGGCCTCACCGGTCGTCGCCTTTCGCCAGAGACGGGTCGCGGCCTTTCTCCTCACAGCAATGCCGGGTCCGTCTTTCAGGACCGGAACACGATCGGGGCCCTTCAGGTCGCTATGACATCCGCAGCCGAACAGTTTGCGCAGAACATCAATTTCTCCTCTTTCGCCAAGGCGGAGGAGCTGAAGAAGCGTCTCCTGTTCACGCTGGGCGCGCTCATCGTCTACCGGCTCGGCACCTATATTCCGCTGCCCGGCATCAATCCCGACGCCTTCGCCGCGCAGTTCCAGTCGCAGACCGGCGGGCTTCTCGGCACGCTCAACATCTTCGCCGGCGGTGCGGTCGAGCGCATGGCGATTTTTGCGCTCAACATCATGCCGTACATCTCGGCGTCGATCATCGTGCAGTTGATGACGTCGGTGATCCCCTCGCTTGAGGCCCTCAAGAAAGAGGGCGAACAGGGCCGGCGCCAGATCAATCAGTACACGCGCTACCTGACGGTGTTCCTGGCGACGCTGCAGGGCTATTTCATCGCGGTCAGCCTGCAGTCGAATTCGGGCGGCGGCCTGCCGATCGTCGCGGATCCGGGACCGGTCTTCCTCCTTACGGCGGTCATCACGCTGGTCGGCGGGGTCATGTTCCTGATGTGGCTCGGCGAGCAGATCACGGCGCGCGGCATCGGCAACGGC
>CAZHUI010000133.1:0-6078 GCA_964535605.1 uncultured Caulobacterales bacterium
CGAACGCCCAGGCTGGTTCAGCCAGTTCCGCGAGCTCGTCGGATCGATCGACGCCCGCGTTCATGACATCAGGGGCGGCGGGGAATTCGAAGCGTGCCTCGCGCCGGAGAGTTATGTCGCCTCGCAGGCGCTCGCGCGCGAGATCCGCGCAGACGGGTCCAACGGCATCGTCTATCCAAGCGTTCGTGACCCCGAAGGCCAGTGCGTCGCCGCCTTCTGGCCGGATGTCGTGTCGATACCAGTATTGGGGCGAGCGCTCGCCTATCACTTTGACGGTGAACGCATCGATCTTATCCGGGATGAGACGAGCAAGGAGGTGTGGCGGATCGTATGAATTCCATTATCTTGATCGAACAAAATAAAGGCGAAATCTTCGCCGTTACGCGTCTTGATAGGCAATTTTACGAAGACCCGTATCAAACGTAATGGTGTTGGGATTCGGGGGGAGATTTTCAATGTGGTGGCTATTAATCATTGTCGGTGTGGCCCTGTTCTTAATCTTCAGTGGCCGAAAGAAACCGGCAGCCTCACAAAGCCTAACAAGCGTCGCGCCGCCTCAGGCGGTCAGCTCGTCCAAGCCTCTATTACAAACGCTGCCTCAGAAGCCTGCCTCCAAAGCTCGTCTCATGGAGTGGATTCCAAACGGCGAAACCGTCATCGTTCAAGGCGTCAGAATTGACGGGGGAATGATCTATGTGGGTGAATGCAATCGCCCAGGAGATTCAGACCGTCCCCAGAATGCGCTGATCAACCCGTCCCTGCCTGCTACCGGCGCCGCACGCGATCCCGGCGGCGACTCCATGCCGTACTGGCCGTCTTACTCGGAGATTGAGCCGCGGGCGAGGCGGACGTATCTCGAGTGGCTGGCGAGCGAGCGTGATGATCCTGAAATCGGCATCGGCTACGTATTTCTGTATTTCTACGGCCTCGAACACCGCCTGTTTTTCGAACAGGCAGAGGCGGAGTTCGAAGAGATCCTCGCTGAAGTTAAGCGTCTTCTCGCTGTTTATGGCCACAATAGTTCTTTCCGCAGCTATGCCGAGCGCTTGCTTGATGCGGCTCGGTTTCTGACGGCAAAGATTGACCAGAGACCTCGATTAGAACCGCCATGCGGTTCACTTTTCGAAATGCCGTATGAAGTACGGGCCTATATTGGTCGAAAGCTACTGGATGGCGAGTCCCTCGATGCCGATGACGCATTGCTCTGGATGGTCTCTTCACCTGCCGTTCAGCTTCGAACGCCTGCCCTTCGATGTTTCGATGAGTTACGCGCGCTCTGGAGTGTTCGGTTCGGCAAACGGTTTCAGAACGGCATAAGGGTCAAGCCCCCGAAAAAGAAACTGTCTCTGGATTATCGAGCCGCGAGTGGGCGGTTTAACGCGTCAATTTCTGGGAAAGGCGATGATCTGCCGGACATTGGAGCGCTGACTGCGCCAGTGAACAAGCTGAGCGGGCTACTTGCCGAGTGCACCGGCGAACTTGATTCTTACAGCCGTCTGATTGGGCGCTCACCGGAAGCGAAAGGAACGATCGACGCCGCGGCGCTTCTTCCGGCAGACCTTATGGATGCGCCGTCCGCCAATCCGCTAAAGGAAATCGCCTCCGCGATTGCGGCGCGCCTATCAGAAAAGAAGTCGGAGTGGATGCCTGCAAAATCGTTGCTGGAAGCGATTGGCCTGGAAATCCCAACGGGCAACAAGTTTCCCGCGGCGACGCTCAACGCTTTGGGAGCCGTGCTCGACAAACTGGGTTTGGGCTTCGAGCCGGATCGGCGGCTGGGAAGTATGCCGCCTGGCCCAGACGACATCGTTGTTCTGTTTGAAACGAAGGGCGGGGTTATAGACGCCGATGGTGAACCCTACCGCGCCGCGAAGACAATAACAGAAATTTGCGCGCTTGCTGCGGGCGCGGATGGAGAGATAGCCCAGGAAGAGATCGAATATATCAAGTCTGAAATCCTGTCTGTGCCCGGTCTCTCCATCGATGAACGCCAGCGCCTTTTCGCTTACGCAAAAGCCCTATGCCGCAATGCGCCGCGCCACCAGCCAATCTTGCGAAAATTATCCAACGCTGACGAAAGCACCAGAAAGACGATCGCAAGATCGGCGATTGATGCGGTGCTCGCAGACGGCCGGCTTGAGGCCGTCGAAGTGAAATATATCGAGCAACTCTTCCGTTCCCTCGGTTTTCCAGCGGAAGACGCCTACGCCGCTTTGCATCGGGGCGCTGCCGGCTCCGATGAGCCGATTGTGGTCAGGCCGGCGACGCCTGAGCCCGGCGTGCCCGTGCCGCTCCTGCCCGAAACGGCGGCCAAGAAAGCGGCGTCAATAGATCGCCAAAAGATTGAGCGCATTACCAAAGAAACAGCGCAAGTCGCGGTCCTTCTCGGCGAGATATTCGCCAGTGAAGACAAGGAAATTGTTCAGCCGCCCTCGAGAGCTGCAGACAACATAACGTTCCGATTCGAAGGGTTGGATCAGCAGCATGGCGAATTGTTGAACTTTCTGCTTGCGCACGGCGAGCAGCCGCGCCTTGCCTTTGAAAGCGAGGCAAGGCGGCTGCAATTGCTCCCGGATGGCGCAATCGAGACCATCAATGAGTGGGGCTTTGATGTTATTGGCGAGCCCATTCTCGATGCAGGGGAAGACATTTGCATTTCGAGCGACCGCATTGAGGAAATTCGAACTCTGGAGAAAAGATGATGGCGAAGTCTCCGAAGATCCGCACGCGGGAAAGAGACACAATTGTCCAGGCGCTGGCAGCAGGCGTTGTGCCGCGCATTGGGCTTCAGCATATTCAGGTCGGGCGGGCCGCAGAGCTGAATGCGCTGGTACGCGACATTGAAAGGATAGCCGACGACGGATCGGCAGTACGATTCATTATTGGCGAATACGGCGCGGGAAAGACGTTCTTTTCGAATTTGGTGCGTCTGATCGCGCTCGAAAAGAAGCTGGTCACCGCGCATGCGGACCTTGCGCCGGACAGGCGCCTGCATGCGATTGGGGGGCAGGCGAGGACGCTCTATGCCGAGGCCGTCAAAAACCTCTCGACCCGTACAAATCCCGACGGCGGGGCGCTGCAGAATATCCTCGAACGCTTTGTTACCGAATGCGTGCGGCAAGGCGAAGCGCAACAAAAGCCAATCGACAAAGTTATCGATGAAAGACTGGCGGCGTTGCAGGATCTTGTAGGCGGCTATGATTTCGCAACCGTTGTTAAGGCCTATTGGCGGGGCAGCGAGACCGGCGACGATGTGCTGAAGACCGGCGCTCTGAGGTGGTTGCGGGGCGAATTTTCGACGAAAACAGAGGCGCGCCAGGCTGTCGGCGTCAGGACCATCATTGACGACGCCTCGATCTATGACGGTCTAAAATTGCTTTCGAAGTTTGTGAGGCTTGCAGGTTATGGTGGACTACTCATCGTATTCGACGAGATGGTCAATCTTTACAAACTACAAAGCGCGCAAGCGAGAAGGCAGAACTACGAGCAAATCCTCAGAGTGTTGAACGATGTTCTTCAGGGGAACGTCGGCGGCATAGGGTTTCTCTTCGGCGGAACGCCTGAATTTTTGATGGACCCTAGGCGCGGTCTCTATAGTTATGAGGCCCTGCAATCGAGGCTCTCGGAGAATACGTTCGCCGTAGACGGGCTTGTCGACATGACGGGACCGATCATGCGGCTTCAAAGCCTAACGCCCGAAGAACTCTACGTGCTCCTCCAGAATCTCAGGCATGTGTATTCGGGCGGCAATGAAGAGGCGTATCTTGTCCCGGACGAGGCGCTGGAGGCCTTCATGGCGCATTGCAACGAACACGTGGGAGAGGCGTATTTCCGGACGCCGAGAAATGCGATCAAGGCCTTTGTCCATATGCTGGCGGTTTTAGAGCAGAATCCGCAGACAGAATGGCGCGTGCTGCTTGGCGCTACGGAAATCGTTTCCGATGAGGAAGACGAGGGCGCGGATGACGCCGCACCGGACGGCGATGATGAGCTCACCTCCATCACCCTCTAAGGCATTCGACCGGCTTCATCCGGAAATCCAGCGATGGATCTGGGAGAAGAAGTGGCAGGCGCTTCGCGACATTCAAGATCGCGCAATCCCCGCCATTCTTGACGGGCAAAACGATGTGCTGATTTCCGCGTCTACGGCGGCGGGCAAGACGGAAGCGGCCTTTCTACCGATCCTGACGGCCATTAAAAACGACGACGCACCCGGACTTTCTGTATTGTGCGTCAGTCCTCTGAAGGCGCTGATCAACGACCAGTTTCAACGGTTGGACTTGCTTTGCGAGCGGCTGGAAATTCCCGTCATTCGCTGGCATGGCGATGCGCCCCAGGGAGCCAAGCAAAGGACAATCAAGGAGCCGCACGGGGTCGCAATCATTACGCCGGAATCGATTGAAGCCCTGTTCGTTCGCAAACCAGCAGCTGCTCGAAAACTCTTTAGCAGCTTGCGGTTTGTCGTTATCGACGAACTGCATGCATTTCTTCAGGGGCCGCGAGGGCTTCATTTGTCGAGCCTGCTCACGCGCATAAACGAGCTAAACCAATCGAGACCACGTCGCATTGGTCTGTCAGCGACCATCGGCGATTTATCGGCCGCCGCTCGATGGATGAATTGGCGGCATCCGGAAGAGGTCTTCATCCTTGAATCATCCGCTGAAAAGCGCGAGCTGCATCTGCAGATCAGGGGTTATGAAGAACCGCCGCCGGCTTCGTCTGCCGCCGAGACGGATTTGGATGAAGACAAGCACTCGGCGATCGCCTGCATTGCGGAGCATATGTTCGAGCGCCTTCGCGGCGAGAACAATCTTGTCTTCGGCGGACGCCGCGTTGACGTAGAGGTGCTGGCTGATCGCCTGCGTCAACTATCGGAAGACGCTGCAGTGCCGAACGAATTTTTTGCGCACCATGGCAGCATTTCGAAAGGGCTTCGCGAAGACCTGGAGGCGCGACTTCGCAAAGGCGATTTGCCGACGACCGCAGTGGCGACGTCAACGCTGGAGCTTGGGATCGACTTGGGATCGGTAAAAAGCGTAGCGCAATATGGTGCGCCGAGATCGATCAGCTCCCTGAAGCAACGCCTGGGCCGGAGCGGTCGCCGGGAAGGGGCTCCATCGATACTTCGTATCTACGCGAGTGAGAGGTTCGTCCGCAAGGGAGATGATCCCATTGACCAATTGCGGCTTGAGATTGTGCGGGCGGTAGCGGCGGTTCGTTTGCTCATTCGCGACCAGCTTGAGCCGCCTGCTGTCGATAGTTCGACCGCAACTGTCGTTCTTCACCAAACGCTTTCGGTCATAACCGAACGGGGCGGCGAACGCGGCGACAGGCTATATAGGGCGATCTGCGGCGCCGGCCCCTTGTCATCATTCACCACTCAGGATTATGCGCGCCTGTTGCGCCATATGGCCCATCCGGATGTCAGACTCATCGAGCAAGCGCCCGACGGCACCGTCATGCTGGGCGAGCTAGGCGAAAAGATTGTCGATAGCCGTACCTTCTATGCAATCTTTCCCACGGATCAGGAGTGGCGTCTGGTTCACAAGGGGGAGGTGCTCGGGGCTCTTCCGCTAAGCAATATTATTAGTGTCGGCAGCCTTATCTTATTCGCCGGACGCAGATGGCGCGTCGTCTCAGTCGATGATCCTGGCAAAGTGCTTGACGTTACGCCGCATAAATCGGCGCGCCTTCCGAAGTTTGAATCTGCTTTTTCCGAAGCGACCAGCGATGAATTCGTTGCAGAAATGCGCGCCGTATTAAGCGGAATAGATGATCCGCCCTATCTGGATAAAGAAGGCATGCGATTGCTCTATGAAGCTCGAGCAGCCTATCGCGAATTTGAACTAGAGTTCGTCAAGATCCTAGGCGTCGGCAAAGACACGCATCTATTCTTGTGGCGTGGAACCGCGGTCACAAATGCATTCGCCGTTGCCTTGCAAGCCGCCGGTCTAGAAAGCGAACCGCATGATCTTGGCGTAATGCTCCCGGAAACGACGGCAGATGAGGCCCGAGCGATTGTGCGACTGAGGCGCCCCCGAATCTTGGACCGCGTTGGGATGGATTTTTCGCGGTCTT
>CAZHUI010000134.1:0-5868 GCA_964535605.1 uncultured Caulobacterales bacterium
CAGGAACGCGATCGAGAGCATGTGGAACGGGTTGTAGAAGAGGTTCCCGTAGACCAGCGAGAAATTGTTGGTCCACTCAAGATGCGAGAAGATCCCGAACGGCACCGCTTCGCTCCAGCTTCCCATGAGGACCGGACGAATGAACCCGAGCACGAGATAAAGCCAGATCGCCGACGCGAACGCCCAGGCGACATGCGTTCCCATGCCGAGTTGCACGGCGCGGCGATAAGTCCGGACCCACCACAACAGGATCGCCGCGGTGAGGAAGAAGCCCGCCATCAACCACCAGCCGCCCTCATTGAGCGGCGGGAAAATCTTGAGGCCGTGCTCCGGCAAGGGCGCGTCCAGCGACAGCCAGGCGAGCTGGCCGACGAACTTGATCGGGTTCCAGTTCACCGAGGCGAGCATGTTGAGCCCGATGATCTCGATCGCGAAGAAGAAACAGATCAGCGAAGCGACGCCGGTGTAGCCGAGGTAAATCGGGCCAATTTGCGCGTCGCCGATCTTGCCGAGGAGGTAGGAAAAGCCCTTGAGCTTTTCGCGCGGCCAGTCCCCGTTCGGGAGCGCAATGCCCTCGTCGAAGTGGCCGCGGACCTGAACCTGCGTGAAGATGTTCTGATATTCCGACATGTGGCGCCTGTCCTTCTATTTCCAGATCGGAATGTTCTTCCACCAGTTCCACCACTCGACCCATGAGCCTTCGTAGAGGGGACCGGAGATAATGATGCAGATCGCGCTCCAGAACCCTGCGCTGAGCGCAAGGAAAAGACCGAGGCGATGGATCCCGAGCGTGCCGATCGAATAGCCGAGCACGTCGCGGAAATAGGTGTTCTCGTGTTCCGGCGCTTTGACCTCATGCCCCTTTTGCGGATTGACCGCCGAGAGAACGAGCGAACCGTGAAGCGCGAGGGCGAAGCATGTCGTGAAGAAGAACGAGATCGCGATCATGTGCGCGGGATTGTAGTGAAAGTTCACATAGGTGTAGCCGACGGTCGACACCCAATCGAGGTGGCTCATGATGCCGTAGGGGAAGCCGTGGCCCCATGCGCCCATCAGGAACGGGCGAAACACGACGAGCGTCATGTAAGCGAGGATCGCGACGCCGAAAGCGATCGGCACATGGTATCCCATGCCGAGCTTGCGGCAGATTTCGACTTCGCGCAGCGCCCATGAGCAGAAGGCGCCGATCGCGCAGATCGTCACGATCTGCCACAACCCGCCGTCGTTCATCGGCGCAAGGGATAGGCCGTAACTGATGTCCGGCGGATTGATCGAGATGAGCCAGGGATTCCAGGTCGGCCCGGTCGCCGCGCCGTAGAAGATCAGCGCCGTGCCGAGCGTCGCGAAAAAGATCGCCGTGACGCCGAAAAACCCGACATAAAAAGGCCCGACCCAGAAATCGAAAAGGTCGCCGCCGATGAGAGTGCCGCCGCGCACCCTGTATTTCCGTTCAAAACTCAAGAGCGCCATGATCTTTGTTCCTTCTCGCCCAGAAATGACGGCTGTGCGTTTCGGCCTTGCTTTCCACGGCTGGCGTCCGCGGAAGGCGGGGGATTGATCGTCTTTACGCAGAACATTGTTAGGCGAGGCTCAGGTCGGCTGTTGGCCCGGCGCGCGACGAGGGTTCGCCTCAGCGCGCGCCGGCCGGCGTCGCCGCCTTAAGTGAGCTGTTCGGTCGCTTCGATCGACGCGGACGCCGCAGGCGCCGTGCCGATCCAGTTGAAGCGCGTCGTGCTGAGCAAGATGAAGTGAATCAGCACGGCGAGCGTGAACAGGAAAATGAAGAGTGCGATCAGCGCGCGGCGCGGATCGAACAGAAGCCAGACTTTCCACATGTGAGTGTCTCCTAACCGACTGGCCACGGACGCCACATCCACACGAGAACGTGTGCGATGACGGCGATGGCCGTGAACATGAAGAAGCTGCCCATAAAGATTTTATGGAACTCCTGCGCTTCAGACGCCGTCAGTCCTGACAGCGAATCAGATCGTGATGGGTCGGCCATTAGATTTGCCTCCTTTGTTTCCATCAGTCTCTACCGCAACTCGGCCCTGCGGCTCTGGGCGTGGTTTAAAGGCGTAGGCGTAGTATTTCGGCGCGGACATCGCCGGCAGGCTTCAAGGCGTACGCGACTAAAGGCTTCCTGGGGTTCGTCCGTTCACCCCATGAAGATCGACGGTGCGACGCCGCGCGCAGCGGTCATCGCTTCCATAAAAACAGAGGCGCGCCCTGCGCCGCGGCCGAGCGGCCGCAAATGGCGGGGCAGCAGGCGCCCGAACAGCGCTACAGGCAGAAAGACGAGAAAGGCGCTCGCGAGATAGAGCCGGTATTCAAGCCGGTCCCGCAGATCCGCTGGCGCTGAAATATTTCTTGCCGCTGTCGTCATGGTTGGCCCTCCATCTTTGTCATGCCGCTCTCGCGGCCGACGCTGCAGCGTCCAAACGCGCCCGCGTGACGCTTGTTTCTCCCGCGCGGCGCGCTGCGCGTTCGACTTCGTCGCGCAAGGCTTTCGCTGCTGAGATTCTTGTCAAAACCGGATAGCGCTCAATCAAGCGCTCAAGCTCCGCGCTGGCGTCAGCGTCCCATCCCATCTCGCGGTGAAGGCGCGACGGGGTCGCTTCGGCTTTGTCGAGCTGCGTCGCGAGCGGGAGGATGTGGAACAGCGCATCGAAGAGCGCGTTGCAGAATTCCTGAACGATATAGGTCGCGCCGGCGTAGCCCATGAAAGGCGTCCCCGTCGCGCGCCGGATCACCGCGCCGGGAAAGGAGGCGGGAATGTAGGCGGCAGGACGCCCGGTCTCCGCCGAGTACATCCGCTCGTTGTAACTGCCGAAAACGACGAAAGGCGACTTAGTGCGGATCAGGTCGCGCACGCTTTCGTTGTCGGTTTTCGCGCCCGCTTTGCGCGACACGGCGAACGCGCAAGGCATGCCGAGTTCGGTTTCGAGGAAATTGCGGACGCCGCGCGCATAGGTTTCATTCGCGACGATCGCGAAGTTCGCCGTGCCGAAGAAATCCTGCGTGACCGAGCGCCAGAGATCCCAGACCGGCTTGATGGTCGTATGCTTTTCGCGCTCGATGAAAGGTTCCGGGTCAAGGCCTGTGAGTTCGCCGAGCTTTCTCAGGAACGCCGTCGTGCTGTGCAGACCGATCGGCGCCTGGAGGTAGGGTCTATCGAGCGCCTCACAAAGCAGGCGGCCATATTCGCGGTAAAGGCAGATGTTGACGTCGGCGTCGATGAGACGGCGGACATCGGCAAGATGGCTACCGAGCGGGAATTCGAGATTGACCTCGGCGCCGATCCCTTCGACGAGGCGGCGGATTTCCGCGAGATCGGACGGCGTATTGAACATGCCGTAGGCGGCGCCAATGATGTTGACGAGGGGCTTTGCGCCTTCCTTCTTTTTCATCGGCTTCGGATTGCGGCCCTTCGTTTGACCGTATTCGGTCCAGAGCCAGAGCAGCGCGCGGTCAGCCGACTGCCATTGATCCTCGTCGATCGTCCGGGGCAGAAAGCGCTGAATGTTCGATCCCTCAGGCGTCACGCCGCCGCCGATCATCTCGGCGATCGATCCTGTGACGACGACCGCCGGGAGTTCCGGATCGAGCACGGCGCGCGCGCGTTTCATCGCCGCTTCGGTGCCGTGTTGGGCGAGTTCTTCTTCGCCAAGGCCCGTCACGACAATCGGCAATTCATGCGGCGGCAAAGCGTCCGTGTAATGAAGAACCGAGGTGACGGGGAGATTTTCGCAGCCGACCGGCCCGTCGATAATGACTTGCAGGCCCTTGATCGCCGTGAAGATGTAGACGGAGCCCCAATAGCCCCCCGCCCTGTCGTGATCGAGGATCAGCATCCGATCGGTTCCTCGATGCTGGCTTCGGCCTTCGCTTTCGCCTCAAGCTTGCGGCGCTGCTTCAGGCGGAAGTCAGGGCGAAGAACCGGCGCGTCCTGCCAGACGCCCGCCGTGTCGCCGGCGCCGACGCCTTCGAAGAACGAACGCATGGCGTCAAAACGGTCCTTGGACGCGATTGCGGCGTTCACGACCTGCGCGAGCGAGCCTGCGCCGGCAGGCCCGAACAACGGGCGCGCAGAAATAAGGTTGGTGAAGTAGAGCGCCGGCGTTGCGTTTTCTTTCGCCTTCTGCACCACCGGCGTCGTGCCGATGGCGAGGTCCGGCGAGAATTCCCGGAACGCGGCAAGATCCTGTTCGAGCGAGGCGCGGTATTGGACACGAACGCCCTTCGCTTCCAGCCAGTCGCAATCTTCGGACGACCAGCGCGTCTTCGGACAGGCGGAGCCGACATAGCGAACATCCGCGCCGCTCTCGACGAGAAGGCGCGCGACGAGAAGCTCCGAACCTTCATAGCCAGAGAGGGTGATCCGCCCCTTGATCGGCGCGCCGGAAAGAGCGCTTGCGATTGCAGGAAGGATTGCATTCTTCGCTGCCTGAATTTTTGCGTCAGCGACGCCGCACGCCTTGCCGATGGCGGCGAGCCAGGCCGCCGTTCCGTCAACGCCGACCGGCGCCGACCCGACGACTGTGCGCCCCGCCGCTTCAAATTCGCGGATCGACGCGGTGTAAAACGGGTGAATAGCGGCGACGGCGGCGCAATCGAGCGCCGAATAAAGCTCGCGCCACTCGCGCGTCGGCACAACGGGGCCTGCGGCAAGACCGAGCGGCTCCAGCATCCGGCCGATGCCGACGGGATCCGCGGGGAACATCTCGCCGAGAAGCGTCACAGACGGCGCGCCGTTCGCAGGGGCGGAGCCGCGTTGTACGGGACCCGCTTCCGCTTCAAGGCGCGCGTAATTCAGCATCGCGCCGGCGAGCACGTCCTTGGCTTCCGCATGCGTCGGCACGCCGAATCCGGGGACGTCGATGCCGATAATTCGGACGCCGTTGATTTCCTTCGGCAAGAGCCGCAGCGGCACGCCGGACGCGGTCGGCACGCAGAGATTGGTGACAATGACGGTGTCGTACTTTTCCGGATCCGCAAGCTTGAACACCGCTTCGCGAATGTCCTCGAAGAGCTTGCCGGTGACGAGGGTTTCGGAATTGAACGGCACATAGCCAACCGTCCGGCGCGCGCCATAAAAATGCGACGTGAAGGTCAATCCATAAACGCAGCACGCCGAGCCTGACAGCACCGTCGCGGTGCGCCGCATCCGGAGCCCGACGCGCAAGGAGCCGAACGCCGGACACATGCTCTGCGGCTGGTCATGGGGACCAAGCGGATAGTCGCGCGCATAAGTGTCGAGAATGTCGCTCTTGCCGGCCGCGCGCGCGGCGGCGCGCATTGTGTCAGCGCCGGCGTGACACCCGGCGCCGTCCGCCGTCTTCGTCCCAATGTCTGCGACCGCTTCGTTCATGAGACTGTCAGACCGCGTCGTAAACGACTTCGAGCGACGGCTTGTCGACCGCGTTCTTGCCGCACATGTCGGCGACGCTTGCGGGCGTCAGCACGAAATCGACGCCGGTCTGTTCGGCGGAGAAAAGCCCCAACAGGCCGTCTTGCGTCAGCGGATGGGGATGGGTCGGCGGCGCGAGGCCGACATTGTCCGCGAGCGACTGAAACAGCGGCGCCCAGCGGTCGCCTGGGCGGCCGACGATCTGGTAATTCGCGCTTTTTTTCCGAATGTCATCGTCGGCCGGTATCGCGGCGAGCACCGGAATGCCGACCTTCTCCGCAAACGCCGCCGCTTCGCCCGTGCCGTCATCCTTGTTGATGACGATGCCCGCGACACCGACATTGCCGCCGAGCTTCCTGAAATACTCAACGGCTGAACAAACATTGTTGGCGACATAGAGCGACTGCAGGTCGTTCGAGCCGACGACGATCACTTTCTGGCACATGTCGCGCGCGATC
>CAZHUI010000135.1:0-5626 GCA_964535605.1 uncultured Caulobacterales bacterium
CAAGATCGTGCGCGCCGTCGGCAATGAAGCCAAGGAAATGCTCGGCCGCACGCCCGGCGAAATCGAGGCGATCCGCCCGATGCGCGACGGCGTCATCGCCGACTTCGAAGTCGCCGAAGCGATGATCAAGCATTTCATCCGCAAGGTTCACAACCGCCGCTCTTTCGCGAGCCCGCGCATCGTTGTTTGCGTGCCCTCGGGCGCGACAGCGGTCGAGCGCCGCGCCATTCAGGAATCGGCGCTGTCCGCCGGCGCGCGCAAGGTTGAGCTTATTGAAGAACCGATGGCCGCCGCGATCGGCGCCGGTCTCCCGGTCACGCAGCCGACAGGCTCAATGGTCGTCGATATCGGCGGCGGCACGACGGAAGTCGCGGTGCTGTCGCTCGGCGGCATCGTCTATTCGCGTTCAGTGCGCGTCGGCGGCGACAAGATGGACGACGCCATCATCGGCTATATCCGCCGCATGTATAACCTGCTGATCGGCGAGGCTTCGGCTGAACGCATCAAGAAGGAAGTCGGGTCGGCGATGATCCCGACCGAAGGCTCGGGCGTGACGATCCAGATCAAGGGCCGCGACCTGATGCACGGCGTGCCGAAGGAAGTCCGCATCGGCGAAGCGCAGGTCGCCGAGGCGCTCGCCGAACCCGTCAGCCAGATCATCGAAGCGGTGAAAGTCGCGCTCGAGGCGACCCCGCCGGAGCTTGCCGCCGACATCGTCGATACCGGCATCATGCTGACCGGAGGCGGCGCGCTCCTCAGAAATCTCGATCAGGTCTTGCGCGATGAGACCGGATTGCCGGTTTCGGTCGCCGACGATCCGCTCTGCTGCGTTGCGCTTGGCACCGGCGCGGCTCTTGAAAATGAAAAGGCGATGCGCGGCGTTCTGTCTTCCGCGATCTAGCCGGAAGGACTAGGGTTTTCGGGCGTATCGCCGCGGGGCCGAGTCACAGGATAACAGGGGCGCCGGGCGGGCTTTCCGCCGGGCGCTTTCGTTTTATTTGAGGCAGTGGGTCGATGGAGTTGCTGGGCCGGGAGACGCGGGAGCGGTTTGGTCTGCGGTCGCGGTCGCAGGCCGGCATTCTGATTTTTTCGCTCGTCTCCGTGATGATGCTTCTGTCGAGCCTTTACGCGGCGGAAGCGACCGTCTTCAAGAAGGCGCGCGAGGCGGCGATCGAAACCGCTTCGCCTGTTCTCAAATTCCTCTCGGGCCCGATCGGCTGGATCGAGGATCGCATCGGCGCCGTCAGCGATTATTTTCGCGTGCTCGAACAGAACGAGGCGCTGCGTGAGGAAAACGCCGCTCTCCGTCAGTGGGAGGATGAAGCGCGATCTCTTCGCGGCGTCATCACGGCGCTGGAAGAGCTTGAGGCCTATGAGGCGCCGCCGGCGGCGAAGCCGATCAACGCCTTCGTCATCGGCGAGGCGAACGACGCCTATGTTCACACGATGATCGTCAACGCCGGCGCGAAGGAAGGCGTTATTCGCGGCTTCGCGGCCGTCGATGAACGCGGCATGGTCGGGCGCATCGTCGATGTTTCGCAGAACGCCGCGCGCATCCTTCTCCTGAACGACGTGCAGAGCCGGATCCCGGTTTTTGTCGAGGGCTCCTATGTCGAGGGATTGCTGGTCGGCCGATCGACGTCGCGGCCGTCGATCGCCATCACCAAGCTCGCCAATGGCGATCTGATCGAGCCCGGCCAGCGCGTTATCACGTCGGGCGCGGGCGGCGTGCTGCCGCGCGGGCTGGCCGTCGGCGTTATCGCTGACGTGACGGAAAAGGAGGCGACAGTCGATCTCGCCGCCGACTATGCGCGCTCGCGAATGGTGCGGATCATCAACTACAAATTTCCGGAGGTCGAACCGACGCCGCTCGCCGCGCCTGGCGCAGCGGCCGCCGCTGCTGAGATCGCCGCGCCGCAGGCGGCCTCGGAGGCGGCGAACCTTCCGGCCGCGCCGCCGGCCGCTCCCGCACCCGTTGACGAGGGCGACTGACCGATGGCGACGCGCGCCGATGTCCTGATGCGTGTCGGCGCCGCGGCGACGCCGGCGCTGCTCGGCTTTCTCGGCGTGCTCCTGCTCGCCTCGCCGGTGCGTCTTTTGGGCGGATCGATCCCGACCCCGGTCATTCCTCTTATTATCGTTTACTTCTGGTCGCTTTACTCGCCGGGACACCTTCCGGCGGCGAGCGTCTTCGCGATGGGACTTCTTCACGACCTCCTCAGCGGAGGCCCGATCGGCCTCTGGCCGACCGTTTACCTTGTCATGCAGCAGATCGCGATTTCGCAGCAGGCCTATTTCGTCGGCCGCGAGCTTTCCGTCGTTTCGATCGGCTTTGCGGTGGCCTCGCTCGTCGTGTCGATGATAGTATGGTTTGTGATGAGCCTGATGACGGCGACGGCGCTGCCGCTCGGCGGGCTCTTCGCGCAGATGTTGGTGACGATCGTCTGTTTCCCGCTTTTCGCGGCGGCGTTCGGAAGCCTCCATCGCCGCGTCGTGATCGAGGTTTGAGTAGCTTATGAGCGTCAATTCGAACGATCCGGAAAAAAAGGAGATCGTCACCCGTCGCGCTGCAATTTTGGGCGGCGGCTTCAGTCTTCTGCTCGTCGGGATCGGCGCTCGGCTGTTCCAGCTGCAGATCATCGATCATAAACGATACCAGCGGCTCGCGGACGAAAACCAGTTCAACACGCGCGTCATCACGCCGTTGCGCGGCGAGATCATCGATCGCTTCGGCAATTCGCTGGCGTCGAACCGGCAGAATTTCCGCCTGCTCTTCATTCCGGATGAGGCTGGAGAGGTCGAACTCGCGCTCGATCGCATCGCCGAGTTCGTGACGATCACGCCGGAAAAGCGCGCCAAGCTCTTGCGCGAGATCCGCCGCACGCAAGGCTTTGCTCCGGTTGAAATCGAGAACAACCTCGAATGGGAACAGTTTTCAAAGCTCAATTACGAGCTTCCCTATCTGCCGGGCGCGCACCCGGAAGTCAGCGAGACGCGCAATTACCCGCTCGGCAACGCGACCGCTTTCGTCATCGGCTATGTCGGCGCCGTCACCGATCGCGACCTTGCCGCGAAAGACAATGAGAGCCAGCAGCTGTTGCTCCGCCAGCCCGGATTCAAGGTCGGCCGCGAGGGGCTGGAACGCACCTATGAGCACGAGCTGCGCGGCGTCGCCGGCGCCATGGACGTCAAGGTCAACGCGCATGGACGCGTGATTGAAGAGCTTGAAGGGAGCGTGCAGCCGCCCGCGCAAGGCGAGACGCTCGGCCTGACGATCGACGCCGATCTGCAATTGGCGGCGATGAAAGTGCTCGAAGGCGAGAGCGCGTCGGCGGTCGTCATCGACACCGAGACCGGCGACATTCTCGTGCTCGCCTCAACGCCGGCCTTCGATCCGAACATTTTCACCAAAGGCATTCCGAACGCGCTCTGGAAGGACCTTAACGAGAGCCCCTACAAGCCGCTGCTCAACAAGCCGCTGGGCGGCATCTACCCGCCGGGCTCGACCTTCAAAATGGTGAGCGCCGTGGCGGCGATGCGCGCGGGCGTCGCGCCGACCTTCAAGGCCCGCTGTGGCGGCAAATTCTGGTACGGCAACCGGTTTTTCCATTGCTGGAAGAAAGAGGGACACGGCACCGTCGACATGAAGGCGTCGCTGAAACATTCCTGCGACACCTATTACTACACGCTCGCGACGCAGCTCGACATCGATCTCATCGCCGACACCGCGCGCAAGTTTGGTCTCGACCAGACGTTCGAACTCGGCATTCCCGGACAGCACGCCGGCGTCGTTCCCGACCGCGCCTGGAAGAAGCGCTATTACCGCAGCTCGCCGGAGAATCAGACATGGTTTCCCGGCGAAACGCTATCCGCGATCATCGGGCAGGGCTCGGTCTCGACGACGCCGTTGCAACTCGCGGTCATGGCGGCGCGCATTGCGACCGGACGGGAAGTCCGCCCACGGATTGTCCGGCTCAAGGGCGATCTCGCCCTGCCGCAGCCGGCGGCGCCCAAAATCGACATTCCGGAGGAATATCTACAGGTCGTCCGCGCCGGCATGAACGCCGTGACGAACGAGCCGGGCGGCACCGCCTGGCGCTCGCGCCTTGAAGAGCCGGAGTGGCAGATCGCCGGCAAGACCGGCACGAGCCAGGTTTACCGCATCACCGAAGAAGAACGCCGTCGCGGCCTGACGAAGCCCGAAGACCTGCCGTGGGAACGGCGGGATCACGCGCTTTTCGTCTGTTTCGGGCCTTTTGAGTCTCCGCGCTACGCCTGCGCCGTCGTCGTCGAGCACGGCATTGGCGGCGCGCGCATGGCGGGGCCGAAGGCGCGCGAGATCATGCGCGCCGTGATGACCAAAGATCCGGCGAAGCTGAAACCCATCGGCCCCGACGCAATCGCCAGCGCGCCCGAACGGGCGGCGAGGGGGTAGTCCGGTGGCTTCGATCATTCTCCCAGGACCCCGCCGCGGTCTTGCCGACCATGTCGCCCGTCTGCATTGGCCGCTGATCATCATGCTGTCGCTGATCGCCGGCGCCGGCGTCGTGACGCTCTATTCCGTCGGCGGCGGGTCATGGAGCCCATGGGCCGGATCGCACGCGATCCGTTTCGCAATATCGGTCGTCGCCCTTGTCGTCGTCGGGCTGATCAGCATGCGATACTGGATGCTGTTGTCGATCCCGATCTATGTCGTGGCGCTGATCACCCTGGCGCTCGTGCCGTTTTTTGGCGAAGTGAACATGGGCGCGCGCCGCTGGATCGATCTCGGATTCATGCAGTTTCAGCCGGCCGATGTCATGAAGATCGGCCTAATTCTGGCGCTCGCCCGTTATTACCACGCGCTGCGGCCGGAACAGGTGTCGCACATTCTCTATCTCATCCCGCCGCTTATCATGATCGGCGCCCCGGCGGCGCTCGCGGCGATGCAGCCCGATCTCGACCTTGTCATTATCTTCCTGCTTAGCGGCGGCGCGATCATGTTCCTCGCCGGGCTGAGCTGGCGCATCGGCGTTCTCGGCGTTTTCGGCGCGATCGGCGCTGCTTACGCCGCTTATCGATTCGACTTGCTTCACGACTACCAGATCGCGCGCCTGACGACCTTTCTCGACCCGAGCCGGGATCCGCTCGGCGCCGGTTATCATCTCACCCAATCGAAAATCGGCATCGGCTCCGGCGGCCTTCTCGGCAAAGGGTTTCTTGGCGGCACGCAGCGCGAGCTCGATTTCCTGCCTGAGATGCAGACCGATTTCATTTTCACGATCTTCGGCGAGGAGTTCGGATTTTTCGGCGTGATCGTTCTGCTCGGACTTTGCCTCGGCGTCGTTTTAACGAGCATCAATATCGGCGTTCGCGCCAAGACGCAGTTCGCCCGGTTGACGGCGCTTGGCGCCGTCAGCGCCTTCGCCATTCATGTCCTTATCAACGCGGCGATGGTGACAGGGCTCGCGCCGGTGGTCGGCGTTCCGATGCCGCTCGTTTCATTCGGCGGCACGGTGATGTTGACGACGATGATCAGCTTCGGTCTCGTCATGAGCGCGCATCTCAGTCGCGATCCCGACGGACCCGCGTTCTAGAGCAGATTCCGATCACTCTGGTTCGTATCCTGCGGCGGTGAAAAAGTTTT
>CAZHUI010000136.1:0-4561 GCA_964535605.1 uncultured Caulobacterales bacterium
CGCACTCACCGCCCTGATCGCAAATCGGGCAATCGAGCGGATGGTTGATGAGGAGAAACTCCATCACCCCTTCGCGCGCCTTTTTCACCATCGGCGTATTGGTGAAGAGCTCCGGCGGCTCGCCGCCCGGGCCGCCGCGCAGGTCGCGCACGTTCTGCGCGCAGGAGGCGACAGGCTTTGGCGGACCGCCCTTCACCTCGATGAGGCACATGCGGCAATTGCCCGCCACCGACAGGCGCTCATGGTAGCAAAAGCGCGGGATCTCCTCCCCGGCCGCCTCGCACGCCTGCAGCAAGGTCAGGTTCGGGGCGACTTCGACCTCGCGGCCGTTCACTTTAATCTTTCGAAGGTCGGTCATTGTTTTGTCCGCGGTAATCCGTCCTGCGCCCGGCGGTCCTCTAGCGGCTCCCGGGCTTCATTTCTAGCGCCCGCGCCCCCCTTCAAGTCTTCAGTTCCATGATCCATTCAGGGTCCGCATGGTCGCCAACCATGTAGAAATAATCGTGGATCTTCACGAAGCCATAACGCTGATAAAGCCGTTGCGCGACGACATTGTCGCGGTAGACGCTGAGATAGACGTGCGTGAAGCGGTCGCTCAAGAAACCGAGCGCGGTTTCAAGCAGACGCGCGCCAAGGCCTTTGCCGTGCGCCTCTTTCAGGAGATAGAGCCTTGCAAGCTCGCCCGAGTTTGCCGGCATATCCGGAACTGGCAAGGTGCAAGGCCCGGCGACCGCATAGCCGACAGCCTTCCCCTCGCTGTCCTCCGCGATCCAGACACCGCTCTCGGGATCGGCCGTCGCCTGCCGGTAGACTTCGACCGAATGCCCCTTCTTGAGGAACTTCTCGAGATTGGCCTGCGAATAGAGATGGCCGAATGTCGCAATGAACGTCTCGGCGCCGAGCGTTGCGAGCATGTCGGCGTCGTCGACCGACGCTGTACGGATCGCAACGGTCACGGCGTCACCACGGACAGAGCAAGATCGCCGACGACTGTCGTCCATTCGCGGACGCGCCAGCGCTGCACGACGTTGTTCAGAATATAAGGGTCCTGTTCGGCGAAACGCCGCGCGGCCTCGCTTGTCTCGCTTTTGAACACCAGGACGGAGCCGTCGACCGGATCAGCGAGCGCGCCTGCAAGGATCAGCTCGCCGCGCGCCTTCGCCGCGCGCGCATGCGCAAGGTGCGCGGCGCGATGGGGTTTCCGGCGATCGGAATAATCGCCGTCCGCTTCATAAAAGAGAATGAAATGCTTCATGCGTCCTCCAAACGACAACGCCGCCGAAGCGGGATGCTTCGACGGCGCTGATAGCAAAGAAAGGCCGCTTAGATCGACTCTTTCAGGTCCTTCGCCGGACGGAAGGCGATCTTCTTCGAAGCCTTGATCTTGATCGCTTCGCCGGTCGCCGGATTGCGGCCCATGCGCGCCGGGCGGTGGCGAACCTGCAGTATGCCGAGGCCCGAAATGCGCAGCTTGGCGCCCTTCTTGAGGTTCTTGCCGATCAGCGTGACGAAGTCGTTGAGCACGCCTTCCATCGCTTTTTTCGGCATGTCGTGCGAGCCGGCGAGGTCCGCCGCGAGATGCTTCAGCGTTAGCACCGACGGAACTTTTTTCGCGGCGACGGCGGCTTTCGCGGGCGCCTTCTTGGCGGGGGCGGCTTTCTTGGCGGGGGGCATCGTTGTTTTCCTTTTTGATGCGTTGAAACAAGAAGTGGGCGCAGATTCACGAGATTCGCGCCGATGCAAAGGGAATCTTGCGCCCGGAACTCAAAAAAACGCCGAAAAATGGCATTTTTCGCACCGCCGGACGCCGGAAGCGCCCAAAAACAGGGGATAAATGAGGGCTTGGTCGGCACGCGGCGGCTGTTCCGCGCGGCCTTTGAAGAGACCGGTCCGGCGGCGTGACGGCCCTTTTTATGCGGATTCAGCCTTCAAACCCAAAATCGGGCTCCGAGCCCCATCTGTCCTTGTACGGATCACCCCTTGCGGCGCATCCAGAAAGCGCCGGGCTGTTTGCCGGGCTTTTTCATCAGCATCGGGCAGGCCCCGGCGAGCCAGTCGCGGCGGTCGTTGGAGAGCCAGTTGACGGCCAGCAAGACCTCGAACGCGGGATTGAAGGCGAGGAACGCCTCCATCAGATATTGCTCGTTCCACAAGCGCCGGTCGTCGATCACCCATTTCGCCGGGTAGTCGCGCGGGGTGAACACGTCATGCACCTGCACGATCACGCCCGGCGAGACTTGCGGCAGCAGGCGTTGATATAGATGCAGCACGTCGCCTTGCGGGCGGATGACGTGGCTTGAATCGATGAAGAAGAAATCATTGGCGGCGAGCGACCGCACGAGATCGACCGGGCAGTCCTCCACGCGCTTCCGGATCACCTCGACGCCGAGTTGCTCCAGCCAGGGCTGCTCGAACGGTTCGATGCAGGTGACGCGGCAGACATAGCGCGCATCCTCACGTTTGTTGGCGGCGATCGCCTCCATCGCCATCAGCGTCGACTGGCCGGAGCCGACCTCGACAATCCGCCGGGGGCGGAAATGGCGGATCATGTTGTAGAGCATTTCCGCATCGCCCTCGGCATAGGTTGTGTTCTCATAGCCGAAGCGATCGACGGCGGGCTTCTTCAGCGGCAGCGCGGCCAGTTGCTCCGCATAATGAAAGCTTTGCAAAAGCGCGCGCTGGCCGGCTTCGTTGAGATCGAGCCCAGGGAGCTCGCGCGCGGCGTCGAGCGGATGGCGGATGTCGCCGGCGTCGATGACCGGCGCGTAATAGTGCTTCCTCACAAAAGCGAGCCCTGCCCGGTCGAGCACGGCGCGGGAGAGCGGCGCGTTTTTCCCGGCGCGGGAAACCGCCCAGGCGAGCGGCGCTGTCAATGCGGTCAACGCCGCCATGAAGGGGTCCGCTGCGCGCAAGAGCGGCTGTCGGATCGACGGAGACAGGATCGGCATGGAAGGGGCGCCCTCACCTTGGCGGCGGGACGATAGGCGCGGCGCGGTTAATGTGGGTTTACGATTGGGCGCAGAGGTCATCTGAAACCAGCGCCTTGTTCAAAAGCGCTCGCGACTCATCCTTCGTGACGCCTCCGCTTCGCTCCGGCTCCTCAGGATGAAGTTTAGGCCTTCATCCTGAGGAGCCGCCGAAGGCGGCGTCCCGAAGGATGGTCACGGGCGCCGGGACAGCTTCTCGATCTGCCCCGTCGCATTCTCGATCGCGCGGCGCAGCGCCGCGCGGCGCCACGCCTTCACCTGCGGCCCAAGAAACGGCAGGCGCATGATGATCCCGCTCCGGAGCGCCACCATGATGGCGATGAAGGAAAGCCCGCCGGCAAGCGCCATGTGCGGCGGCAGAGAGGTGTCAGTGACGAGCGCGCGCAACGGCACGATGACGAAGCCGATTACCGCGCCGAACAGCGCGCCGTAGATCGCCGCGCCAGCGAGCACATGCCACCGCTCAACATCGCGATGCCGCTCCTTGATCGTCAGCGCGGCGAGCGCGACGAAGACGAGCATGACGATGAGGCCAACGCCCAGTTCGACAAAGAAGTTGAGACTAAGTTCCGTTTGGGTCATCAGATTGGCGACGCGAAAGGTTCAGATTCGCCGGAAGTGTCTGCTTGTCGATGAGCAGATGCACTCCTCAATCAGTCGAGTTCGCGTTCAAGCCTTTCAATCCGCTTTTTCGCACGGCCGAAGTGCCATTTCTCGAATGCGATTACGAAATTCGCGATTGGCTTTCCGATAATAGGCAGCTTTTTGGGAATTCCGGCAATCCACAAAACGACCATCAAAAGAGCGCCCGCCAGAATTGGAATTACCTCTTCTTGGGCGCTGACAAGACCTGATATTAAGGCAATGTGCATCGGCGCCTGAATAAACAAGTATAGCCAGCTCGCCAAAATGGCGCCGCCGAGGATCACCTGATTTCTCTCAGGCGCAGACTTTCGAGTTATCACGCCGAAGATCGCACCCAGGATCGCAAAAATTGCTAGGCCCGCCGCCGAAATCCCTATGAGCATGACGGTCTCGCTCACCGAATCTATCTCCCCGAAAACAAAATCTGGCCGCCGCTATACTGCCGACACGCCCTCCTTAGGCCATCGACAACCGCGTCGCCATTTCCTCAAGCCGCTGCGCCTCGTTGCGAACACGATCCAATCGACGACGAATTGAAGTCTGCTGGAACGCGAACAGCGCTCTCCCGATCACGGGGATATTCTTTTGAAGTCCGACACGAAAAAACAGACCGCCCCAATAATAGGAGCAAGCTGCCGCAGTGATCCCGTACACCAAGTAGATCCCCCATTCGCGCGCAAATTCGTCAGTCCAAATCCGACTCACTCCCATAAAAACAAGCATATAAATCAACATGCTAAGGACGGCATGGATCGCCGATCCTGTGGCGCGAAGGCGGTCAGAAGCGCTGCCCTCCTCACCTTTGGAGAATTCCACGGCGTAGCTTAAAAACGCGACGAGCGCAGAAAGCACGACTATAAAGGCTATCCATCCATTCATCGATCAATCTCCCCGAAAACAATATCCAGCGATCCAATAATCGCAGACAC
>CAZHUI010000136.1:4571-5575 GCA_964535605.1 uncultured Caulobacterales bacterium
GCCTGAAGGTGCGGGTAGCCCGGCGCGCGGATCTTGCAGCGATAGGGTTTGTTGGAGCCGTCGGAGACGAGGTAGACGCCGAACTCGCCCTTCGGCGCCTCGACCGCAGCGTAGACCTCGCCGGCGGGAACCTTGAAGCCTTCCGTGTAGAGCTTGAAGTGGTGGATGAGGGCTTCCATCGACTGTTTCATCTCGGCGCGGCGCGGCGGGGCGACCTTGCCGTCGGTCGTCATCACGGGGCCCGGCCCTTCGGCGCGGATTTTCGCGATCGCCTGCTTCATGATCGAGACCGACTGCTTCATCTCCTCGACGCGGAGAAGATAGCGGTCCCAGCAATCGCTGTTCTTGCCGACCGGTATGTCGAAGTCATATTCGGCGTAGGTCTCGTAAGGCTGCGATTTGCGCAAATCCCACGCGACGCCCGCGCCGCGCAGCATGACGCCGGTGAAACCCCAGGCGAACGCTTCCTCGCGCGTGACGACGCCGATATCGACATTGCGCTGCTTGAAGATGCGGTTCTCGGTGACGAGCGTTTCGATATCCGCGAGTTTCTGCGGATACTGGTCGCACCACGCGTCGATGTCGGCGATGAGCTGATCGGGCAAATCCTGATGGACGCCGCCGACGCGGAAATAGGCCGCGTGCATGCGGCTGCCCGACGCGCGCTCATAAAAGACCATCAGCTTTTCGCGCTCCTCAAAGCCCCAGAGCGGAGGCGTCAGCGCGCCGACATCCATCGCTTGCGTCGTGACGTTGAGGATGTGCGAGAGGATGCGGCCGATCTCGCAGAACAGCACTCGAATATGCTGCGCGCGGCGCGGAACCGTGACGCCGAGGAGCCGCTCCGCCGCGAGGCAGAACGCGTGCTCCTGATTCATCGGCGCGACATAGTCGAGCCGGTCGAAATAGGGGATCGCCTGCAGATAGGTCTTGTGTTCGATCAGCTTCTCGGTGCCGCGATGGAGAAGGCCGATATGCAGATCGACTCTTTCAACGACTTCGCC
>CAZHUI010000137.1:0-5509 GCA_964535605.1 uncultured Caulobacterales bacterium
TCGGCGATGAGCCAGCGCTTGTTGGTGATCGGCGTGCCGCCCTGATACTCGACCAGCACCTCGTCCGGCGCCTGCCCCCGCACGAAACGGGTCTTGAGGCCCGCCGCATCATATTCGGCGATGACCTCGCCGCCGCATTCCCAATTCGCAGGTCTAAATTGAAATGTCGCACCGGACCGGATGAACCCGGGACCTGGGCGGCGTTGCGCGCGCGTGCGGCCCGGGTCAGCCGAACGCGAAATCGTCAGCGGCGAAACTTGCTATGGTCGCGGCGACCACGGTAACGGCGTTTCCGCCGCCGAAATTGAAGAGGACGTCGGCGCCGGCTTGCGTCGCAGCGCCGATCACTTCGGCGAAACTGTCGAAGGCGGCGCCGAGGCCGACAAGGCGGATGACATCGGCGACACCCGACCCTTCGACGAAGTCCGTGATACGGTCGGCGCCGAAGCCTGAGGCGAATTCGAACACGTCATTCCCGCCGCCGCCGCCGAGCGTATCGGCGCCTGCCCCGCCGATCAGCGTGTCGGCGCCGTTGAGCCCGGAAATGTTGTCATTACCGCCGCGCCCGTCGAGACGAGAGCCGGCGTTCGAAGCGACGAGCCGGTCCCCAAAGCCCGAGCCGATAGCATTCTCAACGGATACAAGGCTGTCTTCCGTGAAACCGCCTGAATAAAAACCGCCGGCATTGAGAGCGCCGGCCGATTGTGTCGCGCCGTTTTGCAGGTTGACGCCGACGCCGCCGGTGCGGTCGGCATAGTCCGCCGTATCGCGATCCGCGCCGCCGTTGAGCGTATCAATTCCTGTGCCGCCGTTCAGCGTATCGTCGCCCGCCTCGCCAAACAGCTGGTCGGTCGAATTCGCACCCGAGATGAAATCGTTCCCGGCGCCGCCGAAGATGGAGTCGTTGCCCGAAAACGCGAACAGGAAGTCATTGCCGCCGAAACCGTCGATCCGGGCGCTGGTCGAGCCGGCGATCAGCCGGTCGCCAGAGTCGCCGCCAATTATGTTCTCGAAGTTCGAGATGACATCTTCCTGAATGCCGCCTTGATAGAAACCGGCGGCGTTGATGAAACCGCCCGTTAACGCGACGCCGTTGATGACGTTGACGTTCACGCTTCCCGACTTGTCCGAATAATCGACAGTGTCGAACGCCGTTCCGCCATCGAGCGTATCGGCGCCGGCGCCGCCCTGGATCGTATCCTGGCTTGTGCCGCCTGCGAGGCTGTCGGCGCCATCGCCGCCGAACAGCGCATCGGCGCCGTCGCCCCCGGTGATTGTGTCGCCGCCGCCGGCGCCGTCTATCGAGTCGGCGCCGCCGGTTCCGGCGAGAAGTTCGGCGAAATCGCGGAAGTCGAAGCGCGCCAGCGTCGGGTCATGATCGGAGATTGACGGATTGACGGCGCCCGTGCGGCCATTGAAGCCCGTGTTGATATGCACGATGTCGTACTCGGCGACAGCGGCGAGCGCGCCGTCGACGACGATATGATCGAGCGCCTGGCTGCGGCCATCGAAATTGAACGTATAGCGTTCGGCGACGGCGAGTTCAGAAACTGTCAGATTGGTGAAGAGGACGCCGCCGGTCCGGGCGACGCCGTCCGTATCGACGGTTCCTGTCGCCACTTCAAGCGCGCGGTAGAAATAGAACTCGTTGAAGTCGCCGCCTGAAACCAGGCGCGCATCCGGATCGGCGCCGGCGATGGCGTTAAGCGTCAGATAGACGTCTTCCGAAACTTCATTGCGCTGGGCGAAGTCGGCGTTTGTCGGATTTCCAAGGTCGATATTCTGGTCGATCTCGTAGAAATCGTCTGAACCGCCCTTCGACGGAAAATGGTTGCCGACGACATAGACGACGTTTCCGTTGAACGTGAACTCGCCAAGGATCGACCGGCGCGTGCCGGTCCAGTCGGCGGCGTTGATGTCGCCCGCGACGTCAGCGTCCGTGAATGCGATGAGGTCGCCCGACGTCTTCACGCCGTCGCCAATGCGATCGGTGTACTGACGGCGCTCGGCGAGCGTTGCGTCGGCGGCGAGATCGCCAAGCTGCACGCGGGCCGTATCATAGAGGAAGCCGACACGAATATTGCCGCCCGGCTCGCCGCCTTCGGCGTTGTTCGAGGGCAGTTCGTCGACCCACTGATAATTTTTGCCTGTCGCTAGATTGAGCGCGTCGACGAGGCGCTGGAAGGTGACCGAAGCGTCCACCGTGCCGTCATTGATTGCGCCGTTATTGTCCTGAATCTCTTCGACGATAATGATGTCGGGCGCCGCAAGATTGTTGGCGATCGCCTCGGCGGCGGCGTCGAAGCGCGCCTGCGCGTCGTCGCCTGCGAGATTCTCGACATTGAAAGAGGAAACGCGAAGCGAGCGGCTGTCGGCGACGAGCGCCGTCGTTTCCTGCGCCGGTGTCGTCGCGCCCAGTCCGGCGACCGCCGCCGGGTCAAGCGCATCGGTGACATAGAGTTTCACCTGGCGGAAATCGAAGTCGATGACGCCTGTCACATCGCCGAGCGCGTCGCCCGCGTCGAGCAAGTTGTGGAACCCGGCCGTGCCGCCGGCGCCGGCGTTCGAAAAATCGAGTTCCAGAATGTCGGGATTGATGTCGCCGTCGGTGTTGTGGCGCCCGCCGCGAATGACATCGTCGTCAGTCGCGAGCGTGTTGGGCGCCGAAAGCGCAGGGTCGCCGGAGATCGTATAGCCGCCGCGGCTGTGAATTTGATCGGCGTCGGCATGAACGTCCGAATAAGCCTTGAAGCGGACTTCGGCGTCGGATCCGCTGACAAATCCATCCGCGACGAAGGCGGACGGGAACGTGACAAGTTGCCCTTCGATCGTCTCGTAAAAGTCGAGCGCGTCTTTTACGGGGTCGAACGTATCGCCCGCGTCGTCGGCGGAATCGAAGAAATCGGGATTGTCATCGCTCAAAATGCCGTTCGGGATCGATCGTCCCGCCGAGCCGTCGAGCACCAGCGTCGGCAAGGCTTCGACCGTATTTGATTGCACAATGACGGCGCCCGTCAGGAATGTTCGCGGCAAATTGTCGAACGACTGGTATTCGATGACCTGGGCGGTCACCTGGACGCGCTCGCCGATCTCAAGGCCCGGCGCGGCAGAAGCGACGGTGACGCCGTTATTGGCGTCATCGCGCGTCATCACGAAAATGCCTTCCGAAGTGAGCGGATTGTTGTCCCAGTCGCCAATCGCGTCCGAAACGAAAAAACCCTGAAGCGCGCCGGAATCGTCAATCGCGGTGACGACCGCGTCTATCGTCACCGTCGTAATGGACAGCGTGTTATAGGCCGCTATGCCGTCCGCAGCGAGGATTGGGCTGAAAAACGACGACCCCTGAACATCATGAATACGCGTGATTGTGACCACCGCATCGTCGTCAGTGACGGTGACGCTGTCCGCGCCATCGGTCAGTCCTCCTGCTGACGCGGTCAGCGTCACGACCTGCGGGCCATCAATTTCCGCGTCGTCGACGCCCGTCAGGGTGAAGGTTGCTGAAGTCTCCCCGTCAGCGATCGTCACCGTCGCGGGCGCGGTGGCTTCGGTGGTGTCGCTGCTGACGAGAGAGACGATGAGATCGCCTGCGGTCGGTCCGCTACGCGTCACGGTGACAAGCGACGAGCCGCCATTTTCCGAGAACGAATCGGCGGCGATACTGACGGTCAGCGAAGGCGCTGGATCGTTGGAGGCCCCCGGTGTCGGCGCCTGGGCGATAAAATCGCCCGACCCGTTCGGCAGCCGCGCCAGAGAATTGGCGTCCGAAGGGCCGGCGCCCGCCTCGTCGAATTGCGCGCTTTGCCCGAGGGCGGCGAGCAGGCCAGCGTCGTCCGCATCCGCCGTGTCATAAACGATCGCATCGACAAGATTGACGGTGGTCGGAGCGGTGTTATTGGGGAAATCAGCGGCGTTTCCCTGATAGAGAGCGACCGCATCAGCCCCGTTCTGCAAGAAATTTCCGGCAAAGACCAGGTCGACGCTGGCGACGCCAGTATTGCCCGCAACGAAATAACCGTTGGCGTCGGTCGTAAATCCGTCAAGATCGAAGGCCGCGTAACTGAGGTCGTTCGAGCCGTTGAAGAAGACCAGCACAAGTCCGTCGAGAGACGTATTGCCCGTGCCGCCGTCATAGAGTTCGATGAACTCGGCAGCGTCCGTGCCCGGAGTGTCAGCGTCGATTTCATTGATGATGATCGCGGCGGGCGGGTTGGCGTCGTCATTCTCAATCGTGCCGGCGCCGGTGCCGTTCAGAATGCTGGCGGCGCCGGACGTCGATACAAGATTTGAAAGGACGACCGAGAATATTTCATCCGGTTCAATGTCGGTATCGCCATTGACGGTTACGGTGATCGTTTCCGACAGTGATCCGCCTGCAATGAATGAGAGTTCGCCGGCGGCGGCGGCGTAATCAGACCCTGCCGTCGCCGTTCCGTCGGCGGTCGCAAAGTCGAGCGTGAAGGCCCCTGAGTTGTCCGACCGGGTGACCGTGAAAGTGAGGGTCGAGGCGCCCGCGTCGCCTTCGGCGACGCTGACATTGTTGACTGACACTGTCGTCGACGCCGCCGCGTCGCCGTCGATGGCCAAATTGTCGATAGCGATGTCTTCATCGCCCGCTTCGAGATTGAGGAAAGTCACCCGCAGGTCGAGCGTCGACCCGGTTCCGGCGATGGCCGCCGTAAACGACTGGAATGTGTCGGTGATGGCGGCGCCGTCGCCGACGCCGTCGAAATCGGTATCGACGCTTGGCGCGGTGTTTGTCGCCCCGCCGCTCGCAATTTGCAGGATTTTTGTAAACGCCCCGCCGTCGATGGAAACTTCAACGAAGACAAGCGCGTCGGCGTCCCAGTCTTCGAGAAGATCGGACGCCGTGTCTTCAGCGAAGAGCCCGCTGAATGAAAGGTTGGAAAACCCCGCTATATTGATGTCGTCGAACGACAGTTCGACCGAGTTGCGGCCGGCGAAATCGCCGTCAGTGTCCTGCACGGCGAAGAAGAACGATCCGTCGGGCGTGTTGTAAACATGAGAGGCGGCGATGTTGGCGAGCGCCCCGCCGGCGCGGATCGCATAATCCGACGCATTGTCCGAAAAGCTCGTGATCGCAGCGCCGCTCGCTGTCAATGCATATCGCGAGCCTTCACCATCTGTTTCAAACGATTCGGAGAAAATCTGCGTCATGGCTCAAAGCCCCTTGTGCTTACCGGTAAGGTGCAACAGGCGTCACGCGAATCGGTGAAACCTTTCGACGAAGTCGATAACAGCTGGCTGCAACAATCCTGTGACCGCAATCGCCGGATTATCCACAGGATACGCACCGCTTGCGCGCTTGGCGCATGGGCGGCGCTAGCAGCGGTTTCAAAGCGGGTTCACTGGTCGGCCGCATGCCGATCGAACGCAGTATTGTGGAAGACGGCGATTGTTTGCGGGCAGGAGACGGAGAGGAGACAGAGTTTTTCTGAGGCGCCCCCGAATCTTGGACCGCGTTGGGATGGATTTTTCGCGGTCTTGA
>CAZHUI010000138.1:0-5464 GCA_964535605.1 uncultured Caulobacterales bacterium
GAAATCGCCTCGCCCTCGCGGTCGGGGTCGGTCGCAAGGATCAGCCGGTCGGCGCCTTTGACCGCCTCGGCGATCTCGGCGACCCGCTTTTTAGAGGCGGCGTCGAGCTCCCAGACCATGTCGAAATCGTTGCCGGGATCGACCGACCCGTCCTTCGCGGGCAGGTCGCGGATATGCCCGTAAGAGGCCAGCACCTTATAGCCGGACCCCAGATATTTATTGATGGTCTTGGCCTTGGAGGGCGATTCAACGATCACGACCTGCATGCGTCGATGCGGCTCCTCGCGGCGGCGGAAAGGCGGGGAAGAAAAGCGGCGCAGGGCCGCCGGACCCCCGGAATGGGGCGGGACCCTGCGTCCGGCCCGGTAAAAATGTCAACCAGCGCTGAGAAGGAATACAACCTTAGGTGTATATAGACTTTAAATTAACTCTCAAGGTTGCTACAATCATCCCTCGGCGGGCGGCATTCGGCGGCTCGCGAAACGGGGTTCCCGATGTCGAAGCAGGCCGAAGCCAGCCGGCAGGCGCACGAGGAAAAACGGCGGCTCGTTAGCGACGCTGAGACCGCCGACTATATCGCCGACCTACTGCGGCAGCTCGAAAAACTGGCCGGGACGAGCGGGCTCGTTCGCCTTCAATATCTCCTGCGGGAGTGTATCGAGGAAGCCGAGCGGCTCGCCGCCGGCGCCTAGGCCTTCAGTGCAAAGCGTCCGCCGGAATGCTCCTCGGCCTCGCCGGCGAGCACCAGATCAATCAATGCGTCAATAACAAGGGCAGGCGGCGCCTCCGCCTCGCGCAAGATCTCGTCGCGATGGGTCGGCGCGAAACTTAAAAGCTCGCGCACCAGATCGCGAATGCGGCTGACTTCGGCCGGATCCGGCTCGGTCTCGCCGCTCCAGCCGAGAAAATCATTCCCCGGTTCGCGCGCCGCCCGGTTCTGCTGCGCGAGGACATCGAGCACGTCTTCGGCGGACTCAACAAGCGTCGCGCCCTCCCGAATGAGCCGGTTTGCGCCCTGACAACGCGGGTCAAGCGGCGAGCCGGGCACGGCGAACACTTCGCGTCCCTGCTCTAGGGCGAAGCGCGCGGTGATCAGCGTGCCAGACCGGGCGGCGGCTTCGACAACGACGACCCCGCGCGACAGGCCCGAAATCAGGCGGTTACGGCGCGGGAAATCGCGGGCGGTCGGTTCCGCGCCCGGCGGCTGCTCGGAGATGACGGCGCCCTGTTCGGCGATCGCCGCCGTCAGCGCGTCATGCTCCGGCGGGTAAATCACGTCAGCGCCCCCCGCGACGACGGCGATGGTGCCGGTTTTGAGCGCGGCGTCATGCGCAGCCCCGTCGATGCCGCGCGCCAAGCCCGACACGACGACGACGCCGGCCGCGCCGAGGCCTTCGGCGATCATCCGCGCCATCTTGCGCCCGGCGCCGGAGGCGTTACGCGCGCCGATGACGGCGACAGCGGGCTTTTCAAAGAGCGACGCGTGGCCGCGCAGATAAAGGACCGGCGGCGCGTCCGGAATCTCGGCGAGCGGCTTTGAATATTCAGGCTCGCAGCGCGCGATGAGGCGCATGCCCGCCGCCGCCGCGCGCCCAAGCTCGGCTTCCGCATCGGCGCGCGGCGCCGCCTTGAGAGCGCCGCGGCGGCCCGCCTTCACGGAAAGCTGCGGCAAAGCTTCAAGCGCGCGCGTGGGCGAGCCGAACCGGTCGACCAGCCGCATGAAGGTGATGGGTCCTATCGTCTCTGTACGGATCAAACGCAGCCAGTCGAGTCGCTCGGCGTCGGTCAGCGCGGCCATGATCTCCCCCCTTCCGTCCCGCGTCAGCCCGCCGGCGCGCCGGCGGGCGTCTTCTTCCCGCCGATCCGCGGCTCCTCGCCCCGCATCAGGCGCTCGATATTCGCTTTGTGCCGAAAGAAAATCAGCGCGGCCATGAAGAGCGCGGCGATCGCGAAAGCGGGTTTGCCCATGGCGAAGAGAACGAGCGGCGAGGCGGCCGCCGCCACCAGCGCCGCAAGCGAAGAAAATTTGAACAGGAACGCGCAGCCTAGCCAGATCGCGCAGGCGAAGGCGCCCGCCGGGAACCACAGCGCCAGGAGCGTGCCGAGAAACGTCGCGACGCCCTTGCCGCCCTGAAATTTCAGCCAGACCGGGAAACAGTGCCCCAGAAACGCCGCCGCGCCCGCAACTTCCGGCGGCCAGCCGAGCGCATAGGCGATGAGAACCGCAATGGCGCCCTTGCCGCTGTCGAGCGCCAGAGTGGCCGCGGCGAGGTCTTTCCTCCCGGTACGGAGCACATTCGTCGCGCCGATATTGCCGGACCCGACATTTCGAATGTCGCCGAGCCCCGCGGCCCTGGTGATGACAAGGCCGAAGGGAACGGAGCCGAGGAGATAGCCGAGGAATGCGGCGAGGAAGAAAATCATTGGTCGACCCCCCGCGTGATCAGCGCGTCGAGCACGGCCATGCGCACGGCGACGCCGTAGAAGACCTGTTTCAAGATCAGCGAGCGCGTCTCGTCATCGGCGAGGGCGCCGTCGATTTCGACGCCGCGGTTCATCGGTCCCGGGTGCATGACTTTCGCGTCGGGCTTGGCGTGGCGCAGCGAGTCGTGAGTGAGGCCGTATTCGTCAAAATAGCCTTGCGCGAGCGCCCGCCCGTCGCCCTCCATGCGCTCGAACTGCATGCGCAGGCCCATGACGAAATCGGCGCCGGCGAGGCCTTCCTTTAAAGTCTGATAGCGCTTGACCTGCGGGAACAGCGCGGCTTCCGGCATCAGAGGCGAAGGCCCGACGAAGCGCACTTCCGCGCCGAGGCGCAAAAACAATTCCGCGTCCGAGGCCGCGACGCGGCTGTGCCTGATATCGCCGCAAATCGCGATGACGACGCCGTCGATGCGCCCAAAGGCAGAACGGATCGTCGCCGCATCGAGGAGCGCCTGCGTCGGGTGCTCGCGCACGCCGTCGCCCGCATTGATGACAGGGCAGGCGATGCGGCGGGCGAGTTCGGAATGAACGCGTGGCTCCTTGTGGCGCGCGATGACGACATGCGCGCCCATCGCGGCGAGCGTCTGCACGGTGTCGATGAGGGCTTCGCCCTTGTTTACCGAAGACGCGGCGACCGGCACGTTCAATACGTCGGCCCCAAGTTTCTTGCCTGCAAGCTCGAAGCTCAGATTGGTGCGCGTCGAGTCCTCGAAGAAGAGATTGATCTGCGTTTTTCCGGCGAGGCGTTGCGGCGGGCGCTCGCCGCGCCGCAGAAACCCGGCATAGTGCTCGGCGAGATCGAGAAGGTGCGAAACCTCTGCGTCCGAAACATCGTCGATATTGATGAGGTTCGCAGCGGAAAAACCGTTGCCGGAGAGGGACGGGCGGCGAAGGATCGTCATGGCGCGGCTTTTACCAATCGCGCGCCGCCGTCCGCAATCACTTGCCCGCCTTTGTCAGCCAAAGTCCGCCGGCGATCACAATCGCGGCGTCGATCAGGAACATGACAGGCAAAGTGCCGGGGCCGCCGTTCTGCAGATAATTCGCCCCGCCGAGCGTCAGCCCGAGAGTGCAGGCCGCGATCGACGCAAGGACAATGGGCTTGCCGCCGTTCTGCATCAGAACGCCGAGCGTTCCATAGAGCGCGCCAAAGGCGGCGAGCGGAATACGCAAATTGTCCGGGGCGCCCGCGACCGCGACAACAATATGGAGAACGCCGGTCGCCACCAGCAGGACGGACATCAGCCTTTTCAGATTCGCCGCATTCATTTTTCGCCCCTGATCTTTACGCGCGCCGCCGGGTCAGCCGGTCTATCGCGCCCTGCAGGATGAAGGCCGCCGCTGATTCGTCGATTTTCGCCGCTCTTTTCGCACGGCTGGTGTCGAGGGCGATCAAATCGCGGTCCATGGCGGCGGTCGACAGGCGCTCGTCCCACAGGGCGACTGGCAGGCCGGCAGCCTTTGCCAGGCTGCGGGCGAAGGACCGGGTCGACTGGGCGCGCGCGCCTTCGCTGCCGTCCATATTGCGGGGCAGTCCAAGCACGAATCCGACGACCGCGCGTTCCGTTGCGAGTGTTTTCAGCCGGTCGGCGTCAGCGGTGAATTTCGTCCGGCGGACAGTTTCAACGGGCGTCGCGACCCGGCGGCCGGGATCGCAGGAGGCGACGCCGATGGTCTTCTCGCCAAGATCGAGGCCGAGAAGCGATCCCTTGTCGCCAAAGGCGAGCGCCGCCTGGTCAAATTCATCCGCCATTTGGGCAGGCTATAGGAGGTAACTTTGACCAGCGCCAACATTGGCAAAAGAACAAGTTCACCCTCCACCGCTTGCGGGAGAGGGCAGGGTGAGGGGCCTTTAACTCGCTGCGTTTCCCCTTGTGGCATCCCCTCACCCCCCCCCCCCCCCCCCCCCCCCCGGGATGGGGGGGTGTATGGACGACACCTGCGCTTGAAGCCTCCTCCCGGCGTTGTTAGGGCTGCCCCGTCTTTCGCAGGTGCAATCTCATGGCCGTAGACAAGGAAACCGTCCGCAAGGTCGCCAAGCTCGCGCGGCTCGCCGTCCCTGAGGACCGGCTGGAGCCGCTCGCCGGCGAGATCAACGGCATCCTTAAATGGATCCAGCAGCTCGACGAGGTCGATGTGACGGGCGCCCTGCCCATGACCTCGACCGTCGAGATGAAACTGAAAATGCGCGAGGACGTCGTCACCGACGGCCCGACCGGCGGCGGACAGCCGGACAAGGTCGTGGCGAATGCGCCGAAGACGGAGGATCATTTCTTCGTGGTGCCGAAGGTGGTGGAGTGACCATCGATTGCCCGTTTGTCCATCCTTCGAGACGCCGTTGCTACGCAACGGCACCTCAGGATGAGGCATCACTGAGAGTCCGCCTCATCCTGAGGAGCGCCGCGCAGCGGCGCGTCCCGAAGGATGGTCACAGAGAACAGACGATAGAATGACCAATCCCACCGACCTGACGCTTGCCGAACTCCGCGACGCGCTGAAAGCGCGCAAGGTGTCGTCGCTCGAAGCGACTGAGGCCTATCTCGCCAATATCGAGAAGGCGAAAGACCTCAACGCATTCATCACCGTGACGCCCGACAAGGCGCGGGCGATGGCGAAAGCGTCCGACGCGAAACTTGGCAAGGGCGAGGGCGGGCCAATCGAGGGCGTGCCGCTCGGCATCAAGGATCTCTTCTGCACCGAAGGCGTGCTGACGACTGCGGGCTCGCACATTCTCGACGGGTTCAAGCCGCACTATGAATCAAGCGTCTCCGCGCAGCTCTGGAGCGACGGGGGCGTCTGTCTCGGCAAGCTCAATATGGACGAGTTCGCCATGGGCTCGTCGAATGAGACGAGTTTTTATGGCCCTGTCGTCAATCCGTGGCGCGCCAAGGGCGGCAACGCCAAGCTGACGCCCGGCGGCTCGTCGGGCGGCTCGTCCGCCTCGGTCGCCGCGCATCTTTGCGCCGCCGCGACGGCGACC
>CAZHUI010000139.1:0-5336 GCA_964535605.1 uncultured Caulobacterales bacterium
GACGGGGTTCGTCTAGCTTAGTCGGAAAGTCGCGGCAATGCGCCGGTCCGGCCGTGCTGGTAGTGGGCAGTTTTGAAATCTGATGCGATTTGCGCCTGTGGCACGAAGGCCCCATATAGCGATTATGCCCGGCTATACGATAACGCTCTTCGCGCTCCAAACGCCCATAAATGGCAAACGTCCTGTGCTTGGACGGTTCCATGTTGCTCAGGCGACGCCACAAGCGGCTAAGGAACGGCTTCGCGCGGCAAACATGCTAACGGCAGGGGTAATCGCGGAGGTAACTGGCGAACTGACGGACGAACAGTTGGCCGGTCTCGGTATGACTTTCGATGACGTGAAGTCCGCATGACACCGAAGCGCCCCCGCGACCCCAACCAGCTTGCCAAGCGCATCGTCGATTTGGCGACTGGCGAGGCTGGAGAAGAGCGAGTGGACGCGAAGAAGAGTAAGGCCGGGAAGAAAGGCGGACCTGCGAGGGCCAAACGGCTCAGCCCGCAGGAGCGCTCTGAAATCGCGTCTATCGCAGCTTCCGCCCGATGGAAAAAGAGCTAGGCCGCGTCTTCATCGTCATCGTCATCGTCGTCGTCTTTACGCTTCGACTCCAAAACATCAGCCGCGCGTTTTTCCGCCACATCGTCCGTAAAGTCGGCGAAGAAATTCAGCTGTGGGTCGTCAGGAAAAGCGCGGTTCATATGGTCTACGTCGCACGCCGCGCGGTACACGTGATCCGCGATGGCGTCGCGCCGCTGCTTAATCGCCTTCTGCCTCAGATTGGGGGTTCCGGCATTGTCGGTGTCGAAGAAATGTTTGGTGGGCAGGTCGCCGTCAAAGAGAGTTACGCTCTGCTTGGAGCGATACCAAAAGCCCCCGTCCGCGTCGAAGCGGCGCGCTTTTCGCAGCGCCTGAGTGACTTGTTTGCGGAGCAAAAGTCTTATGTCTTGCGGCCTCAGCGCCAATTTCCGCTTGGCTAAGCCCCATTCAACGAAATCAGCGGGGTCGCCAGAGACTTGGCCTGTCTCGGCGATCCACTCATCCCAAAGAAGGTCTGTTTGCTCGACGTAGTCCGCCATACCGATCCTCAAAGTCCCGTGGGGGCCTGATGACCCCAGCCGTCCTTGGCTTCCCAATCCATCAGATACTCTCGAACGCCAGTCTGATACTTCCGAAGAAAGTTATATTTTTGGGCTTTTCTTTGGATTTGTCCGATTACCACCGCAGGGTGGATTTCGACGCGCGACGAAAACTCCAAAACGTCGCGCTCTGAAATGAATGGACTTTTGCGTGCGATAAACGAATCAAGAAGCGACTGCGGCACGCAAAACTCTGCCGCCGCAGCGTTCGCTACTTTCTCGCAGTCACTTGTTTGAAATTCTTCGGTATCAACCGCCTCATCAACAAGCGCGAAAGTCTCCTCGCGGCCGTCTTCATTTAAGACGTGCTCGATTTCGTGACGAAGAACAAAACAAAAGTTGTCGGGCCGATCGAGGCGCAACGTCATCCCGATCACAGGCTGCGAGTCTATCCAGACGCACACGCCGTCAATTTTTGAGCCGGGCAGCGCTTCAACAAGCACAAAGCGAACACCGCAAGCCTTCAGAATATGCGGCACACGGACAAAATCCTCTTTGTCCATCAGGTGTGCTCTAATTTTTGGCAGGCTTTCGCGCAAAGCGGCGCTTGAATATAGCGGGCTCGCAATTTGTTCGGCGATCTTGCGAACGCGCGTCAGCCATACATACTGGACCGCAGTCGTGCTATCGTAATTGGACTTGTATGCCGCATGCGCCATCAGCCGCGTGTCGCCGACGAAAGGAATGTCTTCGACGCGGTTCCGACCGAAGAACCGCATCATTTGCAAATCCAACAGGCCCGGCTCTGCATCCTCAATCCACCCGCGTTTGATCATTTCGCGGACGGGGAACACCGAAAGCCATGACGCGCGCGTGCGAACGCCTGGGTCCGCCTTTTGTGCGCGCTGCAAGTCGTAAAGTTTTTGAAGGTTGAGAAAGAACTCCGCAGGCATATCGAAAGCGTCGCCAAGAGCGACAGCCCAGTCCGGATTGATATCGGCCTTCCCGCCAATCAGCTTGTTCAACTGCCCGGGGTCCATTCCAAGAATGTAGGCAAGGTCCGCTTGCGCCCAGCCGCGCGCCTCCAGTTCCTCCGCGATGAAGGAGCCGGGGTGATCGACCGATAGAGGCTTTGGCTTTGCCATTAGTGATAATCCTCAATAGCCAAGATCATTGCCGTCAGCGGGTCCGCGTCGTTCAGAGTGAAAACCATCCGGAACTGGTCGTTTAATCGAATCGACCGTTGTCCTTTGCGGTCCCCCTTCAACTTCTCGTAGTGCAAGCTTTTCCAATTCCTCAGTGACCGCTCGTCCGGCGCCGCTCGCATCAGCGTCAGCTTTCGACGCGCAGACTTGATCACGGCCACCGAGAGCTTCGTCCCCCCGGCGTCGTCGCTTTCGATGAGGGCGAGCGCCGCGTCGGCGAAGACGATCTCCATAAGGCCATATAACACGCTGGAATCATGGGATCAATAGCTAAATTGACTAATTTGTCAAAACTACCTTTATGCTTGACAAATCGCCTAGGACGCCTATCTTCTGATTATGAACAAGCTATCAGCCGAGACCCGCGCCCAAATCCTCCGCTGCCTCGTGGAGGGCAATTCGATCCGCTCCACCTGCCGGATCACGGGCGCGACAAAGGGCGCCGTCACCAAGTTGATGATCGACGCCGGGCGCGTTTGCTCGGAATTTCAGGATGAGGCACTTCGCAACCTGCCGTGCAAGCGCGTGCAGGTCGATGAAATCTGGTCTTTCACCTACGCCAAGCAAAAGAACGTCGCGGATGCCAAAGCCGCCCCCGAGGGCGCGGGCGATACATGGACATGGACGGCGATCTGCGCCGACACCAAGCTTGCAATCTCTTGGCTCGTTGGCGGTCGCGACGCGGGTTACGCGCGCGCGTTCATCGACGATGTTTACGGCCGTCTCGCAGGGCGCATTCAACTTACCTCAGACGGCCATGGTGCCTACACGAATGCCGTCCGCGACGTGTTCGGGATTGATATCGATTACGCCCAACTCGTAAAGTCTTACGGCGCATCGCCCGAGAGCATGAAGGGTCGCTACAGCCCTGCCGAATGCACGGGGTGCGTCAAGATGCGCGTCGAAGGCAACCCCGATCCGAAGCACGTCAGCACGTCCTTTGTCGAGCGCCAGAACCTCACGATGCGAATGGCGATGCGCCGCTTTACGAGGCTGACGAACGGCTTCTCCAAGAAACTCGAAAACCACGCCTACGCGGTCGCGCTGCATTTTATGAACTACAACTTCATCCGCATTCACCAAACGCTGCGAATGACCCCCGCTATGGCCGCTGGCGTTGCGGACCGGGTGTACGATATTGAGGACATCGTTAAGCTGATCGAAGTCGCCGAAGGCCCGGCCCAAAAGCGCGGCCCCTACAAGAAGAAGGCGGCATGATTTCAAAACTGCCCACTACCGCCGGGCTGGCGCCCCTTTCCGGTCGCATTGCGCCCTCATATCCTGCGCACCGGGTCCGGAACGGACCTTTTTAGGAGCGGCGATGGTTCGAATTCTGGCGTTCCTGGCGATCGCGGTCGCTGCTGCTGCGCCTGCTGCCGCGAAAGATGATGCGCCGCCGCCGCTCTCCCCGGCGCTCTGGAAGGTGAGCGACGCCGACAGCGAGATTTATCTTTTCGCCGCCGCGCCGTTCCTGCCGGCGGGTGAGGCCTGGCGGTCGCGCGCGGTCGCCGCGGCGATCGACCGGTCGGAAACGGTCGTGTTCGAGGCGCCCTCGGCGGATCCTGCGGCGCGCGCCGAAGCCGCGAAGATTTTTCAGGAGGCGGGGCGTTTCCCTGAGGGCCGGACGCTTTCAGGCGCGCTTGGCGAAGACGGCGCCGCGCGCCTTGCCGCCGCCGCCGGCGCGCTCGGCGCCGATATCGCATCTTTTGACGCGCTGAAGCCCTGGGCGGCCTTCGTCGTCTTGTCCGCCGAACTCGATCGCAAGCGCGGCGCCGATCCGGCGGCGGGCGTTGAGATGGGCGTCCTTCTGGAAGCGATCGGGCGCCAGCGCCCGGTCCGCTTTCTCGACACCATTGACGGGGCGCTCCGTGTGCTGACGGAAATGCCGGGCGAAGACCAGCGCGCGCTCCTTTCCTTTTTGCTCGCCGACTGGCCGCGTCAGGACGCGGAAGCGCCGATGGTTTACGCGCAATGGCGCGCAGGCGACATTGAAAGCGTCGCTGCCGGGACGCAGGAACCGCTGAAGGCGGCCGCGCCCGCCGCCTATGAAAGGCTGATCGCCGCGCGGGCCGATCTGCTGGAGGAGCGCATCGCGGCGTTGCTTGATTTGCCGGATGAGGCGTTCGTCTGCCTCAGCGCCGCGCTGATCGCCGGGCCGGACGGCGTTGCGGCGGGCCTTGCCGGGCGCGGCTTCACGGTTGAGCGCATTGACGCCCCTCAGTGACCAGCGCTGACAGGCGGGCGAGAATATCTTTCGGATAGCCGCCGCCCAATCGCTTGACTTGAGGGGCCCGGCGGCGACATTCCGCCCTCGTCGCAGGCAGGATCGATCATGGACTATAGCGTCGCCGTCGTCGGAGCCACCGGAAATGTCGGGCAGGAAATGCTCGCCATTCTCGACGAGCGCCTGTTCCCGGTCAGCGAGGCCTTCGCGATCGCTTCGCGCCAGTCGATCGGCCGCGAGGTTTCGTTCGGCGACAAGACGCTGAAATGCCGCGACCTCGAGACCTTCGACTTTTCCAAAGTCGATATCGCCTTGTTCGCTGCCGGCGCCGCGGTGTCGAAGGAGTGGGCGCCGAAGGCGGCGCGCGCCGGCGCCGTCGTCATCGACAACTCCTCGCATTTCCGCATGGACCCCGACGTTCCGTTGATCGTGCCGGAGGTCAACGCCGATGCGGTGCGCGGCTTCGTCAAGAAGAACATCATCGCCAATCCGAATTGCTCAACCGCGCAGCTCGTCGTGGCGCTGAAGCCGCTCCATGACGCGGCGACGATCAAGCGCGTCGTCGTCGCCACCTATCAGTCGACATCCGGCAAGGGCAAGGAGGCGATGGATGAGCTCTTCACGCAGACGAAGGGCATCTATGTCAATGACTCGCCGTCGCCCTCCGTCTTCACCAAACAGATCGCCTTCAACGTCATTCCGCACATCGACGTCTTCATGGAGGACGGCTACACGAAGGAAGAGTGGAAGATGATGGCGGAGACGAAAAAGATCCTCGATCCGCGCATCAAGCTCACGGCGACCTGCGTGCGCGTGCCGGTGTTCGTGGGCCAT
>CAZHUI010000140.1:0-5323 GCA_964535605.1 uncultured Caulobacterales bacterium
GGCTCGAAGTGCTCGGCTTTCCGTGCAACCAGTTCGGCGCGCAGGAACCGGGCGACGAGAAGGAGATCCAGAATTTCTGTTCCACGAATTACGGCGTCACCTTCCCGATGTTCGCCAAGGTCGACGTCAATGGCGAGGACACGCATCCGCTCTACCAGTTTCTGAAAAAGGAAAAGAAGGGTCTTGCCGGTTCGGAATCGATCAAGTGGAACTTCACGAAGTTCCTCGTCGATCGGCAGGGCGAGGTCGTCGCCCGTTTCGGCCCGCAGGACACGCCGGACCTTATCGCGCGCAAGCTTGACGGCGTTCTTTAGGGCGCGGGGGCGTCAACAACCGCAGCACGAATTAACCATAAGGAATTCGCCTTATTGATTGGTTGATTTGCGGCGGTGAAAGGTCCCATGCTCCTTCCATCGCGCCGCGGCCCCGCCCGGCGCGATTTTGGTTTTCCGGAGCGTTCCTAAGACGGGCTTGGCCCCGAGGACCGGTCCGTTGAAAAGTCCGGCTGGTCGCGCGGCGCGGTTGCTCAACGCATCTGGCTGCGCGGGTCTGAAAACAGCTTGCCGATGTCATCATCGCGCAGCGCAGCGGCGCTATGCGCCCCTTCCGCCCGCAAGACGGAAAAAAGGGAGGACAAAAGGCGCCGAATTTTTGGGCCAAAATACGCATTTTGGCGCTGCGCCCCGCAAGGAAGCTCAGGATACGGAGGGGCGGCGTAGAAATAAGTACGTATTTTTCAGGCCGGGATCTTCCGCGCGCGGAAGTCCTCGATGATCGCCTTGGCCGCGTTATGGCCGGGCGCGCCGGTGACGCCGCCGCCGGGATGGGCGCCGGCGCCGCAAAGATAGAGACCCTTTACGGGCATGCGGTAGTCGGCGAAGCCCGGCTGCGGGCGCGTCGAGAACATCTGATCGAGCGACAGGCGCCCATGCATGATGTCGCCGGCGACGAGACCGAACTTGCGCTCGAGATCGAGCGGCGAATGAATTTGCGTGGCGATGATGCTGTCGCGGAAATTCGGCGCGTATTTCGTGACCGTGTCGATGATCGTCTCCGCGGCGTCCTCGCGCGCATCGTCCCAGGAGCGGCCGCCCGGCAGTTGCGGCGAAAATTGCTGGCAGAACAGGCTGGCGACATGCTTGCCCGCAGGCGCGAGGCTGTCGTCCATTGTCGTCGGGATCAGCATTTCGACGATCGGCTCGTTCGACCACCCGTCGCGCCGGGCGTCGAGCCAGGCGCGGTCGAGATAGTCGATGTCGGGACCGATGACGATGCCGGAGCGGTGATGCTCTGCCGCGTCCCGGCCGGGCAGGGCGGAGAAATCCGGCAGTTCCGACAGGGCGACGTTCATGCGGAACGTGCCGGAGCCGCAGGCGTAATTATCCATCCGTTTACGGACGACCGGATCGATGTCGTTCGCCGCAACAAGGCCGGTGAGAAGGAGCTTCGGATTGACGTTCGAGACAACTGCGCGCGCACGGATGCTCTCGCCGTTCTCTAGCTTCACGCCAGCCGCGCGGCCGTTTTCGACAATGACCTGCGCGACCGGCGCCGAGGTTGTGATGTCGACGCCGCGCGCCTCGGCGACGCGCCGCATCGCGCCAGTGATCGCGCCCATGCCGCCGATGGCGTGTCCCCAGCGGCCCTTCTTGCCGTTCACTTCGCCAAAGGCGTGGTGAAGGAGCACATAGGCCGTACCCGGATGATAGGGCGAGGCATAGGCGCCGACGATGCCGTCAAAGGCGAAGGCGCCGAGTATCGCGGGATGCTCGAAATATCCGCGCAGGAACTCCGCGGCCGACTTCGTGAACAGGTCGAGCACCAAGGTTTGCTGCGCTTTTTTGAGGCGCGCGAGGCGCCCGCCGGTCTGCAGCGCGCGGAAAAGATCGGGCAGGCCGCCGCCGAGATTGGGCGGGATCTGCAAGACCATGTCGCGCAAGACATCCGCCGCCGCGTCGATCGCTTCGTAATAGCGCGGCAGCGCCTCGGCGTCGGCTTTGGAATGGCGCGCGAATTCCTCGGCGTTGCGCGCAGGGTCGAAAGTGAGTTTCAGATAGTCGCCGGGCTTCGTCCCCGTCGGCCAGAAATTCGAGATATCGCGTTCGACGACGGTGAGCCCGTTCCTGTAAAGCTCAAGGTCGGCGATGACCTTCGGATTGAGAAGGCTGACCGTGTAGCTCGCCGTCGAGTTGCGGAAGCCCGGCGCGAATTCCTCCGTCACCGCCGCGCCGCCGACGACCTCGCGCCGCTCGACGATGCGCACGGAAAAACCGGCCGCCGCGAGATAGCACGCGCAGGCAAGGCCGTTATGGCCGGCGCCGATGATGAGGATGTCGGTCGTCATGTATTAGCCAGGAGTCCATCCCTTGTGTGAAAGGCTCTAGCCCGTTACGAAACCCGTTGGGGCGGGGGATCGACACCATGATTATCAACTTAAGGCAAGACATCGCAGAGTTTGGCAATTGGCTTATTCGATTGGCAGAGGCTGATCAGGCGACAGCCGGGATGCTTACAGCATCGATCGGTCTGATTACTGCGACAATAGGCAGTGGAACAATTTTTTACGTAAACCGGAAGAGCAATATTAGAGCCGCAGCGAGCTTTTCTTATTTATACGCAACTAAAATACTTATATTCTTAATGGGAATCCGGAGCGCCTATGAAAAATACTCGTCCGATATAATAGACATTATCGGCAAAGAAAAAGACCGCCTCGATAAATTGTCAGATGATCAGCTTGACGTAGAAATTGAAGCTCTGTTTAAAGAGGTTGACGAAAAGTTCATCGAGGAAATCAAGGATCGGACTGAGTTGCTACCTCGGTCTGAGGAAATTCCTAACGCCGCCTATACCGGCTTCGGGGAGCATAAAAAATTACGCTGGCGTTTTTTTCAGATACTAAATGGAGGCGAAACTATTAGAGCTGATTTGGCTGTTGCTCGTGCTGATTTGAACGGAATTGTTAAAGATCAAATTAAGAAGGCAAATGAATCGGAAAGAGACGAGCATGAGCAAATTTCGCGCCTAATGCGGGCGATTGATGTCATGGAGAATTACGCTCTGGAGGTAATACGCATTTCAGGTTTTCGCTTAAATTTTTGGTGTAGGCGGGCAATGTGGTGGCTGCTAATCGTCGATCAATATATTATTTGGCCATTATATAGAGTGATATTTCGACGCAACTCGTTTAAATGGGCAGACCGAGATAGCAGGCCTCCATTAGAGCGCCGACGTTTTTTCTTTTGGGATAATTATCTTGATTTGAAGTTTATTGTAGAGAGCCACAGACATCGACACTTCTATTCTACTCCGACCTCAAAAATTAGTTATCGGGCTTTATATGAAAAACTGGTTATACACAAATTGAGCGATGTGAGAGTTTAATCCTCAGTTCGTCAGTCCGATCTCTTTCAGCCGCTGCTTCAAGAACGCATCGGCCGTAATCGGCGGATACTTCGCGCCCGATCCCTTGCAGCTCGGAATGCATTCCAGAAGCGCCGCCGAATGCGGATGCATGAAGAACGGCATCGAGTAGCGCGAGACGTTCGGCCCCTTCGGATTGACGACGCGGTGCGTTGTCGCCGGGATGACGTCATTCGTCACGCGCGCGAGCATGTCGCCGGCGTCGACGATGAGATTTTCCGCATCGGTATCGATCGCCAGCCATTTGCCGTCGCGATCGAGAAGCTCTAGCCCGCCGCCCTCGGCGGCGACGAGGATGGTGATGAGGTTGATGTCCTCATGCGCCGCGGCCCGGACGGCATCCTTGTCGGCGTCGGGCGGCACGGGCGGATAATGAAGGAGGCGCAGGATCGAATTGCCGTTTGTCGCCATCTTGCGGAAATAATCGTCAGGGACGCCGAGCGATGGCGCGAGCGCTTCGAGCATCGCAAAACCGGCATCCTCGAGCGCGTCATAAAGCGCCAGGAACGTCGCGCGAAACGCCGCAGGCCGCATGGGCCAGACATTCGGCGGATAAATGTCGGCGAGCGGGGAACCCGGCGGGAACTCGCGCCCGACATGCCAGAATTCTTTCAGATCGCCGACCTTCGAGGTCTTCGCATGTTCCTTGCCGAACGGCGTGTAACCGCGCTGCCCGCCGGCGCCGCTGATGAGGCCGCGCTTTTCCTCGACCGGCAGATCGAAGAACGCTTTCGACTGCGCATAGGCGTTCTTTAAAAGCTCGCGGCTGACGGCGTGGTCTTTGAGGATGATGAAGCCGAAATACTGAAAGCCCTCCATCAGCGCGTCGATAAAGTCCTGCCGCTCGCGCGGGGACCCACGCGTGAACGCCTTGAGGCTCAGTTCCGGAACGCGGTCGAATTTGCGGGACATGCCAGCCTTCATCCTGAGGAGCCAAATCACCTTCGCCCTTCGTGACGCTTCGCTCCTCAGGGTGAAGGCGATTTGGCGTCTCGCAGGACGGCCGCATCAAGAGCCGCACCCCGGGCGCCGTCAAGGGTCCGCTAGCGGTTCCTTAACCAAGCGGGGCCCAAGTTCCGCGCGGGCGGGAAATGCGTTATGGGCCTTAAACTATCCCTCAAGCCGGGCGAGAAAATCGCCATCAACGGCGCCGTCATCGTCAATGGCGACCGGCGGGCGGAGTTTGTCGTCGAGAACCACGCACATGTCTTGCGCGAACGCGATATCCTCAAGGCCGAGGACGCGACAAGCCCGGCGCGGCGCGTTTATCTCCCCGTCATGATGATGGCGCTTGATCCCGCCGCGCGGGGCGCCGCCTTCCCCGAATTCGAGCGCCGGCTCACCGAATTCGCCGGCGCGGTCACCGATCCCGGCGCCTTGTCGCTTTGCCTGAAGATTTCCGCCGCCGTCGCCAACGGCGCCTATTACCGCGCGCTCAACGCCTGCCGCGCGCTCATCGACTTTGAAACGGAAAGACTGTCCCATGTCGCATGACGCCTACGCCCGCGCGCAGAAGACGACGGCCCAGCCGCGCGACGCCGAATACAAGGCCTTCGCCGAGGCGACCCGGAAGCTGATGGCGGTCGCGGACGAGGGCCGCGAGGACCTTAAACAGCTGATAGACGCGGTGCATCTCAACCGTTCGCTCTGGACGGCGCTCGCCAGCGACTGCGCGGACACGCACAACAAACTGCCGTCGGAAACGCGCGCTCTCATCATATCGCTGGCCCGCTGGGTGTCGCTCTATTCAAGCGACGTGATGCGCAAGAAGGAAAGCGTCGAGCCGCTGATCGACGTCAACCGGATCATTATGGACGGCCTCTCCGGGAAACGAGCGGAAGCTTAACGGGATTACCCTCTCCCGCTTGCGGGAGAGGGCAGGGTGAGGGGGCGTCAACAC
>CAZHUI010000141.1:0-5281 GCA_964535605.1 uncultured Caulobacterales bacterium
GCACGATCAGGCGCTGATCCCCGCCAATACGCTCGCCTTCCATGAAGCGGTCAACGTCACCCTCGGCCTGCCGATCGTGCGCACGTCGCCCGACCACGGCACCGCGCTCGATATCGCCGGAAAGGGGCAGGCGCGCGCCGACAGCCTCATCGCCGCGATCCGCCTCGCCGCGGCGCTGTCGGCGCGGCGCGCGGCGCAATGAACGACGCGCTGCCGCCCCTGCGCGACGTGATCGCGCGCCATGATCTCGGCGCGAACAAGGCGTTCGGCCAGCATTTCCTGCTCGACCTCAATATCACGAGAAAGATCGCGCGCGCGGCTGCGGCGGGACCCGCCGACACGATAGTTGAAGTCGGGCCGGGGCCCGGCGGCCTCACGCGCGGGCTCCTTGAAACAGGGGCGAGGGTCATCGCGATCGAACGCGACCGGCGGTTCATCGGCGCGCTCGAGGAGCTGAGGGAATCCTATCCGTCGGCGTTGACGATCGTCGAGGCGGATGCTCTGGGGGCGGACGAACGCGCGCTCGCGGGCAGCGGTACCATCAAGATTGTCTCGAACCTGCCCTATAATATTTCAACCGAGCTTCTGGTGAAATGGCTCGTCGCCAATCATGCCGGCGAGGCGCCGCTCTGGTCGCAGATGACGCTGATGTTCCAGAAGGAAGTCGCCGACCGCATTCTCGCTGCGCCGGGCTCCAAGACTTACGGCAGGCTATCCGTCATCGCGCAGGCGGCGGCTCGTCCGCGCCGCGCCTTCGATTTGCCGGCGCGCGCCTTCACCCCGCCGCCGAAGGTTGAATCGAGCGTTGTCACTTTCGATCCCGCGCCGGCGCGCCTTCCGAATCTCGCGGCGCTCGAACGGTTAACGCATGCGGCCTTCTCGCAAAGGCGCAAGATGTTGCGTTCATCGCTGAAACCGCTGTTCGGGGCTGACACGGAAATGCGCCTCGCGTCCGCAGGGATAGAAGCCACGAGACGCGCAGAGGAAGTCGATATCGCCGGCTTCCTGCGGCTCGCCGGATGAAATCGTCAGGCCTCTAGCGGCTCGAACTCCCCGCGCACGAAGGCTTCGGCGAGCTTGAACTTCTGAATCTTGCCGGAGCCGGTCAGCGGCCAGGCCTCGACCCAGATCCAATAGGCCGGCGTCTTTTGGGCCGCGAGGCGCGCGCGCATGAACGTTTTCAGTTCCGCGGGCGTCGGGCGCGCCGCGCCTTTCGCGCGCATGAAGCAGGCGACCTGCTCGCCCCATTTTTCGTCCGGCACGCCGACGACGGCGATTTCGAGAATCGCATCGTGTTCGAGGAGCGCGTTCTCGATTTCAGCGGGAAAAAGATTCTCGCCGCCGCGGATGATCATCTCTTTCACGCGGCCTGTGATCTTCACGAAGCCGCGCTCGTCCATGCGGCCGAGATCGCCGGTGTGAAGCCACCCGTCCTTGTCGATCGCCTTGGCGGTCGCCTCCGGATTGTCGTTATAGCCTTCCATGATGAGATAGCCGCGCGCGCAGATTTCGCCTTGCGCGCCGATGGGAACGACGAGGTTCGTCGCGACGTCGCGGATCGACACGTCGACATCCGGCAAGGGCGAGCCAATCGTGCCGCAGAGATCCTCAAAGGCGTCGTCATGGCGCGTCTGCGTGATAACGGGCGAGGCTTCGGTCTGGCCATAGACGATCTGTATGACGGAGCCGAACACAGCCTGCGCCTTGCGCACCAGCTCCGGCGGCACCATCGATCCGCCCGACATGATGCGCTTGATCGACGAGACATTGCGACCGCTTTTCTCGACGGCCTCCAGAAGCGCGACGATCATCGTCGGAACGCCGAGCATGAATTTCGGGCGCTCACGTTCGATGACGCGCACGACCATATCGGCGTCGAAAATCGGCGCGAGCAGCATCGTCGCCCCGCGCGCCATGCCGCCGAGCACGAGTATAGCGCAGCCTGTCGTGTGAAACAGCGGCATGTGGTGGACGAACGTGTCGCCGGGATCGACGCCGGCGCGCGCCATCGAATCATGCCCGTTTTTCAAAAGGCCCCAATGATGAAGAAGCGCGCCCTTCGGAAAGCCGGTCGTGCCCGACGTGTACTGAATCTGGCAGACGTCCGACGCGACGACATCAGGCAGCCTCCCCCGGTCCTCGCCGTCATAAAGCGCAACGTGATCCGTCAGGCGGATGCGGTGGCGGATCGCCGGAAGCGCGGCGCAAACCTCGTCCGCGATCTTCGCCATCGGGTTGCCGCGAAATTCGTCGATGAGATAGAGCCCTTCGGCGCGCGACTGCTCGAGAACGTATTTCAACTCGCGCGCCTGAAAGCCTGGATTGACGGTGACGAGCGTCAGTCCCGCCATCGCTGACGCGAATTCCATCAGCACCCATTCCGGGATGTTGTTCGCCCAGACCGCGATGCGCGCGCCTTTGGCGTGACGGCCGGCGAGCGCGCGGGCAAGGCGCGACGCATCCTCGTGCAGCTGCGCATAGGTCCATGACCGGCCAAGCTCGCCGGATACGGAAAGTTCTTTCAGCGCCATGGCGGAGCCGCGCGCGGCGGCCTGTTTTTCCAGCATCGCGCCGATCGTCAGCGGCGTTTTGAAGTCGCCCTCGTCGGCGCGCCAAAAGCTCTCGGTCAGCATTTTCATTCCCGCATCGGCAGGATCATCTGCGTTTGCGTGACGACCGCCGCCAGCTTGCCGTCCTCACGGCTGATTTCTGTTTTCCAGACCTGCAGCGACCTGCCGATGTGGACTGGCGTCGTGACCGCGAGCGCCTTCTGGCCGACTGGGACGGGCCGCAGGAAGTTCGTCTTGCTCTCGACCGTTGTCGTCATCATGCCCTCGGGCATGTTGAGGAACGCGCCGCACCCGCCCATATTGTCCGCGAACGCCATCAATGCGCCGCCATGCAGGGTCGCCGGAATTGTGCAGTGATCGGGCGTCACGAAAAGCTCCGCCTCAAGACGATCTTTGGTGACGAGCGTCATCCTGACGCCGATCATGCGTGCGAAGGGCGCGTTCGACTCATTGAAAGCGGCGGCGAGATTTTGTTCGGCCATCACAGGTCTCCGGCGTTGATGAGATCGGCGACCAATAGCGCTGTTTCCTTGCCGCGACTGACCCAGGCGTGACCGGCGTCCTCGACTGCGAGCACTTTTGCCGCCGGGCCGTCGATCATCACCGGCGAGCTGCCAGCCGCGCTGTCCTCGGTCACGATGCGGCGAAGGCAGTCCCGGATCATGACGCCGGCGCGATCCGCGCACGGATCGAGTCGCTGATCGAGCGCGCGTCATAGACGCCCTGCGCATCAGCCGGTTTCTCGCCCTTGCCGAAAATGACTTCGAGGCGGGCGGTGTAGAATTTCCGGGCGCCGACCTTGCCGAGGTTGCCGCCGACGCCGACGCCGACATTGCGCCCGCCGCCGCCGACCCCGGCGCCGATGCCGATGCCGCCTTTTTCCTGTTCGTCGAGCGACCGCCCGACGACGCGGAACCAGTCATAGCCGCCCGCAAGCGCAAGTTCGGCCGCGCGCAACAGCGCAAAGTCCTCAACAGCGTCCGGCGATGTCGCCCCGTCGCCAGCAAAAGCGATGCGGTAGCGTCCTTCCTCGATGCGGGTGTCGGAGTAGCCGTAGCCGGCTTTGCTCGCCGGCGCGTAGGCGGTCCCGACCGCCGTCGCACAGGCGGCGAGCACCAAAAGCGTAAAAACTGCAAAGGCTGCGCGCATGGGGACCCTCCGGCCGATTCATCTGTTCCATAGCATCCGCCGGGACAGCGGCAAACGGGCGTTATCTCATCGGCGAGACGTCGCTTTGTTGCGGCGCATCGAACTACACTTCCGTGCGCGGATCGCCTAGTGACGAAAGGGGTCAAGCAGGCAGGAGGACGCCGTGAAGCTGCAATCACTCCTGTTTTTGGCATTGGCGCTCAATCTATCCGCCTGCGCGGCGGCGCCGTCAGACAGCCGGTTCGCCGCTTACCGGTATGGCGTGTCGCGCGATCATGTCGGGCGCATTTATCATTATATCCGCACCAACCGCGACGGCTCGCTCCCCGAGCACATTCACGTATTTCGCAAGAGCCGGACAGAAATTGAAGTTTGCAAGATGGTGCGGCCCTGCACGAACGCAGCATTGGTGACGGCGGATCTCGATTTCGACCTGTGGTCGGCGACGCGTCTTGTCGGCGGACGGCTCGGGCCAGACGCCAATCAGCAAGCCTTCGCGCTACTGACGCTCGATCCCGCAGCTCCGCGGATCGATGCTGTCGTCACGCTGCCTGACCAGGAAATACGCCAGTCGCTCGACCTCAAAACGCTGCCGTGGCGCCTCTATGATTTCGACTTCGCCGAGTTCACGGTGTTCACGCAGCACCTGCGCGATTACGGACGGGAATTTTCCGTCGATATGGCGCTCGTTGTCGCCGATCCGTCCGTCCCGAACTTCCTGAAGCGCCTTGGTGAAGCGCGGGCTGTGCCGCAAGGGCGGGATCGCGATCGCGGGGTGTTCCGCTTCAGGCTCGAAGGAGAGGCGTTTGCGGAAGGGGGAACGCTGTTGCTCGATGCGCGTGACGGGCATGTCGTCGAGGTGGAGACGGCGGTCCCCAATCATCTCGAATATGACGATTTCAAATTCGCCCTGCAGGGCGTCGATGACGGCGGCGCGGCGGCCTGGCGCCAGCTGCTGCAGTCGCATTTCGAAGACTGCGACGCGGCTAGCTGAAAAACTGCGTCACGACTTCCGGTTTCATCAGCACCGTTAGCGCGGCGCCCGCGATCGCGCCGCCGAGATGGCCTTCATGCGCGATCACGCGGTCGGTCCGCTCCATCAGGCGCGCCGAAATGAAAATGAAGAGCGCGCCGTACAGGATCGCCGGAATGCCGAACGGAATGAGGAAAATGTAGATCGGCTGGAACGGGTAGAAACAGCAGAACGACAGGACGAGCCCGGAAGCCGCGTCCGACGCCCCGACCGAGGAATAAGTCGGGTTATTCCGGTTCACCCGCAGCGACACAAGGCCGCTGAGGAGGATCGCCCCGAAATAGACGTCGAGAAAGCCGAGCGGCGCCGCGTAGGCGTTGCAGCCGGAATCGATCGCCAACTGCACATGGTAGTCGGGGTCATAGCCTGCCGGGTTCTGCTGAAACGATCGCGCCGGGCCATGTTCAAAGCCCTGGTCGACCGGGAGAATCACCATCTTGCCCGAGCCAGCCAGCGAACCGTGATTCAGCAGGCGGGCCAGAGTGGTGAGAACGCCAGGGGATTCAGAGGGATACCACGAGAGGAACTG
>CAZHUI010000142.1:0-5266 GCA_964535605.1 uncultured Caulobacterales bacterium
CCCCCCCGCCCCCCGCCCCTCCCCGCCTCCCCCCCGCCCCCGCCGCCGCCCCCCCCGACCCCGGCCCCGCCGCTGACCCTGGTCGTGTGCGAGTCGGTGCCGACGAGCGTGTCGGGATAGGCGTAGGTCTCGCCCTTGACGTCCGCGGTCCAGACCGTCTGCGCCAGATATTCGAGATTGACCTGATGGCAGATGCCGGTGCCGGGCGGAACGACGCGGAAATTGTCGAAGGCGCCCTGGCCCCATTTGAGGAACTGATAGCGCTCGCCATTGCGCTCATATTCGCGCGCGACGTTCTTGATGAATGCGTTCGCGCCGCCGAAATAATCGACCATGACGGAATGGTCGATCACGAGATCGACCGGGGCGAGCGGATTGATCTTTTCAGGATCCTGGCCGAGCGACTTCATCGCGTCGCGCATGGCGGCGAGATCGACGACGGCGGGAACGCCGGTGAAATCCTGCATGAGGACGCGCGCCGGGCGATAGGCGATCTCGCGCTCGCTCGTGCCGGATTTCAGCCAGGCGCCGAACGCCTTGATGTCATCGACCTTGACCGACCGGCCGTCCTCGAATCGCAGGAGATTTTCGAGCAGCACCTTGAGCGAGGCGGGCAGGCGCGAGAGGTCGCCGAGCTCTTTCTCGGCCAGTTTGAGGCTGTAGATCGCGTAGGACTTGCCGCCCGCCTTCAGGGTCGTCTTGGTTTTCAGGCTGTCACGTCCCGGGATCACTGATTGCCTCCGCTTGCGAATAGCTCAAGAAACGGGGGGTCTTATGGCGTATCGGCCTTGCCCGCGCAATTCGCGGAAAGGGTCTAAACTTTCGCCGCAAATCGCCGTTAGCGTCGGCGCCAGTCTCGTCAGTCCGGAGGAAAAATCATGCGCAGGGAAAATCGTGGGAGATGGGGAATGTCGGTTGCGGCGGCCGCGCTTGCGGCCGGCCTTGCAGCGGCGCCGGCGTCGGCCGCCGAACCCCAGACGGTCGCGCTCTTCAAGGACTGGACGGTGATGGCGCAAGACACCGGCAATGACCGCGTCTGCTTCGCGATCGCCTCGGCGAAGGACATGGCCCCGAAATCCGTCAATCACGGCGAGATTTTCTTCATGGTCGCGACCTGGAAGTCCGGCGCCGCCGACGGCCAGCCGAGCTTCCGCGCCGGTTACAATCTGAAGGAGGCCTCCACGCCGACGATCCGCATCGGATCGCAGAGCTGGGACATGTATGTCTCCGAAAACGAATCCTTCATCGAGAGCGCGGCGGCCGAGCAGGCGATCGTCGCCGCCATGCGATCCGGCGCCGACATGCGCGTTTCCGCGACCTCGGGACGCGGCACTGCGACCAATTATGTCTTTTCGTTAAGCGGGCTTTCAGCGGCGTTCGACCGCGCGAAGGAAGCCTGCAAGTAAGACCGGAATTGCTCGCCCTACGGACCAATCGGGCTTGATCCGTCCACAAATCGGTATAGGGGGTCGAATTTGCGCCGGGGTGCGGCGCGCTTCGTGGAGCAGGCAGTCATGGGCATTATCAAGGAATTTCAGGAATTCGCCGTCAAGGGCAATGTGCTTGACATGGCGGTCGGCATCATCATCGGCGGGGCCTTCGGCACCATCGTCAAATCGCTGGTCGACGACGTCATCATGCCGCCGATCGGCCTGGCGCTGGGCGGCGTCGATTTTTCTAGCTTCGCGCTGACGCTGAAGGCGGCGACCGCGGACGCGCCGGCCGTCGCGATCAAGTACGGCGCCTTCATCAACAATGTCATCTCGTTCCTCGTCGTCGCCTGGGCGGTCTTCATGCTTGTCAAAGGCATGAATACGCTCAAGAAGAAGCAGGAAGCCGCGCCCGCGGCGCCGCCGGCGCCGACCGCGGACCAGCTTCTCCTCACAGAAATTCGCGATCTTCTCGCGCGCCGCTAGCGGCGGGCGGCTATTGAGCTAGAAGGCCCCGGCGCCGCCGGGGCTCTTTTGCGTTTGGGGACAATGGCGGTTCGTCCGTATAGAGAGCGATAAGAAGTCCGCTGCCTTCGCTCCACCCGCTTGCGGGGGAGCTGCCGAGCAGAGCGAGGCTGAGGGGGCGCGCTGGTGCGACGGGCGCCGGCGCTAGGGGAGAGAGAGCCCCCCTCAGTCGCCTACGGCGACAGCTCCCCCGCTTCGCGGGTGGAGCGGAAAGGCCGCTTGCAGCATTTTGCAGTATATCGTGATCATACAATCCGTACACGGAGCGACAATTTCGAGGGCGGTTTCGACCTTGGGTTGCGCCGGCGCGCGCGGGTTTCCCGCTGTTGGGGAGCCGGAAAGGCGAGCGCCGTCAGGGAGTTAGATGGTTAACGCCGGATTCGGCCAAAGTTATCCCCCTCCTTATCCAACCACTTATCCCCCTACTTATCCCCGCCCGGTTCAAAGCCCTTATTCTCTCCCCAGCCGAAGCAAGTACGGGTCGGTCTGAGCCGGGAATGGAGACTGGTGATTGGTGAATGGAAGAAAGAAGCCCCTGCCTCCCGTTCCTCCTGTCACCGGGCAAGCGCGTTGCAATGACAGCGACGGGCATTTCGAGGAGACGGCGGCGCCGATGCAAAGAAGCGCGGAAACAGGCGAGAAGTTGAGATCGCAGCCTTCGCGCGCGGCAATCCTTGCCGGGCAGGGAGCGCCGTCGCGGCAGGAATTGCCGGGCAAGGAGCGCGCGCAATGAGCCTTTCCGTCGCCCTCAATACGGCCGTCTCCGGCCTCTTCGCCAACCAGACGGCGATCGCCGCGACGTCGGAGAATATCGCCAACGTCAACACGCCGAACTTTTCGCGGCGTGAAGCCCGGTTCCAGACCGATGCGATCCCGAACCAGTTCGCGGGCGTCGATGTCGAGATCGTGCGCGCCGCCGCCGACCGCTTCCTGCAAAGCGCCTCTTTCGGCGCGACCGCGGACGCCGCCGCCTCGGAGGCGATCGCCGCGGCGTTCTCCGCCATCGAAGCCTCGCTCGGTGCGCCGGGCGACAATATCTCCTTCGCCAACCGCCTCGACGAGGCGTTTGCCGCGCTGACGGCGCTCGGCGCCAATCCGTCTTCGACCGTCGCCAAGGCCGACGCGCTGGCGGCCTTGCAGGAAGCCTTCGACGCGTTTGCGCGCACGTCCGGCGCCATTTCGGCCGAAAGCGATGCCGCGCTCGGCCGCCTCAATCAGGACGTCACGCGCGCCAATGCGCTGCTCGATGAAATTTTCCGCCTCAATCAGACCGTGTCGCAAAGCGCCGGCGCCGCCGATCTCATCGATCAGCGCCTGACGGAGCTAGCGTCGCTCGTTTCCGTCGCCGTCGAGCGCGGAGCCGATGGGCGCGTGTCGGTGTCGTTGCCGTCGGGCGCACTGCTCGTCAATTCCGCGGGGGCCAACGCGCTCGGCGTCAGCGCGGGTCCGCCGACGGCGATCACGCTCGCCGGGGCTGATGTCACCGCCGGCGTCGTCTCAGGCTCAATCGCGGGCCAGGTCGCGCTGCGCAATGTCGAACTGCCGCGTCTTGCAGCGCTCGTCGAGACGACGGCGCGCGGTGTCGCCGACCGCCTCAACGCCGTCTATTCCGGGAATGTCGGCGCTGGCGCGACGGCGCCGTCGGGTCAGCCGCTGATCGTCGAGACCGCCGGCGTCTTCTCAGTCAACAGCGCGCTTCTTGCCAATCCGGCGAGCTTTGCAATCGCGCGCCCTGCTGCCGGAAGTCCGGGCGGCGCCAATGACGGCGCGGGCGCCATCCTGCTCTCGGACATCGCCGCATCGATCGAAGCGCGAGCAGCGGCGTCCGCGGTCGCCGAGATTGGCTCTAGCGCGCTCAATGCCGAGCGCGCCGCCGCGACAGACGGTCTCATTTCTTCCGAATTGTCCTCGCGCGCGGCGGCGTCGGCCGGCGTCAATCTCGACGAGGAACTTTCGAACCTCATACTCTATCAGCGCGCATACTCTGCGAACGCGCGCGTCATCGCGGCGGTCGACGAACTTTGGCAGTCGCTGCTGCAGATCGTGTAAGGGCGCATCATGACCCGCATCTCCGACCTCGGCTTTCAGCAAATCCTGCTTTCGAGCTTTCAGCGCGCGCAGGACGCGGCGCAATCGCGCCAGGTCCAGCTCGCGAGCGGCAAGGTTTCCGACCGCTATAGCGGCGTCGGCGTCCGGACCGAGCAGCTATTGAGTTCCGAAGGCGTCTTCACCCGCGCGACCGCCTATGAGTCGGCGGCGGCAGTCGCGGCCTCGCGCCTGCAAATTCAGGAAGCTGGCCTTGAAACGATCGCCGACAGCCTTGCGCGGCTGCGCGACCGGTTTGTGACGGCCTTGTCGACAGGATCGGCGGAATTGATAGCGCCCGAGCTTGCGACAGAAGCGCAGCGCATCCTCTCCGCGCTCAATCTGGAAACCGGCGGCGTTTATGTGTTCGGCGGAACCGACGGCGCCGTGCCGCCGGTCGATGCGCGAACGATCGACGATCTCGTCGCGGCGGCTGACGTTGACGCCCTTTTCGTCGCCGCCGGCCGCGTGCGGCTGCCGGTCGAGGAAGGTGCGACCGTCGATGGCGGGGCGACGGCGGACGAAATCGCCGCCGGCATTCTCGCGCAGCTCAAGGAAATCGCCGAAGCGCCCGGAACGCTTGGCCCCTTCACGGGACAGCTCACGGCCGCGCAGGCGGCGTTCATTACCGACAAAGTCGCCGAATTCGACGCGCTGTCGGCGGCGCTTGTCGAGCATCAGGGCGTCAACGGCATCGCTCAGGCCCAAGTCGAGGCGGCCGAGGATCGCAACGTTCAGCGCCGGAACCTCGCCGAGATTGTCGCCTCGGAGATCGAGGACGCCGATCTCGCCGAGGTCGTCGCGCGCCTCAATCAGGACCGGCTCGCCATCGAAGCGGCGGCGCAGGCGCTCGCCCAGTCGCGCGAATTGTCGCTGCTGAATTTCCTCTGATGTCGGCGTTCTTGGCAGTCTCAGTCGTCCTCGATCCGAGGGCGGAAGTTGAGCTTATGGCGTCTCACCCTCTCCCGCTTGCGGGAGAGGGGAGAGCGGGCGCCGTCATCGACGGTTCGGCGCTGGAAAAGCCGCCTTGCGGCTCCTATGTTCCGCGCGCCATGACGACCGTGACCGCTGATCTCGATCTCGACCTGCCGCGCCTCGATCTCGGCGTGCCCGCCGGCGCGCGCGTCGTCGTCGCGATGTCGGGCGGGGTCGATTCGTCGGTGACGGCCGCGCTCGTCAAATTGTCCGGGTACGACGCTGTCGGCGTGACGCTGCAGCTCTACGAC
>CAZHUI010000143.1:0-4996 GCA_964535605.1 uncultured Caulobacterales bacterium
CAACGGGCATGCGACGGCGGACAACTGGACCGCGATCTTCAACCCCGGCGAACGCGTGCGCCTTCGGATCATCAACGCCTCGGCGATGACGATCTTCAATTTCCGCATTCCGGGACTGCCGATGACCGTTGTCGCCGCCGACGGCCTCGCCGTGCAGCCGGTCGAGACGGACGAGTTTCAGATCGGCGTCGCCGAGACCTATGACGTCATCGTTTCGCCGGAGAAGCCGCGCGTGTTCGCTCTCGTCGCCGAAGCGATCGATCGCTATGGGCAAGTCGTCGCGACGCTCGCCCCTGAGGCAGGGCTTGTGGCGACAGCGCCGCTGTTGCGGGAGCGGCCGATCCTCACCCACAAGGACATGGGCATGGCGGCCATGGATCACGGATCGATGGGCGACGCGCCAATGGCGGGCATGGACCACGGCGCCATGGCAGGCATGGATCATAGCGCCATGTCAGGCGAAGCGATGCAGGAGCACGACCACAAGCGCGGCGCCGGCGTCGACAATGTCGCGATGGCCCCGACCAATCGCCTTGATGAGCCGGGCCTCGGCCTAGAGACTGTGCCCCACCGCGCGCTCCGCTATTCGCAATTGCGCAGCCTGACGCGCAACCCCGATCTGCGACCGCCCGAGCGCGAGATGGAAATCCATCTCACCGGCAATATGGAGCGTTACATGTGGTCGTTCGACGGCGTGAAGTTTAGCGCGGTCGATGGCCCGATCATCTTCAACGAGGGCGAACGCCTGCGCGTGACGCTCGTCAACGACACGATGATGACGCACCCGATCCATCTTCACGGGATGTTCTTCGACCTCGTCGTCGATGACAGCGACTTCAAGCCGAGGAAGCACACCGTCAATGTGAAGCCCGGCGACAAGCTCTCCTTCGACGTCACCGCCGACCATGTTGGCGACTGGGCGTTCCACTGCCATCTTTTGTTCCACATGCATGCAGGCATGATGCAGGTCGTCTCGGTCATGCCGCGCAAGACCACGATGCTTGGCGCCGGCGACAAACCCGCAATTTCCCCGGCGCCCGATGCGACGAAGACGGACGATCATGGGGACCATCACTGATGCAAGCCCCATCAATCATCGCGCTCAGCCTGATGGCGGTTGCAGCAAGCAGTCTTTCCGCTTCGGCGCAAGAGCCGCTTCCCGCCGGCCAACAGGCCGCGGCCTATTGGGACGCGGACGCGCTTGCGGCGTCGCGCGCCGCCTTGCGCAAGGAGCACGGCGCGGGCGTCTCATACTACGTCCTCGCCGACCGGCTCGAATATCAGTCCAATGACGGATCGCCGACGCTGTTGTTCGACGGTCAGGGCTGGTGGGGAAACGACAGCAACCGGCTCTGGATCAAATCCGAGATCGAATACGATTTCCGCGCCGATCGCTTCGAGGAAGCAGAGCTGCAAGCGCTGTGGTCGCGCCCGATTGCCCGCTATTTCGATATCCAGGCGGGCGTGCGTCACGACTTTCAGCGCGGCGCCGAGAGGACCTTCGGCGTCATCGGCGTGCAGGGTCTTGCGCCTTACTGGTTCGAGTTGGACGCCGCGATTTTCGTCAGCGGTCAAGGCGACGTCTCGGCGCGCATCGAGGCCGAGTATGACCTTCTCATCACGCAGCGTCTCATTCTCCAGCCCCGCACCGAACTGAATTTCGCGGCGCAGGATGTTGCTGATGCGGGCGTCGGCTCGGGGCTATCGACGGCGGAACTGGGGCTTCGCCTCCGTTACGAATTCACACGTCAGTTCGCGCCCTATGTCGGCGTCAATTGGACGCGTTCGGTCGGCGATACGGCCGACCTCGCGCGGTTGGCGGGGGACGATCCGGGCGCGGTCTCTTTCGTCGCGGGCGTACGGCTATGGTTTTGAGGACTGGAGTGATGCCGCTTTTTCCATTGCCGCCTGCTGTCGGCGATCAAGATCGGGAGCGCGCGTTCGGACACGCCGACGACGCCGCGTCCGAAGCCCGCCGCGTGTCCTCTCTCCCCCCGGATGCGCGGCCGGCGCATCGCCAGACGTCAAAAGAAACGGTGCGCGCTCCATGGACTTGATCAAGGCGAACGATCTCCGGTGTCAGGAAACGAGACGCGTTTTGCTGCGTAAAATTGGCGCTGCCGCGCTGACTGTCGTCGCTGTCACCGTAACATCCGCGTGCGCCAGCGGGGCGTCCGACGCCAACATAGTCTACAAGACGCCGACATGCGGGTGTTGCACCGCGTGGACCAAGCATCTGCAATCGGCCGGCTTCGCCTTACGCGTTGTCAATCTCGACGATCTTTCCCCGATCCGGAAACAGCTTGGCGCCCCGCCGGATCTTGCGTCGTGCCATATCGCGACGATCGGCGGTTATGTCGTCGAAGGCCATGTTCCGGCTGACGCGATCAAGAAGCTACTCGGCGAGAAGTCGGCGGCGGTCGGCTTGTTTGCGCCGGGCATGCCGCTCGGATCGCCCGGCATGGAAAGCCTATATCCGGCGCAACCGTTCGACGTGATCTTGCTTAAACGCGACAATACTCGGGAGGTCTTTGCTTCGTACAACCCTCCGTGAGCGACCCCGCTGCGGGGACGACGACACCTCCCCGGATGTCAATAACGACGCAGTAAGAAAGGAAAGTTTCATGAACACATTTAAGAACGCGCTTGCGGCCGCCGCCGCCGCGGCGGCGCTGTTTGGTGCAGCGCTCGCCCATGTCGCGATGAAGTCGTCGAATATAGCGCCAGACGCGGTGATCGAGACTCTGCCCGAAGCGTTTACGGTCAGCTTTACGCAAGCCGTCGGGCTCGCGGCGTTCACGCTTGAAAAAGACAAGGGCGCGCCTGTCGCACTGGACTACAAGGCCCCCAAGGGCATGGCCGCAGAGTACTCAATCAAGCTGCCACGCCTTGCGCCGGGCGTTTATCTTGCCAAATGGCGAACTATTTCGAAAGACGGCCACGCAATGTCCGGCGAGATCCGCTTTACGCTCGTCGCGCCCAAAAAGCCGTGAGCGATGCTTGAGGCCGCCGCCTTTGTCTCGAAGTTCATGCTTTACGGCGCAGCGCTTGGCGGCGTCGGGACCGGTCTTCATTTTGCGCTTGGCATTCACGCCAACAAGCGCCTGTTTTTGCCCCTCGGCGGGTTCCTCGCCGGCGCAACCTTGCTTCGCTTTCTGGTCGTTCATGCGCAGATGGGCGGAGGCATAGCCGCCGCGTTTTCCTCTGACAACCTTCATTGGACATGGGCGGGCATTGGGAACCAGACCATCGCGCTTCTTGCCGGCGCAACATTGCTTGCCGCGACGCGAATCCAATCGCGTCGCGTTCTTGCGGCGGCAGCGTCCTTCGTCATAGCAGTGAGCTTTGGATTGGCGGGACACAGCGCCGGGCTCGAGGCGCCGGGTGTCGCGCCCTATGTCGCCATGGGTCACGTCCTTATCGCGGCGTTCTGGTTCACATCGCCAGCGACGCTGTGGCCGCGCGCCAGCCATTCAAATGACGAGGTGATACGGCGCACACGGACGTTCAGTCGCGTCGCTGTGTTCATTGTCCCAGCCATCTTCATAAGCGGCCTTTGGCTGTTGTGGCGCATCGGCGGCGGAATCGACGGGGTGCTCTCATCCCTTTATGGCCGCCTTCTGCTCGGCAAGCTCGCGCTTGCGATGGCGATCCTCGGTCTCGGCGCCCTGAACATGACCGTCGTCACGAAAGAGCTCGAGGCCGCACCGGCTTCGGGGCGCAAGGCGCTGCGCGCGACATTGCGCATCGATGCTGTTTTGTTTTGTGGCGTGCTTTTGTTGATTGCGTCCGCGACGACGTTCACCGGTCCCACCGAATAGGAGAAGTTTATGAAGCTCGTTTCCCTTGCCGCCGCCTTAGCGTTTGGCTTTGCTACGCCGGCATTCGCCGCCGACGCTCAAACGCCAGTCGGCGTCGTTGACGCCTTTTCCGCTGCGCTGAAAGCCGGCGACGCGGCGGCGCTCGAACAGCTGCTCGCGCCTGACGTCTTGATCGCCGAGAGCGGCGGCGCAGAGCGTTCCTTCGCGGAATATGCAGGCCACCATATGCCGGCGGATATCGCGTTTTCGAAAGCGGTCGCGACCACCGTGAAGGACCGCCGCGTTTTCGAGAACGGGTCGCTTGCGACAATCGTCACCGAAGCGGTTTCCAAAGGAACCTGGCGCGACAAGCCGGTCCACAGCCGCCTCATGGAGACGATGACGTTGCAGAAGACCGGCGACGACTGGCGGATCGTCCATATCCACTGGTCGTCGGCGAAGATCGAAGAGCATGGCGACCACTGACGGCGGCGGGGGCCATAATACCCCCTATGGGTACTTGACTTGATACCTATAGGGGGTATATTCGGACGCATCCTTTGACCATCAGGAGGCTTTCATGCCCGCTGCGATCCTGTCTCACCCCTCCGCCCGAACCGACGCCGTCGATCCCGTCTGCGGGATGACCCCAAAGCCGGACACGCCGCACTGGGCCCGGCATCAAGGCGCGGAGGTCTTGTTCTGCAGCGCCGGCTGCAAGACGAAGTTCGAAGCCGACCCGGCGCTTTACGCAGACGCGCTGCAAACGCATCATCGCCATCATGACCATGCCAGTCATTCGGCGCCGCCAGCGCAACGCCATGCACCCATGAAGACCGAGGTTGCGCTGAATGGCGGCGAGCAGTGGACGTGTCCGATGCACCCGGAGATCGTGCGCGACGGGCCCGGGTCCTGCCCGATCTGCGGCATGGCGCTCGAACCGATGACGCCGTCCGCGGCTGTGGGTCCAAACCCGGAATTGGCCGACATGACGCGACGCTTCTGGATCGGCGCGGCGCTCGCGATCCCGGTCCTCGCCCTTGAGATGGGCGCGCATATCCTCGGCCTCGACCGCCTGATCCCGGTACGGATCAATATCCTTCTGCAGATGGCGCTCGCGACGCCGGTTGTGCTGTGGGCCGGATGGCCGTTTTTCGAACGGGCGTGGGCCTCGATCGTCAACAAGAGCCTCAACA
>CAZHUI010000144.1:0-4983 GCA_964535605.1 uncultured Caulobacterales bacterium
ATTCATCGTCGCGGATACGCCGGGTCACGAACAATATACGCGCAACATGGCGACGGGCGCCTCGACCGCCGATCTCGCCGTCATCCTGATCGATGCGCGCCAGGGCGTCCTGAAACAAACGCGCCGCCATTCGTTCATCGCGTCCCTACTCGGCATCCGCCACATCGTCGTCGCCATCAACAAGATGGACATTGTCGGCTATTCGGAGGCCGTCTTCGACAGGATCGAGGCCGAATATCGCGCCTTCGCCGAAAAGCTCGGTTTCGAATCGATCGTCTGCATTCCGATTTCGGCGCTCGAAGGCGACAATATCACTGCCAAGAGCGCCAATACGCGCTGGCACCAGGGCCCCGCGCTCCTCCCCTATCTTGAAACAATCGAAGTCGCGTCCGACCGCGCGGAACAGCCTTTCCGCCTGCCCGTACAGTGGGTGAACCGGCCGAACCTCGATTTCCGCGGCTTCTCCGGCACCATCGCATCAGGCGTCGTGAAGCCGGGCGATGAAATCGTCGTCATTCCCTCGGGCCGCCGCTCGACGGTGACGCGCATCGTGACGCTGGACGGAGATTTGGCGGAAGCGGGGCCGCATCGCGCGGTGACGCTGACGCTCGCCGACGAGATCGACATCAGCCGCGGCGACATTCTCTGCGCCGGCAAGGCGCCCGCCGAACAGTCGGACCAGTTCGCCGCGCATATCATCTGGATGCACGACGAAGAGATGATCCCCGGCCGTCAGTATGTCTTCAAGACAGCGAACCGCATCGTCTCGGGATCGATCACGGAGTTGAAGCACAAGGTCAACGTCAACACGCTCGAACACATGTCGGGCAAGACGCTGGAGCTGAACGAGGTCGGCGTCTGCAACGTCTCGACATCGGCGCCGATCGCCTTCGATCCCTATCGCGACAATCGCGAGACGGGCTCCTTCATCATCATCGACAAGCGGACGAACAACACCGTCGGCGTCGGCATGATCGATTTCTCGCTGCGCCGCGCGCAGAACGTCCACTGGCAGGACCTCGACATCAACAAGCGCGCGCGCGCGACGACGAAGCATCAGCGCCCCTGCGTCCTCTGGTTCACCGGGCTTTCCGGCGCCGGCAAGTCGACGGTCGCCAATCTCGTCGAGAAGCGGCTCCACGACATGGGCCGGCACACCTACACGCTCGACGGCGACAATGTGCGCCACGGCCTCAACAAGGACCTCGGCTTCACCGACGCCGACCGCGTCGAAAACATCCGGCGCGTCGCCGAGACCTCGAAGCTGATGGTCGACGCCGGTCTTATCGTGCTTGTCTCCTTCATTTCGCCCTTCCAGAGCGAGCGGCGGATGGCGCGCGAGGCGCTTGAAGACGGCGAGTTCATCGAGGTGTTCGTGTCGACGCCGCTCAGCGTTTGCGAGAAGCGTGACGTGAAGGGCCTCTACGCCAAGGCCCGGCGCGGCGAGATCAGGAACTTCACCGGCATCGACAGCGACTACGAGCCGCCGGAAAATCCGGAGCTGACGCTCGACACGTCGAAAGTGACGGCGGCGGACGCCGCCGCGGCGATCGTCGATCATCTCCGGAAGAACGGTTATCTCGGCTAGGGCTGGGTCCGGGCGCTTGCATTAAGACGTATACGGATCAAAGCGGGCCATGGTGCGGGCGGGGGGAATCGAACCCCCACGAGGTCGCCCTCAACGGATTTTAAGTCCGTTGCGTCTACCAGTTCCGCCACGCCCGCCGGCGGCGCCTCGCTTAACATTGACCGGCGAGGGGCGCAAAGCGCGCGTCCTTGGCGCTTTTTGGACCTTGAACCGGCGAAAGACCGCGCCTACCCACAAGATTGCCGCTGCGTCCTCGTATCCCGCGTCATGCTCCGCGCCGTCGCCGCTTTACTCTCCTTGCTGCTGGCCGCCGCGATCCTTGTCGCCGGCAACGGCCTCCAGGGAACGCTGCTCGCCGTGCGCGGGAACCTCGAAGGGTTCCCGACATCGCTCATCGGCGTGATGATGTCGGCCTATTTCGCCGGTTTCATTCTCGGCTGCCGCTTCAATCCGGGTTTCATCAAGTCGGTCGGGCACATCCGGACGTTCGTGGCGCTCGCCTCGATCGCGTCGGCGGCGGCCCTTGTTCATCCGCTCGTCATCGACGTGCCGGTATGGGCGGGACTGCGCGCGATCACCGGCTTCTGTTTCGCCGGCCTCGTGATGATCATTGAAAGCTGGATCAATGAACGCGCGACGAACGCCAATCGCGGACGCATTCTCTCCCTCTATCGCGTCGTCGACCTGACCGCGACCATGGCCGGCAACGCGCTGCTGGCGACGGCCGACCCGGCGGACTTTCCCTTGTTCGCCGTCGTGTCGATCCTGTTGTCGATTTCGCTCGTTCCCGTCGCGCTGACGCGATCGGATGCGCCCAAGCCCATCGCGACGGCCCGCCTCGATGTGCCGAAACTCTTTCGCGTGTCGCCGGTCGCCGCCGTCGCCGCGCCGATGATCGGCCTTGCGAACGCCTCGTTCTGGGGCGTCGGCGCGGTCTATGCGCAAGAGCTCGGCTACGACAAGGAAATCATCGCCGCCTTCATCAGCGCCGTCATCATCGGCGGCGCGCTGCTGCAATGGCCGCTCGGCTGGCTGTCGGACCAGATCGACCGGCGCATGGTGCTGACCGGTTCGGCGCTGCTCGGCGCGGCGAGCGCCGTCGCGCTCGCCCAGCTCGGCGCCGAAGGCCCCTTATACATTCTCGGCTTCGGCGCGCTGGTCGGCGCTTTCATCATTCCGATGTTCGGCATCGCCGCCGCACATGCGAACGATCTTTCCGATCCGGGCGCGGCGATCGAGACCAATGGCGGTCTTCTTCTCCTTCACGGGTGCGGCTCGGTCGTCGGCGCGGCGCTCGGCGCCGTCGTCATGTCGGCGTTCGGGCCGAAATTTCTCTTTATCTATATCGCCGTCATCTACTTTTTTGTCGGGGCCTTCTGCCTGGCGCGCATCCTGTCGAAACAGGGACGCAAGCCGGACCAGAAATCGCCCTTCACGCCGGCGCCGAACATCGCGAGCCCGACGGTGTTCGAAATCGGCGCTGACGACGCGGGCGAGGTCCCGGCCGCGCCGCAGCAGGCGTAATATTCCTAATGAAGCAGGCCGCCGCTCGCGCTTGCGAGCCCGCGCTCTTCAAGTGCGCGCCGCAACGGATCGAGCCGCGCGCCATAGGCCCCGGCGCGCGCCAGCGACGCGGTGTCGATCGGCATGCGCAGGCGCCGTACGCTTTCGAGCGGCGCCGCGCGCCGCGTTTCGAAAAAGCGGTCGCAGGCGGGGTCGGCCGCCAGGCCGACGAATTTCAGGATGCGCCGCGTTTCGCGCGCCGGGTCGGCGACAAGCGCCTCATAGGAGACGTCGAGCGTCTCGCCGCCAATCCGCTCGCGCCAGGCGGCGCGCGTGACTTCGTAGGTTCGCCGCCACTCGGCGATCTCCTCAAAATCGAAGCTCCACGGATTGACGCCGTGAGAATTGGTCCTGAACGCCGACCAGCCCGCCTCAAGCGGATCGCGGTCAATGAAGATGATCTTGGCGTAAGGCAGCATCAGCCGGATGACGCCAGCGAAGGCGATATGATCGGCGCCGCGATAGATGGTGTAGAGATTGTCGCCGTAAAGTTCTTTCGAAAAAACGCCGAAATTATTGCCGAGGCCGAGCCAGGGGAGGCGCTCCGCCATCTTGACGACATCGTGCACGAAAAGCGGCCGCAGATCGCCGAGCGGCCAGGTCGTCATGCGCACGACGCCGGTCTCGCCGGCGCCGTAAGCGCGCGGGTGGCTCGCCAGAATCTGTTCGACGAGGGCTGCGCCGGAGCGCGGCGGCGCAATCAGGAACACCGCGCCGCTCGCCTGCGCGCCGGCGCCGCGAAAACGATCGAAGAGGTCCGGTTCGAATGAGTCCGTCGCATTGCGCATCAGGCCAAGCACCCGGCCCATATCGTGATCGAGCCCGGCGCGGCGGAGCGCCGCTCCCAGCGCGTAGTTTTCAAAGGCGCGATCGACATCGCCGAGCGCATCAAACGTCGTCGCCGCGGCGTAGTGCGCGGCCGCCTGCGACAAGGGCGGAAGCGCGGCGGCGCGCTCGGGAAGTCCGGCGATGAAATCGATATCGGGATCGCCCGCTTCAAGCGGCTTCAGCCGCGCGATCGCGTCCCAGGCCGCCGTGAGACCCGGATCGAGCGAAAAGGCCCGCTTCAGTCCGTAAATTGCCTGTTCGAAGTCGCCAAATTCCGCCCGAATGACGCCGGCGGTGAACCATGCGGCCGGTTGATTCGGAAACTTCTGCAGAAGCAAATCAGAGAGGCCGACCGCAAGTTCGCTGTCGCGCGCGCGCGCGCAAACTTGCGCTGACAGAAGGAGCGGTTCAAACGCCTCAGGCTGCTCAAGGCGCCATCGCAGCGCTGCGGCGCGCGCGCTCGTATAATCGCTGAGGTTCGTGGCTGCGTTCGAAATCGCCGCCCATTCTTCGCCGCGCAGGGCGGACTGGTCCTTGCACAGCGAGCGCACAAAATCGACCGCCTCCGCAAAACGTCCGGCGAAGTATAATTCGCGAATTCTGTCGGGAGCGGTCGCCATCGTTCAGCACTCAACCACGTTGACGGCGAGACCGCCTTCGCTGGTTTCCTTATATTTGCGCGACATGTCGATGCCGGTCTGCCGCATCGTTTCGATCACCTGATCGAGCGAAACCTTGTGATGCTCCGACGCGCGCAAGGCAAGCCGCGCGGCGTTGACCGCCTTCACTGCGCCGATCGCATTGCGTTCGATGCAGGGGATCTGGACGAGGCCGCCGACGGGATCGCAGGTGAGCCCCAGATTGTGTTCCATGCCGATTTCGGCGGCGTGCTCGATCTGCTCCGGCGTGCCGCCCCAGACGGCGGCGAGACCGCCCGCCGCCATCGAGCACGCGACGCCGACTTCGCCCTGACAGCCCATTTCGGCGCCCGAGATCGAGGCGCG
>CAZHUI010000145.1:0-4917 GCA_964535605.1 uncultured Caulobacterales bacterium
GCACTAGCTTCGGGAGCTAGGGGCCGGAGGTTCGAATCCTCTCACTCCGACCATTCATTTGGGTCTCTGGCGGATTTTCGGCTTTAACCATGCGCGGGCCTTTCGGGCCTCCTGTCGATTGATGGGCTAAAGGGGCGGAGTTGCGGGGCCGGCCGGAGCAACCCTACCCTTCCCCCATGCGCACTCACCTTCTTTTCCCCGCCCTCCTGTTCGCCGCCGCCTGCACGCCCCGGGCCGAAGCGCCGCCGGCGGCCAGTTTCGCTGACAGGGTGTTCCTCGGCGGCCCCGTCTACACCGGCGTTCCCGGCGCCGCCCCGGCCGAGGCAGTCGCGGTTACGGACGGACGCGTCGCCGCCGTCGGCGCGCGCGGCGCGATCGATCCCCTAATTGGTCCGGACACGGATCTTATCGACCTAGAGGGCGCAGCGCTCTATCCGGGCTTCGTCGACGCGCATGCGCATCTGCTCGGGATCGGCTTTCGCGAGTTGACGTTCAATCTCGAAGGCGTCGGCTCGATCGCCGAACTCGTCGATATTGTCGCCTCAAGCGCGCAGGAGACGCCCGAGGGCGAGACGATTTACGGGCGCGGCTGGCTGGAGACCGGCTGGCCGGAAGCGCGGTTTCCAAGCCGCGCCGACCTTGACGAGGCGAGTAGCGCGCATCCGGTCATCCTTGAACGCGCGGACGGACACGCGGTCGTTGCGAATTCCCTCGCGCTTCAGAAAGCGGGCGTGACACGCGCCAGCGTCGATCCTGACGGCGGACGCATCGAGCGCGACGCGGCCGGCGAGCCTACGGGCATGCTGATCGACAACGCGGCGAACCTCGTCATGGCGCTCGTCGCTGCGCCCTCTGAAGCGCAAAAGCGCGTCGCCTATGAGACCGGCGCCGGCGTTTACGCCGCCTACGGATGGACGGGCCTTCACAACATGTCGGTCGATCCCGCCGATGTCGCCCTCATCGAAAATGAAGCGGCGAACGATCGCATCGGCATTCGCGTCTATAACGCCATCGACCGCGCAGGCTACCCCGCGATTTCGGGCGGCGCGAAAGAAGGCGCGAACGGCCGCATTGTCACGCGTTCGATAAAGCTTTACGTCGACGGCGCGCTGGGGTCCCGCGGCGCCGCGCTCGCAGCGCCCTACGCCGACGCGCCGGACACTAGCGGCCTTCTCCTCATGAGCGAGGCCGAGACCCTGCCCTTCTTCGAGCAAGCCTTGCGCGACGGCGTGCAAATTGCGACGCACGCGATCGGCGATCGCGGCAACACACTCGTCCTCGACTGGTACGAACGCGCCTTCGCCGCCGTGCCGCCGGAGGCGCGCAAGATCGCCGAGCCGCGCTGGCGAATCGAACATGCGCAAATTCTCGATACGGACGATATCGCCCGCTTCAAGTCGCTTGGCGTCATCGCGTCGATGCAACCCTCCCATGCAATCGGCGATCTCTATTTCGCGCCTGCGCGTCTCGGCGAGGCGCGTCTCGACGGCGCTTACGCCTGGCGCAGCCTCATCGACGCCGGCGCGCTGATCGCCGGCGGCTCCGATGCGCCGGTCGAGCGCGGCGACCCGCTGATCGAGTTCTACGCCGCCGTTGCGCGCAAAGACCTTAAAGGCTTCGCGGGCGAGAACTGGCGCCCGAATGAAAAGTTCACGCGCGCAGAAGCGCTCGCCCTGTTCACGTCGGCGCCGGCTTACGCGTCGTTTCAGGAAAACGATCTCGGTACGATCGAAGCCGGCAAGAAGGCCGATTTCACGGTCTTCTCAAAAGACATCATGACCGTCGCCGAAGCGGAAATATTGACCGCCGAGCCGGTGATGACGGTGGTGGACGGCGAGATCATGTGGCGCGCCGACGACGCGCCGGACGAGGTCGCCGATGTCGAGCGCGAGTGAACGCTGCGTCGGTTGCGGCGGCCTCTTTTCGCCGATTGAGGGCCTCGTTCACGACTATATGGAAAGCTCGCCGGCGTGCTGGCGCGCCTTCGGCGATCACCTCGCGGCGGAATATTCGACGCCGGAGCTTCTTCCCGTTCATCGCCTCTCGGTCGACACCTATGCGGTGCAGCACCCGGGCGGCGAGTCGCGAAAAGCGATCCAGTCAGTCGGCCTGCATCTGGCGCGGCTGCTCGTTCAGCTTGAAAAACCGCGTCCGCCAAATGAAACGAATGAAGTCATGCGCCAGTTCGCGGGGCGCAGGGCGAGCCTCAAGCGCCTGACGCCGCCGAAAAAATTCTCGGTGACGATCGCCGATGTCGCGCCGTTCATCGGCGGCCCCTTGCATGCGCAAAAGACCCGCGACTGGGCGCGCGCGACGTGGGCAGACTGGCGCGAGGCGCATGCCTATGTTCGAAGTTGGGTCGGCGCGGAGTAGCGTAACTACGTCGCAAACAGCCTTTCCATATCCTCAAAGCACTTGAACTCCAGCGCGTTCCCCGCCGGGTCGCGAATGAAGAATGTGCCTTGCTCGCCGGGCTCGCCTTTGAAGCGGATGTCGGGTTCGATGATGAATTCGGCGCCGGCGCGCTCCAGCCGCTCGGCGAGCGCGCGCCAGTCGGCGGGCGACAGGACAACGCCGAAATGGCGCGCCGGCACGTCATGGGCGCCGACCTTGTTCGTCTTGGCCTGCGCGCAATCTTCCGGCGACAGATGCGCGACAAGTTGGTGCCCGAAGAAATCGTAATCGGTCCAGGCGTCCGAGCGGCGCCCGTGTCGACAGCCGAGCAGGCCATGATAGAAGGCGTCCGCCGCGGCGAGGTCGTCGACGGCGATGGCGAGGTGAAAAGGCGGCATGCTTGCGCGGGTCATGGGACTGACGATAGCGCTTGGCGTTCTGGCGTTCCACACCCCTGCTGCAGGAAAAGATCGCATGCCCGCTGACTTCAGGGAACTCGCGCCGCGCTTCTGGGTCTCGCCGCAGATCGGCGCGGAAGACCTCGCCGCCGCCAAGGCGCGCGGCGTCACGCTCATCATCAACAATCGCCCGGACGGCGAGGAGTTCGGCCAGCCGCGCGGCGCAGACATCGAAGCCGAAGCCCGGGCGCTCGGCCTTTCTTATGTCGCCATCCCGGTCGGGCCGATGGGCGTCTCGCCCGATCATCTCGACGCTTTCGATAAGGCGGTCGAGGCCAACAAGGGCGGCGTCCTCGCTTACTGCCGCTCGGGCACGCGCTCGACCATCGTGCGCGCGCTGAGCGAGGCGCGCCGGGGCCGTCCGGTCGATGACATTATCGGCGAGGCGGCGGAGGCGGGCTACAACCTCGCCGGCCAGCGCCGCGTCCTCGAGGCGGCGACGTCGAGGTGACGCGGCTGCGCGGCGGCGCGCCCTGATCCGTACAAAGATCAATAAGACGGGGCCGGCGCCGGTTGCCCGCCGCGCGGCGGCCCCATAGACCAGGCCGCGAGAAAAAGAGAGCCCCAATGACCGACCACACCGTCCTCGCCAACCGTATCGAAGCCCTGTGGGAGGCGCGCGCCGATCTTTCCCCTTCGACCAAGGGCGAGGCGCGCGAGGCCGTCGACGCCGCGCTCGACCTTCTCGACCGGGGCGCAGCGCGCGTCGCCGAGCGGCGGGCGAACGGCCAGTGGGAAACGAACCAGTGGCTGAAAAAGGCCGTGCTCCTTTCCTTCCGCCTCAACGACAACGCACTGATCGGCGCCGCGCCGGGTCCGTGGTGGGACAAGGTTCCGCTGAAATTCGCAGGGTGGGCGGAGGATGATTTCCGTAAGGGCGGCTTTCGCGCCGTTCCGGGCGCGATCGTGCGGCGCGGGGCGTATATCGCGCCGTCGGCCGTCCTCATCCCGTCCTTCGTCAATATCGGCGCCTATGTCGGCGAGGGGTCGATGATCGACGCCTGGGCGACGGTCGGTTCCTGCGCGCAGATCGGGCGGAACTGCCACATCTCCGGCGGCGCCGGCATCGGCGGCGTCCTTGAGCCTTTGCAGGCGAACCCCGTCATCATCGAGGACAATTGCTTCATCGGCGCGCGCGCCGAAGTCGCCGAAGGCGTCATCGTGCGCGAGGGATCGGTTCTCTCCATGGGCGTCTATCTCGGCCAGTCGACGAAGATCGTCGATCGCGAAACGGGCGAGGTCCTCTACGGCGAAGTGCCGCCCTATTCCGTCGTCGTCTCCGGCTCGCTGCCGTCAGCGAAAGCCGGCCCGTCGCTCTATTGCGCGGTGATCGTCAAGCGGGTTGATGAAAAGACGCGGGCGAAGACGAGCGTGAATGAGTTGTTGAGGGATTGAGGAAGTTTTGCGCATGTTGCAGTCAAAATGACCTGCCGCCTTCATCCTGATGAGCCGTAGCGCAGCGAAGGCGTCACGAAGGATGAGTCAAGGGAACCGGACCTTTCGCCCCTGCGGCCATCCTTCGTGACGCGGCCCAAGAGGGCCGCTCCTCAGGATGAAGAGTTCAGGTTGGTTGCAACGCGCTATAGCTTGGACTCTCGCATAAGATAACCGAGGTGAAAGATCTATGATCTCACTACAGGAATTTGTAGAAGACACTTTGAAGCAAATCGTTGAAGCGACGAAGACTATAAGGGACAAGTGCGGGGATGAGGTTTCAATCAACCCGCCAGTTCGCAGTCATGGTCAACCATCAGCAAGTGGTAGAGACGTCGCGGCTATCGACTCAGGCGAATTTGTTTCCGTGATAGACGTTAGATTCGATGTTGCGATTGCCGCCGAAGACTCTGCATCGGTTACGGGTGGCGCAAAGATTGCAGTGCTTAGCGCGTTCTCGGCTGGAGGGGAGGGCGACCGGACTGCCAAATCGTCATCAGTGAGTCGGGTCTCTTTCGAAATTCCATTGATTTTTGGCAAGGCGAAAAGGCCAAAATCAATTAACGATGTAGTGCGCTAATACCAACTCTCGCTGACGATCATGCATGGGCCCAATCGCGCAGGCCGATGG
>CAZHUI010000146.1:0-4838 GCA_964535605.1 uncultured Caulobacterales bacterium
ACTGCCCCGGCGTCATCACGCCCGGCGAGTGCAAGATCGGCATCATGCCGGGCCATATCCATCGCGACGGCCATGTCGGCATCGTCTCGCGCTCCGGCACGCTGACCTATGAGGCGGTGCACCAGACGACCATGGCGGGCCTTGGCCAGTCGACCTGCGTCGGCATCGGCGGCGACCCGGTGAAGGGGACGGATTTCATCGACGTCCTCGAGATGTTCCTCGCCGACGACGACACCCATTCGATCATCATGATCGGCGAGATCGGCGGCTCGGCCGAAGCGGACGCGGCGGCGTTCCTTGTGGCGAACAAAGTCAAGAAGCCGACCGTCGGCTTCATCGCCGGGGTGACGGCCCCGCCCGGCCGGCGCATGGGCCATGCCGGCGCGCTCGTCTCTGGGGCGAACGACACCGCCAGCGCCAAGATCGATGCGATGAAGCGCGCCGGCATCGCGGTCGCCCCGACGCCGGCCGCCATGGGCCGCACGCTCGTTGAAATCCTGAAGAAGTGACGTGCCGCCGCCGGTTCTGCCCCGCCGGCCATTGAATCGTAACGCGGCTGTTCTAAGTACGACACGAACCCTTCTTGCGCCCGGCCCTCAAGGGCGCCCCCGGACGGACCCTTGTGATGCCTAAAGACGGCGACGTTCCTGCGGCCGCTGCGTTGACGCCGCCGGCCCCCCAAAACGCAACTTTCCTCTCCGGCGCCAACGCCCGTTTCGTCGAAGTCCAGTTGGCGCGTTACGCGGCGGACCCGGCCTCGGTCGGCGAGGACTGGCGGCGTTTCTTTGACGCGCTCGGCGACGCGGCCGCCCCGCAAGGGCCAAGCTGGGCGCGCGCCGACTGGCCGCCGAACGCAAAAGGCGAGATGATCGCGGCCCTCGATGGCGACTGGCCCGCCGTCGAGAAATCCGTCGCGGCGAAGGTCGAAGCGCGCAAGCCCGGGGCCGACGCGGCGAGCGTGCGGCGCGAGACGCGCGATTCTCTGAGCGCCCTGATGCTCATTCGCGCCTACCGCATTCGCGGCCACCTGATCGCCGACCTCGATCCATTGAAGCAGACGAAAAAGAAACTCCACCCGGAACTCGATCCGGCGTCCTACGGATTTTCAGACGCCGACCTCGACCGCCCGATCTTCATCGACAATGTGCTCGGCCTCGAGACCGCGACGCTGCGCGAAATTCTCGACATCCTGCGCCGCACCTATTGCGGGACCTTCGCCGTCGAATTCATGCACATCTCCGATCCGGAGGAAAAATCCTGGATCCAGCAGCGCATCGAGGGCAAGGACAAGGAGATCCAGTTCACGCCGGAGGGCAAGCGCGCGATCCTCAACAAGCTGACCGAAACGGAAGGCTTCGAGAATTTTCTGCATACGAAATATACCGGGACGAAGCGCTTCGGCCTCGACGGCGGCGAAGCGATGGTCCCCGCCCTCGAACAGATCATCAAGCGCGGCGGTGCCCTCGGCGTCAAAGAGATCGTCATCGGCATGCCCCATCGCGGGCGCCTCAACGTTCTCGCCGCCGTCATGGGCAAGCCCTATTTCCAGATCTTTCATGAGTTTTCCGGGGGATCGATCACGCCGGACGACGTCGGCGGCTCGGGCGACGTCAAATATCACCTCGGCGCTTCATCCGACCGCGAATTCGACAACAACAGGGTGCACCTGTCGCTGACGGCGAACCCTTCGCACCTTGAGGCGGTCGATCCTGTCGTGCTCGGCAAGGCGCGCTCGAAACAGGACCGGATCGAGCCCGGCGACATCGAAACGCCGCGCACGCATGTGATGCCTCTGCTCCTTCATGGCGACGCGGCCTTCGCGGGGCAGGGCGTCGTCGCCGAATGCCTCGGCTTTTCGGGCCTCAAAGGCTATCGCGCCGGCGGCGCGATCCACTTCATCGTCAACAATCAGATCGGCTTTACGACCTCGCCGAAATTCTCGCGGTCCTCGCCCTATCCCTCGGACGTCGCGAAAATGGTTCAGGCGCCGATTTTCCATGTGAACGGCGACGATCCCGAAGCGGTCGTCTACGCGGCGAAAGTCGCAACCGAGTTCCGCCAGAAATTCGGCTCCGACGTCGTCGTCGACATGTTCTGCTATCGCCGCTTCGGCCACAATGAAGGCGACGAGCCGAGCTTCACGCAGCCGGTAATGTACAAGAAGATCCGCGCGCACAAGACGACGCGGGAAATCTACGCCGCGCGTCTTGAGGCCGAAGGCGTCATCGGCCCCGGCTACGCCGAGGCCGAGCGTCAGGCCTTCCGCGCGCGGCTGGAGGAGGAATTCAATTCGGCCTCGGGCTTCAAGCCGAACAAGGCCGACTGGCTCGACGGGCAGTGGTCGGGATTCGTGCCGCCGATGGACGACGACCGCCGCGGCGAAACTGCGGTCGATCTCGACGCGCTGAAAAAGATCGGTGAACGGATCACTTCCTACCCCGAGGGGTTTACGGTCCACAAGACGCTGAAGCGCGTCCTCGACGAGCGGCGATCGTGCGTCGTCGAGAAGGGCGCCGACATCGACTGGGCGACGGCCGAGGCGCTCGCTTTCGGGTCGCTCGTGCTGGACGGGTTCGGCGTCCGCTTGTCAGGCCAGGACAGCCGCCGCGGCACCTTCTCGCAGCGCCACGCCGTCTTCATCGACCAGGAGACGGAGAAAACTTTCACGCCGCTCAATCATCTGAAAGGCGCGAAGGCGACATTCGAGGTGCACGATTCCTCGCTCTCCGAATTCGCCGTCCTTGGCTTCGAATACGGCTATTCGCTCGCCAATCCGAAATTCCTCGTCTTGTGGGAGGCCCAGTTCGGCGACTTCGCCAACGGCGCGCAGGTAGTCTTCGACCAGTTCCTGTCGTCGGGCGAAAGGAAGTGGCTGCGCATGTCGGGCCTCGTCTGCCTTCTTCCGCATGGCTATGAAGGTCAGGGACCGGAGCATTCTTCGGCGCGGCTCGAACGCTTCCTGCAGCTCTGCGCGCAGGACAACATGCAGGTCGTGAACTGCACGACGCCGGCGAATTATTTCCATATTCTTCGCCGTCAGATGCGCCGGAATTTCAGGAAGCCGCTCATCATCATGACGCCGAAGTCGCTCCTGCGCCACAAGCGCGCGGTGTCGACGCTGAAGGAGATGGGGCCCGGATCGTCCTTCCACCGCGTGCTCTGGGACGACGCCGAGACGCGCCCTGGCTCGACGGTGAAGCTGAGCCCCGACGACAAGATCAGGCGCGTCGTTCTTTGCTCGGGCAAGGTCTATTACGACCTCCTCGAGGAACGCGAAAAGCGCGGAATCGACGATGTTTATCTGCTGCGCGTGGAGCAGTTTTATCCCTATCCGGCGCAATCGCTGATCACGGAGCTGAAGCGCTTTTCGAAGGCCGACATGGTCTGGTGCCAGGAAGAACCCAAGAACATGGGCGCGTGGTTCTTCATGGAGCCCAATCTCGAATGGACGCTTCAGCAGATCGGCGCAAAGACGAAGCGCGCGCGCTATGCCGGCCGCCCGTCGAGCGCCTCGCCCGCCACCGGCCTGATGAGCCGGCACAAGCAGGAGCTTGAGGACTTTATGAAGGACGCGTTCGCGTGAAGGGGATGAAACGGCGTCGGTTCGGTGCTAGACTTTCAAAATGACTGAGACGAAAGACATCGCGCTGACTGGCCCGGCCGAAAAGGCGTTTCCGTCTGCGAGCGATATGTCGGCGTGGATGAAGCTCTCCGCCGCTGAAAAACGCGCGCGCGTCGCTGCTGACGAGGCGGCGGGTTTCGCGAGCGGCGCTGCGCCGTTCGAGACGGCGGCTGACCGCATCGCGCGGGTTCGCGATGCGTCTTGACGATGGACTACCGGATCAGTCGGCAGGCGTCGGCGGTCATCGACGAGATCATTCGGTACACGATTGCAAATTTCGGCGATGAGCAGGCTTCAGATTACGTGGCCGGGCTGTATCACAGTTTCGAGCTCCTAACTGACAATCCCAAACTCGGCCGGGTATGGTCAGGCGGCGATAAGCGCCTTTACATTTACCGGTCGCATTACGTGCTTTATCGCATTATGCCCGTTCACCTTTTCATCACCGATATCCGCAACACCCGACAGGAGATCCCGCCGGAGTGGGAACGCTAGACCTTGAAATCGCTGCAGCTTTGACCCATCCCCCGTCGGCCCACCGGAGCCCCGCAAATGCCCACTGAAATTCGCGTCCCGACCCTTGGCGAATCCGTCACCGAAGCGACCGTCGGCCGCTGGCTGAAGAATGTCGGCGACGCCGTGAAGGCGGACGAGCCGCTGGTGGAGCTTGAGACTGACAAGGTGTCGGTCGAAGTGCCGGCTCCGGCGGCGGGCGTGCTGTCGGAGATCACAGCGAAGGCGGGCGACACGGTCGGCCTTGACGCTGTACTCGGCAAAATCGGCGAAGGAAGCGGCGCCGCCAAGCCTGCTGCGAAAGCCGAGGCCGCAAAACCCGCCCCCGCCGCGAAGACGGAGGCGCCGCTAAGTCCCGCGCCGCGCCGCGTCGTCGCCGAAACGGGCGTCGACCCTGCGACGATCAAAGGCACCGGCAAGGACGGGCGCGTGACGAAAGGCGACGCGCTTGAGGCTGCCGCCGCGCCGAAGGCGAAAGCGCCGGAAGCCCCGCGCGCGCCCCGGCCGCCCGGCCCGCGCGAGGAACGCGTGAAGATGTCGCGCCTTCGCCAGACCATCGCCCGGCGCCTGAAAGAGGCGCAGGAAAACGCGGCGATGCTGACGACCTTCAACGACGTCGACATGACGGCGGTGATGGGCCTCAGAAATCAGTACAAGGACATTTTCGAGAAGAAGCACGGGGTGAAGCTCGGCTTCATGTCGC
>CAZHUI010000147.1:0-4598 GCA_964535605.1 uncultured Caulobacterales bacterium
TGTCCATCGGCCTGCGCGATTGGGCCCATGCATGATCGTCAGCGAGAGTTGGTATAAAACCGCTTCGCGCGGCGGCGAAAGGCGGGCGTCCGGGCGTGACTTCTGCAGCATTTTCAAGCGGATATCGAATGCAGCCTTTATGTTTTCGACTCTTCTGCGATTCGGCTTCGTCAGAATTTTACGGGTGCCCGCGAAAGGGGATTCGCAAACCGAGGAGACTGGACGATCATGCGGCGGTTTGACGCGAAGTTGCACGCCATCACTGATGGCGACGGTCTGCCCGTGGCACTCCCGCTGACGCCGGGCCAGCAGCACGATCTCGGACTAGCCGGCGATCTCCTCGAAGCGGTTCCCAATATCGCTATTCTCGTCGCCGACAAGGCCTATGACACCAATAGCTTCATCGCAGGGATGTCGGCGCGCGACATCTGGCCCAACATCCCGAACCGTTCAAAACGCAAGGAGAACCGCAGGTTCTTCCCGTCCCTCTACATGCTGGGCTTCGCCATTGAGCGCTTCGTTCACAAAATAAAGCATTTCCGGCGTATCACTGCGCGTCACGAAAAACCCTCAGACAACTATCTCGCTTTGTGCCAGCTCGCCTCAGCCCGCATCATCTTACGCGGTTTACGAGTTCGGCTCCCAAAATCGTTGCCTCAATATCGCATTTGTGTTCAGTTTCGATTCACGATGGGCTGCAGCGCACTCCCGAAGGGAATCTAGTCTTTGTTCATCGAACACGAAAACGCATGCTAACTTTGGTGGAGCATGTTTTCTGTCCCCATCCGTCCAAAGACGTCTTTTCACACCCGAACCACCGCTGCGATTTTCGGCGGCGGTATTCCTGTTGGCATTTCGCGATTTTGAAAATTTTTTAAGTTATTGATTTCAAATGCATATTCCATCTATGCGATTTCTCTTCTGGCACCACAGCGACTTTTCGTCGGCTTTCCCTCTAAAAATCGACCGCCCTGCCTTTGCGTTCCCAGTCGCCGTAGCGGGTCGGTTCCGGGCCGGCGGGGCCGCCTTTTTCTAGCGGTGCGTTTCGGCCGCCGGCGGCCTTCCGGCGGGCGGCGGCCTCCAGCAATGCGCGGCGCGCCGCGGGCGTCAGCGTCGCGCCGGGCGCCGCGCCTTCGATCTCAGCGTTGTCATCGGCCGTCATATTGAAGCGCCTTTTTGCGCTTCACATATAGGTGTCGAAATCGGCCTCGACAAAGGGACAAGATGAGCCAGCTTCGCACCTATATCCTCCTTGCGGCCTTGACCGCCCTCTTCGGCGTAATCGGCTTCGCGATCGGCGGATCGGGCGGGATGTTGCTTGCGCTCGCCTTCGCCGCGGCGACCAACGTCTTCACCTATTGGAACGCCGACAAGATCGTCCTCAGGATGTACAAGGCGCAGCCGGTTGACGCCGCGCACCCCTCCGGCGCCGTGCGCCGCTATGTGCAGATCGTCGAACGGCTGGCCGATCGCGCCGGCCTGCCCCGCCCCGTCATCACCATCATCGACAACGACCAGCCGAACGCCTTCGCCACGGGGCGCAATCCGGAGAACGCCGCGGTCGCAGCGACGACGGGCCTGCTGCGCATGTTGACCGAGGAAGAGATCGCCGGCGTGATGGCGCATGAGCTTGCGCATGTCAAAAACCGCGACACGCTGACCATGACCGTGACCGCGACGATCGCCGGCGCGATCACGACGCTCGCCAATTTCGCGCTATTCTTCGGCGGCAACCGCGACGGAAATGGCGGGGGCAACATCGTCGCCTCGCTCGCCATGATGATCCTCGCGCCGATGGCGGCTGCGCTCGTTCAGATGGCGATCAGCCGCGGTCGCGAATATGAGGCCGACCGCGTTGGCGCCGAAATCCTCGGCCGGCCCGAAGCGCTCGCCTCGGCGCTCGCCAAAATCTCGAACGGCGCCGCGCGCATTCCGAACGAGACGGCGGAAATGCATCCCGAGACCGGGCAGCTGATGATCGTCAACCCTCTGTCGGGGCGCGGCGCCGACAACCTTTTCTCGACGCACCCGGCGACGCAGAACCGCATCGACCGGCTGATGGCGATGGCGGGCCACTCTGGCGCGGTGTCGCCGGCGCGCGGCCCCTGGGGTTAAGCGCCTCTTAACGGGGCTGCCGGCCCCGCCAATTTTAGACAGGCTTTAAGCGCTCCCTTTACGTCCCGGCGACTATGGTCGCGGGGAGTGAGGGAGCGCTTTTTGATGCGCATCGATTTCGCGACCATCGGCGGCATCGCCGCCGGTCTGTTCGTCGTTGGACTGGCGATCGTTCTTTCGGGATCGGTCACGGTCTTCTTTAACCTGCCGAGCCTTTTGATCGTCGGCGGCGGCGCGGCGGCCGCGACGGTCCTGCGTTTTCCGGTTGATGTCGTCGCTGCCGCTCTCGTCACCGGCGCGCGCTCGGCCTTTCTCGATCATGCGAAGAACCCCGGCGCCCTCCTCGACGATATTCGAACGCTCGCGCAGGTGATCCGCCGTCAGGGACCGATGGCGCTCGAGAGAACGCCGGTCTCCGAGCCGTTCCTGGCGCGCGGCAAGCAGATGATCGCCGACGGCCTGCCCGCCGATCTCTTGCGCGCGCAGCTGACGCGCGAACGCGATCTTGAAATCCAGCGCCTTGTCGACGGCGAGCGCATTTTCCGGGCGATTGGCGAGGCTGCGCCCGCCTTCGGCATGATCGGCACCGTCGTCGGCCTCGTGCAGATGCTGTCGATGATGGACGATCCCTCGACCATCGGTCCGGCGATGGCGGTCGCGCTGCTGACGACGCTCTACGGCGCCCTGATCGCCTATGTCATAGCGCTGCCGATCGCCGACAAGCTCGCCTCGAAACTGGAAGCGCAGGAAACGAACCTCTCGCTCATCATCGACGGGCTTTGCCAGGTGGCCGAGCGCCGCTCGCCCGACGCGATCACCGACATGCTGATCGTCTATCTCCCTGAAAAGGCGCGCGGCGCCTTTGCGTTGTCGCCGGCTTAAACGATGCGCACGCCAGCCGTCAGCAATCGCCGGCGCAACGCGGCGTGGATCATCACCTACGCCGACCTGATGACGCTGCTCGTCTGCTTTTTTGTGCTGATCGTGTCATTCTCGGTTCAGGACCGTGCGAAACTGCAGGTCGTCACCGGATCGATCCGCGAAGCCTTCGGCGTAACGAAAGAACGCCGCTACGCCGGAGATGTCGATCTCACCGGCACGCCGGAAGCGCGCCAGCCGGCGTCAATCGTCAGCACTTCGGAACCTTCCGGCATGGCGATCGGCGAGACGCTGTCATCGCGGCCCGCCGCCGGCGCCGAGGGCGCGCGCGGCAATTTCGAATTCGCGCCCGCCGACCAGCGCCGCTTCGAAGCGGCCAAGGAACGCCTCGAACACGCGATCCTGCTCAATCCTGTCACGCGCGGGCTCGATGATGCGATCGCCATCAATCTTACCGAAACGGGTCTGCAGGTCGTCATTGTCGATCGCGACGGACGTGCAATGTTCGCGCCCGGCGGCGCAGAGCCAACGGCGGAAGCAGCCGCGCTCATCGCCGAGACCGCGCGCGCGCTCACTCCCTTGCCGAACCGGATTTTCATCGAGGCGCATGCTGACGCGACGGGCGCCGGCGCCTACTCGCCGTTTGAGCTGACCGCCGACCGCGCCAACGCCGCACGCCGGATCATGGAAGCGGCGGGCCTTCGCGCCGACCGCGTCGCAGGCGTTCAAGGCAGGGGCGAGGCCTTTCCTCTGTACCCGGAGGACCCCTATGCCGCGGGCAACCGGCGGATCGAGATTACGCTCGAAGCCGCCGCGCCGCTGTTGCCGGAGAAGCGGCCGCTGTAGCGGATCGGACGCCTCCTTCGTCTTCATCCTGAGAAGCCGGAGCGAAGCGGAGGCGTCTCGAAGGATCGGCCGCAAGCGCCCATGCGCGGTACTCGTGGCCGATCCTTCGTGACGCGGCCCAAGAGGGCCGCTCCTCAGGATGAAGGCGCGCAATTGGTCGCAACGCCTTCAATGCGCCTCGTCCCAGTTCTTCCCCGCGCGCGCATCAACGACGAGCGGGACTGATATCCTGACCGCCGGATGGGGCGCGTCCTCCATCACCGCGCGCGCGACTTTGATGGTCGCGTCCGCTTCGCCGGCCAGGCATTCGAACACCAGTTCGTCGTGCACCTGAAGCAGCATGCGCGCCGAAAGGCCCGCCTTCGCCAGCGCCGCCGGCATGCGGATCATCGCGCGACGGATGACGTCGGCGGCCGCCCCTTGAATCGGCGCGTTGATCGCCTGACGTTCCGAATAGCCGCGCTGCGCCGGATTCTTGTCGTTGATTCCGCCGACATAGGTGCGCCGCCCGAAGATCGTTTCGACATAGCCGGTGCGTTTGGCGCTCGCGATGGTGTCGTCCATATATTTGCGAATGCCCGGAAACTTCACGAAATAGCTGTCGATATAAGCCTTCGCCTCGCCGCGCTCGATCCCCAATTGGTTGGCGAGACCGAAGGCGGAAATGCCGTAGATGATGCCGAAATTGATCGCTTTCGCGCGCCGCCTGACCATCGGGTCCATGCCCTCGACCGGCACGCCGAACATTTCCGACGCCG
>CAZHUI010000148.1:0-4573 GCA_964535605.1 uncultured Caulobacterales bacterium
TCCATCGGCCTGCGCGATTGGGCCCATGCATGATCGTCAGCGAGAGTTGGTATTAAGTATTCATCGACAAATTTGCCGACGATTTTGTCTGACGCGACCCAGTGAGTCCCATTTTTGTCTACCCCGTGTCGGCACGCGACAGTTCGACCGTCAGGCCGACGGCCATAAATCCAGAATCCATATTTGTTGCGATCGCCGTATGCGCCTCCCTTATACACCCCTCGAATATCGATAATTTCGCCGCGCATCGGTTAATGACTCCGACTTTCCGGCCCAATATGATCGGTGCAAAGGCTTTGCGACTGATTAAGGCGCGCTCTGCAATCCGTTCCCTACTAATTTTTCGTTTCCGCCAGCTTCGCCGATATCCTTGCGCCGCAGACGCCGCATGTCGCTGCACCTCCTCGGCGGGTAGAAGGATAACTCCCCCCGCTCCACCCGCGAAGCGGGGGAGCTGTCACGCGGAGCGTGACTGAGGGGGGCGCTCTTTCAACGCGCGGCGGTGTTTGTGAGGAGGGCGGTCCCCCTCAGTCGCCTTCGGCGACAGCTCCCCCGCTTCGCGGGTGGAGCAAAGAAACCCGTCACGGCGGGCGTCGCGACGACGCCGTTCAACGCACCTCATAAGCGACGCTGCAGTCGCGCTCGGCGTTGCAGAGCGGCTTCGCCGTCGCCTTGGCTTGCGAGACCTTGCAGCCTCTGGCGCCGCTCATTCTTCCGGCGTCGCTGACCGCGTCGGCCTCGCTCGCCGCGTAGATGACGCGCGCCATTTCCGGGCCGTCCTTGCAGCGCCAGAACACCTCAAAGCGCGCCTCCGGCGGGCGATCGGATTGCGCCTTGCTGATCATGCTGTTGTTCTCGCCATGCTCGATGGCCGCCTCGACGATGCCGTCGGCGAGCCTGTCGCGATGAGCGAGATAAAGTCCCAGCCCCGTCATGAATCCGACCGTCGCCACAATGGCGAGGACTAGGCGCGCGCGATCATTGTCGACCATGGGGTCGGCCTCCGGCTTTCGGACCCCCATCTGACAGCTCGAAGGCTTTGCGGCCGGTTAAGACGAGCCCTACGATGCGCCCCATGCGCAAACTCAACATCCCCGCCGCGTTCTCCCGCATCCCGTCAGCCTGGTCGCCGCATATCGCCGCCCGCGTCAACGATCAGGAGGTGCGGCTCGCCAAGATCGAGGGCGCCTTCGACTGGCACCATCATGACGGCGTCGATGAATTGTTCTTCGTCGTGAAGGGCCGCTTCACGATGCGCTTTCGCGATGGCGATATCGCGATGGAGGAGGGCGACATGCTCGTCGTGCCGGCGAATGTCGAACACATGCCGGTCGCCGACGCGGAATGCTGGATCATGCTCGTCGAGAACGCCGGCACGAGGAACACCGGCGAGGCCGTCACCGCGCGCACGAAGACGGACCTGCCGGTGCTCTAAGGGCAGTGTTACCGCGCCGCTTCCGGCGGCAAGCCGGTGCAGCGGCCGCGCGTCACTTCATAGGCCGCGACCGTGCCGCTGACCTCATGCGTCACGAATAGCAGCGGCTTTTTGGTCGGGCTGCGGTTCTGGCTCACGAAGACAAGGCCTTCGGGCCCGAGATCGGTGTCGAACGCCACTTCTTCAACGCCGAAGTCGCGGCTGTTGACGTAAGAGCAGAAGGCCGGCGCATAGGGGTTGGTGATGTCATAGACCATCACGCCGCCGACGCGCTCGAGGCCGATGAAGGCGAGCCGCTGCCCGTTGACGACGCCGATGGCGAGGCCTTCGGGCTCCGGTCCCTTGTTGTCGCTGCGGTTGTCGAAAGTGTTCTCTTCATTGTCGGCGTTGAAATTCGCCGGGTAGGCCGCCGCGGTGATCTGCTCGAAGTCGTCGCCGGAATCGAACACCTGCTCGCCCGCCGCAGTGTAGATCGAGAACGACCGCGACCCATAGACGAACAGCGCGTCGAAATCGCCGTCCCCGTCGGTGTCGCCGTCGATCGTCGATACGGTCAGCCGGCCAAGATTGGCGCTCTGCTGCAGGCTCGCTGCATTCGAAAAGGCGCCGGTGTCGAGCGTCAGCGCGGAAACGCGCGCGGTCTCGCCGCGATCATCGCCTTCGTTCGCCGTGACGATGAAGGTCTCGCCGTCTTGCGCGAAGGCGGTGATCGTGTCGGGCATGTACATTCCTGAGACCGGCCATTCGGCGATATTGATCGCGCCGTCGCGGTCGCTGGCGTCGAACCCGTTTCCGTCGGCGCTGTGGTCCTTGAAGCCGAGCCCGCGCACGGCCGTCACCGCGCAGGTCTGGGTGTCGATCTCGGCGAGCGCGTTCGCCTCCTGCAGGGCGGCGTAAACGTACCGCCCGCCGTCGACGCCTGCGACATATTCCGGCTCGAAGTCGAACTCAGGCGTTTGGCCCGGGAAGAGGCGCGTCGTCTCGTCGAGATTCGCCGCCGAGACCCCCGCGAAGCCCGCCGTGCACACCCGTTCGCGGCCTTCGCGGCTGCGGTCGATGATCGTCACGGAGCCCGGCGTCGCAACGCCGTCGCGCGGCTCGCCCTCATTGGCGACGAGCGCAAGGCGCCCGCCATTGAGGAGCGTCACCTGATCGGGAAGAAACCCGACATCGACCGCCGACTGGAAAACGCCCGCCGTCGTGTAGAACCGCACTTCGCCGATGCTCGCGCCGTCATCCTTGTTGACGGCGACAGCCAGCGTGCGCCCGGCGACCTGCACATGGGTCGGCGATCCGCCGACCACGATCGAGGTGACGTACGCCAGCGACGCCGGGTTCGACGCGTCGATGATGTCGATCATCTGCGTCGCGCCATTGGTGATGAAGAGGCGCCGCGTCCCGGGATCGAAGGCGGAGATTTCGGCGCCGCCGACGGCGCCGCTTTCATAGCGGCCGAGGAAGCTAAGGGTCGCCTGCGCAGCGGCGGGCGCGCTGGAAAGCGCAAGCGTTGCAAGGCTGGCGGCGGCGAACAGGGCGTGTTTCGTCACGTCGATATCTCCCCAAGGTCAGGTGAAAGCGCGCTGGAACCGGCGCGAACGGCAAGAGATCGCCCTAAGCGCTCTTGGCGACAGTTTTTTGACAGCGGGGGAATGCGCGCGCGGTGCGCCTAAAACGTCGCCGACACGGTCACGGCGCCGAAATCCTGAAAGTCAGGCTCGCCGTCATATTCCTTCGTGCGCCAGACGTGATTGTAACCGACCGAGACGCGGCCCGCCCGCACCGCGAATCCCGCTTCCAGTTCTCCGACGATTGTTTTCTTGTCGACCGACAGGCTGTCGCGGAACGTGTTGCCGTCGAGGAAAATATTCTGCGCGACTGCGCGCGCCTGCCCGCCGGCGAAAATCTGCCAGGAAACCCCGTCGGCGCCATGCGCGCCGGCGGCGGGCCGCGCCGGGCCGTTGCGGGCGGGGAGGCTGTCGGCCGCCAGATTGCTCCCGGTACGGAAGATCGCGCCGGCGCGCGCTTCGGTCAGCACATTGCCGAGGCTCGCGCCAGCATGGGGCAGCGCTTCGAACCGCCGGCCCGCGCCAAGGCGCCATTGCCTGTCGAACGAAACGAGAAGGCCCGGCTCGTTCCGCAGCTGATTGTCCCAGCCCGCGGGGTCAATGAAATTGAGCGCGCGGTGCGTGGTCCGCTGCGCCGCCTCGGCGAGCGAGGCGGGACCGACGACGCCCGCGGCAACTTTCAGGAAGTCGGTCGCGCCGCTGCGGCGCGTGACGACCGACTGCGCCTCCAGAAAGAGCCAACCTGCGTAAGGGCGCTCGCCGGGCTGCGGCGCGGCGATGTTGATCTCCTCCGGCGTAAAAATGCTCTGCCCGGCGCCGACGCCGTAGCGCACGCTGTCGCCGTCGCCCGCGCGCAGGAAAAGCCGCGCTAGGCCAGCGCCTTTTCCCTCCGCCGACAGCCATTGGTGCTTGATGCCGCTCGTATAGCGCTCGTCAGAACCGCCGAAGAGGTCGTTTTCGACGATGATCGAATAGACGGGCGGGGCCGGCTCGGCGCGCGCCGCCGCCGGAACGGCGAGGCTGGCGAGCGGGATGAATAGCGGGGCGAGGGTTCTCATCCTCACGCCATGCCCGTCATTTCTTACAGCTTCGTGACTCGCCCGGCAGGCCATATCCCGGTTGCCGCCGCCGCCTGCCGCCGGTAAGACGCCCCGTCCCTTCGCGCTCGCAAAAGTTCCCTCATGGCCATCCTCATCGACAAATCGACCCGCGTCATCTGCCAGGGCCTGACCGGCTCGCAGGGGACGTTCCACACCGAACAGGCGATCGCCTACGGCACGCGCATGACTGCCGGGGTGACACCGGGCAAGGGCGGCTCGGTCTGGGAGGGCGGCGGCGCGGCCAAGGGCAAAACACTGCCGGTCTGCGACACCGTCGCCGAAGCGAAAGCCAAGCACGGCGCCGACGCCAGCGTCATCTATGTCCCGCCGCCTTTCGCGGCGGATTCGATTCTGGAAGCGATCGCGGCGGAGATCCCGCTCATCATCTGCATCACCGAGGGCATTCCGGTGCTCGACATGGTGACGGTGAAGCGGGCGCTCGACGGGTCAAAATCCCGCCTAGTCGGGCCGAA
>CAZHUI010000149.1:0-4466 GCA_964535605.1 uncultured Caulobacterales bacterium
CGCAATCGTTGGGAATCCTAAAAATGAGTCCCAATCAGCGGGGGTTGGTATAAGTGAGTTCACTTTAGAAGAATGGAGGAAAATTTTCGCGTCCGATTTAGAAAGAAATCAGATTGTCACGTGCAGGGAAATTCTTCGGCGCAGACGGGTTGCCGCGCACTTGACGCAACCTGCATGATTTCGTTGCTCATTTGGTTTTGAGCAACCGTATTATTTCGACTTCTTCGGCTTCTTCTTGCGAGAAGCGGCTTCGTCTTGCGAAAGTACTGAAGCCGCCAATTTCTTTATCTCAGTAGGCGTTGGCTTCTTCTTTCCGCTGAGTACTTTTCCCGCAAGCTAAGATGTTTTCTGACTCGATTTCTTTGCCATCCAGATTTCCTCCGCCGTTTAAATTCACTGACACGCCAAACATTCCTCATAATCCGTCTTCGCCGCAGCGGCGGCTTCGAGATTATGCTGGATCGCCTCGTCGAGCGCGGCGCCGGATTTCTTGCCGTTGGCGAAGCCGGCGCGCTGCACGCTTTTCGAGCGGCAGTAATAGAGCGACTTGCAGCCCTTCTCCCACGCCGTCCAGTGCAGCATGTGGAGGTCCCATTTGTCGATGTCGCCGGGGAGGAACACGTTCACCGACTGGCCCTGGCAGATGAAGGGCGAGCGGTCGGCGGCGAGCTCGACCACCCAGCGCTGGTCGATTTCAAACGCGGTCTTGAAAATATCCTTTTCAAGATCGCTGAGGAAATCGAGATGCTGGACCGAGCCTTCATGCTCGATGATCGAGGACCAGACTTCGTCCGTGTCCTGACTTTTTTCCTCGAGGATCTTCTGGAGCGCGGTGTTCTTCACCGTGAAGGAGCCCGACAGCGTCTTGTGGACGAAGACGTTCGCCGGAATGGGCTCGATGCAAGGCGAGCAGCCGCCGCAGATGATCGAGATCGAGGCGGTCGGCGCGATGGCAAGCTTGTGCGAAAAGCGCTGCTTCACGCCGCGTTCTTCGGCGTCGGGGCAGGCGCCGCGTTCTTCGGCGAGCGCGACCGAGGCCGCGTCCGCGCCCATGCGGATATGCTTGAAGAGCTTGATGTTCCACGACTTCGCCATGGCGCTCTCAAACGGCACGCCCTGTTCCTGCAGGAAGGAATGGAAGCCCATGAGGCCCAAACCGACGCTGCGTTCGCGCTTGGCCGAATAGACCGCTTTCGCCATCGAGGCGGGCGCGCGCCGGATGAAGTCTTCGAGCACATTGTCGAGGAAGCGCATCACGTCCTCGATGAAGCGCTCGTCGTCCTTCCATTCGAAATATTTCTCGGCGTTGATCGAGGAGAGGCAGCAGACGGCCGTGCGATCCTCGCCCCGATGATCCTTGCCGGTGTGGAGCATAATCTCCGAGCAGAGGTTCGAGGTCGACACTTTAAGGCCGAGGTCGCGCTGGTGCTTGGGCATCGCGCGGTTCACGGTGTCGGAGAAGACGAGATAGGGCTCGCCCGTCTGCAGGCGGATTTCCAGAATCTTCTGCCACAATTTCCGCGCGCTGACGGTTTTCAGAACCTCGTTGTTCTTCGGCGAGCGGAGGCCGAAATCGGCGTCGGCGGCGACCGCTTCCATGAATTCGTCGGTGATGTTGAGGCCGTGGTGGAGGTTCAAGGACTTGCGGTTGAAATCGCCCGAGGGTTTGCGGATTTCAAGAAACTCCTCGATCTCCGGATGGTGCACGTCGAGATAGACGGCGGCCGACCCGCGGCGAAGCGACCCCTGGCTGATCGCGAGGGTGAGGCTGTCCATCACGCGGATGAACGGAATGATGCCCGACGTCGCGCCTGCGCCTTTGACCTTTTCGCCGATCGACCGGACGCCGCCCCAATAGGTGCCGATGCCGCCGCCGTTCGAGGCGAGCGCGACATTCTCGTTCCAGGTGCCGACGATGTCTTCGAGCGAATCGCCGACGGCGTTGAGGAAGCAGGAAATCGGCAGGCCGCGCGCCGCCCCGCCATTCGACAGGACCGGCGTCGCCGGCATGAACCACATGCGCGAAATGTAGTCATAGATGCGCTGGGCGTGCTCGGCGTCGTCGCCATAGGTGCGCGCGACGCGCGCGAACATGTCCTGATAGGTCTCCCCGTCGAGGAGATAGCGGTCGTCGAGCGTCTTCTTGCCGAAATCGGTGATGAGCGCGTCGCGCGCATGATCGAGGACAATGTCCTTGACGAGCCGGAGATCCGGCCGGCGCGGTTCGGGCGCCGGCGCCGGCGCGGCGATCGGGGTTTCGAGAAGCTTCACAGTTTCCGTCGCAGCCGACATCGAACGCGCCCCTTTTCTCTCGCCAATTTCCACCCTCGCCGGCCGTTGCCGCCACTTCCCAGCGGGGCGTCCGGACGATGGCGCGCAAAACCTTGTCGCCGGTTGCCCCTCAAGGGGCGCGCCGGCGGTCGGCGTCGCGACTTTTTCAGAGATTTCCCGCGTTTTGCGGGGTCAGCGCCGGAGGATCGAGCCCTTCGACCAATCACCGTCGCCGACACAACATATAGTGCGGCAGCCGGTCTCCACCGTCAATATGAAGTTACCAACAGGACAGAACTTTTTGGTTAAAAGAGTCTTAAGTGAGCGCAAAGGGTGCGCGTCAATTCTTAAGCCAGGGGGGCGCCTCGCTGCCCCCAAAGGTTTGTTTCGGGGCAGCATCGGGGCGGGCGGGACGCGAAAAAAATCCGCGCCGGACCGGCTCTGCGGCGTCGGCGACGAATTTCGGGGGGGCGACCGCGAAATTCTGGGCGACGAATCGGGGGCCCTCAGGGGCTTTGCGCCAATGGGGCTCATCGGCGGGCGCGCTTTCGGCGAATCGGGCGCCCGTTTTCGACCAGGCGTCGGCCCGCTTTTCGAGCGCCAGGAGCGCATCGGCGAAGCGCTCGATCATTTCGCGCGGGCGTTCGGCCGCGGCGGTCAGCGCCCGATTCTTGAGGCCGTTCGCGGCGGCGTCGAGGCCATAGCGCTTCAACGCGCCGGCGGGATCGTCGGCGGCGATGATCTGCGCGGCCATCGGCCCCAGAAGATGCGGCGCAAAGATCGCCGCCGCCATGGCGAGGGCGAAGGTGACGATGCCCGGCCGCGCCAACTCCGCCGCGACAAGCTCGGAGACGAAGGCCGGGAGGGGAATCAGCGCGAACGGCCCGGCGATTGAGAAAAAGAGCGCGGCGATGCCGATCGCGACGCCGAAAAGAAGCGCGGAAAACCGCCCGATAAAGCGCGTCCCGGCGCCGAGGCGGTGATTGGCTTCCGCCGCGACCGCCGCGCCCAGCACATGGCAGCGATAGCCGTCGCTTTCCGCGCCGATCACCGGCGCCTGCTCGTAGAATCGGAGGCCGGCGATCGTCGTCATCCGCGCGCGCGCCGCCGCCGAAATCGCGGCCGGAAGATCGGCGGCCGAATTCAGCTGCATCGCCGCACGCTGTTCGATCAGCCGGTCACGAAGGCGCCCGGTCGCCTGCGCAACCAGCGATTCAAGGTCGCCCGCGATGCGCGCGAATCGTTTCCGCGCCGCGCTGTCCGCGCTGTCCGCCGCGACCCCGGCCGCAAGAACGCCGATGAGGCCGAGAAAGGCGTAGAGCGAGGCGTAGGAATAAGGCGCGGGATCAAGCTTAGACGCGACTTTCCAGGAAAGGGCCGCCACAAAGAACAGGAGACCCAGCATGACAACGCCGCGCAGGACCGCGGAAATCCTGAAGACCGCCTTCGCTTCCATCTGATCGAGGAGGCTTTTGGCGAGCGCCTTTCCGAGCATGACCGCCTTGTCGGCGGCGGCCGCATCAAGATCGCTCGCCTCCTGCCGAAGTTCCCGCGCGATATGATCGTAATGTTCCGCCTGGCTTCCATCGACGGCGGCGCCGTCCGCCGCGTAGCGCGGCGCCGGGAACAGTTTTTCGGGATCGGGAACGCCCGCCGCTGTCTCGGCCGGCGCTTTCTTCTTGGCGCGGCTGCGCCCGGCCAGCAATTTCGCCAGCCGAACGAGAATGCCCGGCGGGCGGGCGCCAAACACCGGGGCGGCGGCAGGCAAGGGCGTTCGGACATCCGCCCCGAAGGCGGGCCGCGTCGCCAAATCCCCTGTTGCCTGAGGCTCCAAGCCCGTCACCCCTCATCCCCACGCGCCGATGCTAGCGGAAATGGCGACACAGGGAAAATCCTCTCTGAAGGGCCTCAAAATATCATATAAAGAAATCTTTATATCTCACTTGGCGCCCGCCGGCGCCATTGCTATAAGCCGCCCGCAAAATCAGCCCGAATCGGAAGGATCCTCCCATGGCCGCACCCGCCCATAATGACTACGTCGTCAAGGACATGAAGCTCGCCGAGTGGGGGCGCACGGAAATCGAGATCGCCGAAACCGAAATGCCGGGCCTGATGGCGACGCGCGCTGAGTTCGGCGCGAAGCAGCCGCTGAAAGGCGCCCGCGTCGCCGGCTCTCTGCACATGACGATCCAGAC
>CAZHUI010000150.1:0-4403 GCA_964535605.1 uncultured Caulobacterales bacterium
CCTGCTCCATCCAGTCCATGGTCGCGGCGCCGTCATGGACTTCGCCGATCTTATGCGACTTGCCCGTGTAGAACAGGATGCGCTCGGTCGTCGTCGTCTTGCCCGCATCGATGTGGGCCATGATGCCGAAGTTCCGGTAGTCCTCGATCTTATGCGTGCGGGCCATGGGGCTCGTCCTTCAAAACTCTGACTTAAGGCTCTGGTTTCGTTACCAGCGGTAATGCGAAAAGGCGCGGTTCGCTTCCGCCATGCGGTGCGTGTCTTCGCGCTTCTTCACCGCGGAGCCGCGATTCTGCGCGGCGTCCATGATTTCGTTCGAGAGGCGATCGACCATCGTCGTTTCGTTGCGGGCGCGTGCGGCCGTGATGATCCAGCGCATCGCGAGCGCGACGCGGCGCTCAGGACGAACTTCGACGGGCACCTGATAGGTGGCGCCGCCGACCCGGCGCGAGCGCACTTCGATCGAGGGCATGACGTTGTCGAGCGCTTCCTTGAAGGCGTCGACCGGCGGCTTGCGGAGCTTGCCTTCGATGCGCTCAAGCGCGCCGTAGACGATCTTTTCGGCGGCCGATTTTTTGCCGTCATACATGATGTAGTTCATGAATTTTGACACGGAGGCGTCGCCGAATTTCGGATCGACGTGGACTTCGCGTTTTTCGGCGCGGTGGCGGCGTGACATCGTTGACCCTCGCTTATTTCGGACGCTTGGCGCCGTATTTCGACCGGCGCTGTCTGCGGTCCTTGACGCCCTGCGTATCGAGGACGCCGCGAATGATGTGGTAGCGAACGCCCGGAAGGTCCTTCACGCGCCCGCCGCGGATCAAGACGACTGAGTGCTCCTGAAGGTTGTGGCCTTCGCCGGGAATGTAGCCGATCACCTCGAACCCGTTGGTGAGGCGGATCTTCGCAACCTTCCGGAGCGCCGAGTTCGGCTTCTTCGGGGTCGTCGTGTAAACGCGCGTGCAGACGCCGCGCTTTTGCGGGTTCTGCTGCATCGCCGGCACCTTGTTGATCTTCCGGCGCGGGCTCCGGGGCTTCCGGATCAGCTGCTGTATCGTCGGCATTGGCGCTTCCCTAGCGGCGGACCCGGCGTCCCGGACCCAAATCCAAGCGAAATTCGCGCGTCGCAGGCGGACATCCGCAAACGACGCGAAAGGACGGAGCCCACGAGGTGGAACACCGTCCGTTAAAACTGAACTTTGTCGGCTAAACTGACCGCGTTTCAGGAAAACCTGACGGCCGGCCTTTCAGCGAGGCTGTCTCTACTGGCGTGAATCGGGTGGGTCAATAGGCAGGGGTCAGAAAACCTTCGCAAATCTGAAAGCTTTCCCAATCCGGCGCCTCGCGGTTTTCCACAGGCGCGCCTGGTGGCGCTACTGCAGGTATTTCACGGCCTTTTCGGCGCGCCGGCGCCGGATTAAATCGGTCAGCGGCGACGGCGGCAATCGGCGCGCGATCATGTCGGCGAACAGGAGCAGCAGGCCTTGCCGCCGCGCCATCAGGCGCCACCGGTTCCAGCGGTCCTCCATCCGGAGCTGGAACAGGCCAAGCGGGCCCGGCCTCACTGGTGAATGTCCGGACGGCTCAAAGCCGCGGTCGGTCAGCATCGCGCCGACTTTAGCCTCCACGAGACCGACTTCGCGCGGGCTCATTTGGCGGCGCCACTGCCCTATCAAGGCCGGATCGGGCGCGGCGTAGGTCGTCGTCGCCGGGTAGGACAGCATCGCCGGGTCGTAAGGAACGCCAAAAAACGCGCAAAGGCGCGTCAGTTCGCCGACGGGATCGGCGATCAGCGCTTCGTTCCTCATTTCATGAATGCGATCGGGCGGAACTGCAGCCGCCAGACGCTCGAAGTCCCGTTCCGACTGCGTCCAGTGATCGACGCCGTGATAGACATTGCCGGCCCAGCCCATGCCGATCGCAGAGCGCGAGACATCGCGCGGATCGCGCACGAGGTGAACGTATCGCGCCGCTGGAAATATCGCGGGAATGCGGCTGAAATTGCGGTGAATGTTGATCGACAGCTTTCGCCCCGGCGTGCGGAGCCCGGCGACCATGTCGCGGATCATGCCGGCGTGGCCTAGTTCCGGTTTCGGCTTGAACCCGGCCGCCCTGAAGACCCGATTGAAAGAGATCTCATGGAGGTAGCAGTCGAGATCCGGCGCGGCGTTCTTCAAGGGCGGCGGCTCGAACAGGAAGTCCATCTCGCCGGGGTTCGACAAAAGCGGATGGTGATTAACCATGATGCGCAGGAGCGTCGTTCCCGACCGCAAGGCGCCGCAGATGAAGACAGGCGCCGCTGCATCGCTCGCCGCATTCGTTGCGTTGTCAGCCGTCATGCCGATCGCCGCATTCAAGTCGCGCACCACTCTTAAAGAAAAACGGCGGCCCGGGGGCCGCCGTTTTTAACGTTGATCGCGAGCCTTATTGCGCCGCCTGCGGCTGCTCTTCCTGAACCGGCGCCGGCGCCGGCGCAGCGAGCGCGGCGGTCGCCGCGCGGCGTTCGCGTTCGTCGATCATCGCCTGGTCGCGGCGCTCGGCCTCGACCTGGTGACGGGACATCATGCCGCCGGTGCCCGCCGGGATGAGGCGGCCGACGATGACGTTCTCCTTGAGACCCTCAAGGTTATCGACCTTGCCGTTGACCGCCGCGTCGGTGAGGACGCGAGTCGTTTCCTGGAAGGACGCAGCCGAGATGAAGGAGCGCGTCTGCAGCGAGGCTTTCGTGATGCCCAGCAGCACCGGCGCGCCTTTCGCCGGACGCTTGCCCTGCTCGTCGAGGCGCGCATTCGTCTCTTCGAACTCGATCTTGTCGACCTGCTCTTCCTTCAGGAACAGCGAGTCGCCGGGATCGGAGACTTCGATCTTCTGCAGCATCTGGCGCACGATCACTTCGATGTGCTTGTCGTTGATCGGCACGCCCTGCAGGCGATAAACTTCCTGAATCTCGTTGATCAGGTAATTCGCCAGCGCCTCGATGCCGAGGATCTGGAGAATGTCATGCGGCGCCGGATTGCCGTCGATGAGGAATTCGCCCTTCGCGATAAAGTCGCCTTCCGACACCGAGATGTGCTTGCCCTTCGGCACGAGGTAGTCGATCGGCTCGAGGCTCTCGTCCGTCGGCACAATCCGGATGCGGCGCTTGTTCTTGTAGTCGCGTCCGAATTCGACCTTGCCGTCGACTTCCGCGATGATCGCGTGATCCTTCGGGCGGCGCGCTTCGAAGAGTTCCGCAACACGCGGCAGACCGCCGGTGATGTCGCGGGTCTTGGCGCCTTCCGTCGGGATACGCGCGAGCGCGTCGCCGACGCGCACCATCTCGCCGTCCTCAACCGAGAGAATGGCGTCGACGGGCAGCTGGTAACGCGCCTCGCCGCCGGACTCGAGCTTCAGCGGCTTGCCTTTGTCGTCGGTGATGACGATCGCCGGCTTCAGCGCCGCGGCGCGCGGGTTGGCGCGCCAGTCGAGCACGACGCGGCTCGCGATGCCGGTCGCTTCGTCGGCGACAACCTGCATCGAGAAGCCTTCCTGCAGATCCTCGAACTTCACCTTGCCGGCGAGGTCGGTGAGGATCGGCAGCGTATAGGGATCCCAGTCGGCGATGCGCTGGCCGCGCGTCACCCGGGCGCTGTCGTCGATGCGCAGTTTGGTGCCGTAGGACACCTTGTACGACGCATGTTCCTTGCCGTCCTTGTCGACGATTTTCACGAGCGTGTTGCGGCCCATGACGATGAGGTCGCCGTCGGAGTTTTTGACGACGTTGCGGTTTTCAAGGACGATCTTGCCGTCATGGCTCGCCTCGATGAACGAGGTGTCGCCGACCTGCGCCGTGCCGCCGATGTGGAACGTGCGCATGGTGAGCTGCGTGCCGGGTTCGCCGATCGACTGCGCCGCGATGACGCCGACCGCTTCGCCGACATTGACCGCCGAGCCGCGCGCGAGGTCGCGCCCGTAGCACTTGGCGCAGACGCCGACCTTGGCGTCGCAAGTGAGGACCGAACGCACGCGCACTTTCGTGACGCCTGAGCCTTCGATCTCCTCGGCCTGTTCTTCATTGATCTCGTCGTTCCGGCGGGCGAGGATTTCCTTCGTCTCCGGATGGCGGATCTCTTCGAGCGTCGTGCGCCCGAGAATACGCTGCGACAGCGTGACGATCGTCTCGCCGCCCTGGATGACGGCGTCGATGGTGATGCCGTTTTCCGTGCCGCAATCGAGCTCGCGGATGATGCAGTCCTGCGCGACATCGACGAGACGGCGCGTCAGGTAGCCGGAGTTCGCGGTCTTCAGCGCCGTGTCGGCAAGACCCTTGCGGGCGCCGTGCGTCGAGTTGAAGTACTCGAGAACCGTCAGGCCTTCCTTGAAGTTCGAGATGATCGGCGTCTCGATGATTTCGCCCGAGGGCT
>CAZHUI010000151.1:0-4152 GCA_964535605.1 uncultured Caulobacterales bacterium
ACGACCGCTGGTTCCTCGACCGCATCGCCACGCACATCCTCGCCTTCGAAGGCGACAGCCATGTCGAATGGTTCGAAGGAAATTTCGCGGCCTATATGGAAGACAAGAAGCGCCGCCTCGGGCCGGACGCCGACATCCCGCACCGGATCAAGTACAAGCCCTTGACACGATAAGGCGTCACGCCGCCGCCGTAATCGCGGCGGCGGATTTTTTCCGGTTTGGCGCAAGGCCGAAGAAGACGCGTCCGACAGGTAGTCTGCGCCCGATCTCGAAGAACGCCCAGCAGCCGAGAATAGTTGCAGCGAGCAGGAGCGGAACTTCGAGAATCAGAGGCAAGCCTGCCTTGTCGAGATGGAACGCCGCCGCGACGATGATCGTCTGGTGGATGAGGTAAAAAGGGAAGATCGCTTCGGTCAGCAACCGGCGCAGAGGCCCGTCGGCGTTTCTGAAATAACGCCGCGCAAAGCCGATCGCCGCGACAATCGCGGTCCATGCCTGCAGCTCACGAACGCCGCGCATGCTCGTGCGCAGCCATTCAGGCGGCGGCGGCGCTTCGCTGTAACCGCCTATATAGATTGAGACGACGCCCCAGGCGCCTATCGCAAGCGCAAGGGCAAGCCAGCGCCGCCGCATGCAATCGTCGAAAAACCGGTCGACTTTGGCAACGGCGAAGCCAAAGGCGAAGGTCGCAAAGTAGACGGTGTGGAGATACCAGTCGTTCCGAAAGTCATGTGTCTCACCGAACATCGGCTGGAGCGTTGCGCGCGCAAAAAACAGGAAGAGCCAGGGCGTGATGATCAGGCCCGGGCCCGCGATCGCCCGCGACAGCGCCGCCGGCGTGCGCCGGATGATCGGCGCGACAAGTATGAGGGCGGCGGTGTAGAGAATAAGATAGGCGACAAACCACATGTGGTTGTAGGTCGGCGTCGTCAGGCAACCGTCGCCGTCGCACCACCCGCCTGAAGCGGTGACATATTTGACGTAGAAATTGTCGAGCCAATGAGCGTGACCTGCCGCAAGGGCATTCGCTTCCTGGAGGGCCGAGACGATTTCATAAAAAGCTTGGGGCGGCACGATCACAAACACAGCCAGCAGGAGCGGCGGCCATAGCCTGCCCATGCGCGACAGGAAGAGGCGTCCCGGGGGCATGCGACCGGCGATGAACCGGGTCGCGACGCCGGATATGAAAAAGAGCAGAATTAACCGCCAAGGGCTCGACAAGCGCATCAGCGGCTCAATCGCTTCCGATGCCCGGCTCGATTTCACATGCCAGTCCCAGGAAACATAAAACATGCCGACATGGTAAAGGATAAGAACGCCAAAGGCGGCGATCCGTAACCAGTCGAGGTCGTAGCGGCGTTCAGCCATCGGGGCTCCTCCTGAATGAACGATTTTGCGCCGCGCCCGCGCCGGCGCTACATTGGCGCCGCGGAACGCGCGCGGGTGGGACAAGCGGACAACTAAGAGTGACAAACGGCGGAACATCCGGGACAAACGGGGAGAATTGGCAGCGTACCCCGATGCTGATCATCGCCGGCGTTGGACTCATCAATTCCCTGGTCAACGCTTCTTCGCTGATCATCGAGGCGCGACGCGACGGCGACGTATTGAACCCGGCGATTCCCCTATTTCTGGAGGCGTCGAGCTTCGCCGTCATTCTCGCCCTTGCGCCCATGATCGGGATGGCCGTCCGAAAGCGGCCGATCGCCAAAGAGGGGCTGCCGAGATCGTTGGCTGTTCATGCCGCCCTAACCGTCCCCTTTTCCCTAGCCCATGTCGCTCTGATGGTCGAGATCCGGGCGGCTGGTTACCGCCTTGCCGGCGCCCGCTACGGGTTCTTCGACGACGGCTTCCTGCTGCCGCTCATTTATGAGTGGCGCAAGGATGCGATCACTTACGCGATCATTGGCGCCATTTTCTGGTATTTCGAGCGGCGCGCCGTCGAGGCTGCCGCGCCGGCGCCGGGTGCGCGGGTGGAGATTCGGGACGGCGGCGCTGTATTTTTTCTGGATCCGGCCGATATCTTCTTTGTGTCCTCCGCAGGAAACTACGTTGAAATCCACACCGCGCACAAAGCCCATCTCATCCGCGGAACCATGGCGGCGTGGGAACGGCGGCTGTCGCCGTTCGGTTTCGTGCGCATTCATCGTTCCCGGCTCGTCAATCCAGCGCGTGTCATGGCCTGCCGGGTGACCGCGTCAGGCGACATGGAGATCACTCTTGATGACGGCCGGGCTTTGCCCGGCAGCCGACGCCATCGCGCCGTGCTGACGGGACTGGCGTCAAGCCGTAATGCTTGAGTGAGCGCCGCGATTGACGGCGGCGGCGGATTACGCCGACCATCGTCTCTCGTTTCAAAGTCAGGGGCTCGCATGAAATTAGCCGCCGCTTTTCTTGTCCTCGCGTCTGCGCCTGCATTCGCCGCGCCGAGCTATGTAACGGCTTCACGGATGATCGATCCGGCTTCCGGCCGGGCGGTAGCCAACCCTGCTATTCTGATCGAGGGCGGCGAGATCGTGAGCATCGGCTCGGCGCTTACCCTCAAACCGCCGGCGGGCGCAACGCTCATCGACCTCGGCTCGAAGACGATCCTGCCGGGTCTCATCGACATGCACACGCATCTCATCGGCGACGCTTCGCTCGCTGGGTACAATTCGCTCGGGCAGGCGCGCGACAGCGCGGCGATCCATGGCGTCGCCAATGCGAAGAAGACGCTGGAGGCGGGCTTCACCACCGTGCGCGATGTCGGCAATGACGGCTTTGGCGATGTCGCCTTGCGCGACGCGATCAATGCCGGCGTCGTGCCGGGACCGCGCATCTTCGCCGCCGGTCCGTCGATCAGCATCATCGGCGGCCATTGCGGCGACAACAATCTGCAGCCCCATGACGCCGAGTCGGTCGGCGATGGCGTCGCCACCGGACCGTGGGAGATGCGCGCAAAGGTCCGCCGCAACATCAAGTTCGGCGCCGACCTCATCAAAACCTGTTCGACCGGCGGCGTCTTTTCAAAAGGCACGACGCCCGGCGCGGCGCAGAACACGGTCGAGGAGATCGCGGCGATCGTCGCCGAAGCGCACAGCCGCGGATTGAAAGTGGCGAGCCATGCGCATGGGAACGAAGGGATCAAGAACGCCATTCGCGCCGGCGTCGATACGATCGAACATGCGAGCTATCTCGACGACGAAGCGATCCGCATGGCGAAGGCGAAAGGCGTCTATCTCGCGATGGACATCTACAATACCGAATACACGCAAACCGAAGGCCGAAAGAACGGCGCGCTGGAAGAATCGCTGAGGAAAGACGCCGAGATCGCCGAAATCCAGCGCGAGAGTTTCCGCGCGGCGGTGAAGGCCGGCGCGAAAGTCGTCTATGGCACCGACAGCGGCGTCTATCCGCACGGCGACAATGCAAAGCAGTTCTTCTGGATGGTGAAATACGGCATGACGCCGGCTGAGGCGATCCGATCGGCGACGACGCTCGCCGCGGAAGCCCTGGGCGAAGCCGGCGCGCTCGGCTGCCTCAATGCAGGATGCGCGGCGGACATGATCGCCGTCAACGGCGACCCGCTCGCCGATGTCACGGCTCTTGAGAAAATCGGCTTCGTGATGAAGGGCGGCGCGGTTGTCAGGAACGACTGACGGCGCCGTCCCGCCCGCTGCGCGTGTTCTCGGGCTGTTCTCCGGCGCTTTGCTCTGCCTGCTGATATTCGCAGTCATGGCCGGTCTTGCGACAAGCGGGAGCGCGCAGGCTTTCGACGAAGCGGTCCTGCGCGGCCTTCGCAATCCCGCTGACCCTTCAACGCCGGCCGGTCCCTCCTGGCTTCTGCCTTTCGCGCGAGAGATGACGGCGCTTGCCGGAACGCCGGTGCTGACGGTCGTGACGACGGTTCTCGCCGGCTGGTTCGCCGTGCGGCGGGAATGGACGCTGTTGGCGATCCTCCTCGCCGCCGTGCTTGGCGAAACGCTCCTCGCCAATGGGCTCAAGGCGCTGTTCGACCGGCCGCGCCCCGACATCGTTCCGCATCTTGTTCATGCGACGGGAAAATCCTTCCCGAGCGGACATGCGACAAGCGCGGCGGCGGTCTATCTGACATTGGCCGCGCTAGAGCATCGGGCGTTTAATCTGCGACATAGTTTTGTGCTTTGAAGAAGT
>CAZHUI010000152.1:0-4138 GCA_964535605.1 uncultured Caulobacterales bacterium
ATTGTTCGAGACAAGCGTGATGACGTTAAGGCCGTACTGCATGGCGGTCGCCAATTCATTCGACGCCATCATGAAGCAGCCGTCGCCGGCGGCGCAGATGACCTCGCGGTGCGGAAAGACGGCCTTCGCCGCGAGCGCCGCTGGAAAGCCGTACCCCATCGCGCCCGACGTCGGGGCGAGCTGAGTCTTGAATTCCTTGTGACGGTAAAAGCGATGGAGCCACGCCGCATAATTGCCGGCTCCGTTGCACATGATCGCGTCCGCCGGGAGGTTCTTATCGAGCCACGCGAAGACTTCGGAGAGATTGACCCCCTCGCCCACCTTGACCGGCTTTGACCACGCCTCGAAATCGGAATGGGCCTCATAAGCCTGCTGCAGCCAGCTCTCGTCGAGCGTCCATTCCTCCGCGGCGAGCGCGCGCGCCATTGTTTCGGGCGCGGCGTTGATCGCCAGCATCGGCTGGTAGACCCGGCCGAGCTCCTCCGCGCCCGGATGAATGTGGATGAGCGGCTGCGCCGCCAGCGGCGCCTTGAAGAGCTCATAGCCCGACGTCGTCATCTCGCCGAGGCGCGGTCCGAAGGCGATGACGAGGTCCGAGGCTTTCAGGCGTTCGACGAGCTTCGGGTTCGGCCCGATGCCGACATCGCCCGCATATTGCGGATGAAGATTGTCGAAGAGATCTTTCGACCGGAATGAGGCGCCGACGGGCAGGCCGGTCGCCTCAACGAACAGGCGCAGATCGTTGACGGCGGCGGCCGTCCATCCCCCGCCGCCGACCATCAGGAACGGCCGCTCGGCGCCGCCGAGAAGTTCGCGAAAACGTTCGAGCGCGCGTTCATCTGGAGCCGCCATCACGACCGGCGCGGGCGGCAGCGTTTCAGCCTCCGCATCTTCGGTCAGCATGTCCTCGGGAAGCGCCAACACCACCGGGCCGCGCCGGCCGTTCTGCGCATTGGCGAAGGCGCGGTTCACATATTCGCCGGCGCGCGCGGCGACATCGATCTGCGCCGCCCATTTCGCCACCGGCCCGAACATCTGCCGGTAGTCGATTTCCTGAAACGCCTCGCGATCGAGCATGTCGCGCGCGACCTGGCCGATGAAGAGGATCATCGGCGTTGAATCCTGAAAGGCGGTATGAACGCCGACCGACCCTTGGGTGGCGCCCGGACCGCGCGTCACCATGCAAATGCCGGGCTTGCCGGTCAGCTTGCCGTAAGCCTCCGCCATGTTTGAGGCCGACGCCTCATGACGGCTCACGATGATTTTGATGCGGTCGCGCACGTCGTAGAGAGCGTCGAGCACCGCGAGATAACTCTCGCCCGGAACGCAGAAAACATGCGTGACGCCGTTCATGACAAGGGCGTCGACAAGGTGGCGGGCGGCGGTCTGTCTGGTCATGCGCCGCCTTATGCGCCGGGCCCGCGGAAGGGGTCAATCGAAGCGCTTGGCGTAGCCGCTTTTTTCAAGAATGGCGGTCGCGTCTTCAAGATTGAGAAGGTCCTTCACCGCGGCGCGCTTGTCCGTCGCTTGATCGACGTAAGCCGCGGCGATCTGCATCCCGAGCCAGTAGCCAAGTTCGTCCGGCCATCCTTCAGGCGCTGAGCCCGCATTGCCAATCCACCGATAGAGCGGCGAGCCCTTTTCAAACCGCTTCTCAACGGGCCGCTTGGCCAGCTGGCGCCGGTCCTTCTTGAAATTGTTCCAAATTTCCGCCTCTCGCGCCGCGGCCCAGACCGCACGTTCCGGCCCGGGCGTCTCGCCGGTGACGAGGCCGGCGATGTAGTCAGCGCCGCCTTCCATCAGAATCACAGTCAGCAGCGTATCGTTCGCGAATAACCCTTCGCGCTCCAGCGGCTGCAGCGTGTGCACGGTTTCATGCGCGAAAAACGAGCGGAACAATGATTTTATCGCCGCTTCGTCTTTGTCGCCGCGGCACAGGACTTCAAGGCCCAGCACTTGTGCGCCGGGGCCCGCCGTCCCTCCGGAGTTGCCGGCGCCGAACAGAACATAAATCTCCGGCAGCGCAGGATCGCCGAGCAAGCCTTCCATCGCCAGATAGACGGCGCGGAGTTCTTCGGTCGACGCCTTCGCCATCGGCAAGCAGATGTCGATCGCCCGGCGATAGTCATCCGGGCGAAGGGCGATCGCCTTTGCGAGATTTTGCGCGCTCTCAATCCGGCCCGGCGTGAAGATCTTCAAACCATCCGAGCCCGGAACGATGTAGCCCGCCTCGAGCGCCTCCGCCGTCGGTGCGCCGTTCGCTGCCTCGTAAACGGCCACGAACCGGTCGGCGTCCTCGGCGCGCACTTTCACCGTCAACGCATCGACATCGACGGCGCCCGCCGGGCTCGCCGACGCCAACAACATCGCCGCACCAACACTGATCGAGTTCACGGATGATCGCTCCAAAGTCCAGCACGCCACTTATGGGCGCGGACAACGGATTGTCCACTCCACCGACAAAAAAAGCCCGGCGGAAAGCGCCGCCGGGCAAGGAGGGATCTTGATCCTCAGGCGACGCGGTCGAGCATCAGCCCGGCGTCAACGTCGCTGCGAACATCGTCGCGCACGCCGCGGATGAGATCGACGAACACCGCCTGCGGCCATTCATTGATGACTTCGCCGGTATCGACGTCAATCGCGCGGTAGACAAAGTCGAACGCGCTCGTGCGCGCGATCGACAATCGGGTGTTGGCGCCGAGTACGCGGGCGACGGCTTCGCGCACTTCCGCGAGGCGGTCCGACGTTCGCGCCTGCGCCTGTTCGGCGCGCGCCAGCTGCTCGGCGTTTGACTGCCGGCGGCTTTCGGCGAGCGCCGCCGAGCGCTGTTCCCCTGTTTGCTGCGGCCGGGGAGCGAATGCCGCATTGGTGAGGCTTCCCACGTCCATTTTGTCCTGCCCGCCGCCGCCCGCTTAGCCCGCGAGCGGCGGTTCGCAAGGCCCCCCTTACGCGAAGAGCGCGAGGATGGCGTTCGGCGCCGAATTGGCGATCGACAGCGTCTGGATGGCCAGCTGCTGCTGCACCTGCAGGGCCTGCAGGCGCGAGCTTTCCTTGGCGAGATCGGCGTCGACGAGATTGCCGATCGAGATCTCAAGCGCATCGGAAATGCGGGTCAGCAAACGGTCCTGCAGCGTCAGCGCCTGCGACCCGGCGCCGAGACGGCCAAGCGAGGCCGACAGCGCGTCGATCGCCGTCTGGATGTTGCCGATTTCGGTTTGCGCCGCGGCGGCGTCAGCGAGCGGCGTGCCGCCGGCGTCGATGTCGACAATGCCGCCGCCGACGGAGAGATCCTGCGCGGCGACCGTGATCGAGTCCGACCCGTCGGTCGATGCGATGACAGTAAGGTCAGGCGCGCCGGCGGCGATAAGGTTGCGGCCGCCGATATTGGCGCTGTCGACAAGGCGGGTGATCTGCTCGCGCAGGGAGACAAACTGTTCCTGCAGAATTTGGCGATTGGCGGCCGACAGCGTCGGATCGGCGGCCTGGCTCGCCACCTGCTTCAATTCGACGAGCACGTCCGAGATCGACTCGCCGGCGGCGAGCGCAACATCGACGGCGGACGTTCCGACGGAAAGGCCCTGCTGCACCGTCTCGATCGAGGCGAGGTCGGCGCGCTGGTTCTGGGCGAGCGCAAAGATCGCCGGATTGTCGCGCGCGCTCGACACTTCGAGCCCGGTCGACACGCGGCGCTGCGTTTCCTGCAGGCGGTCGGTGATGCGGGTGAGATTCTGGAGGGCGACGAGCGCGCCCGGATTCGTATTGACGTTGTTGACCATCGGTCAGCTCCCTTTCAGGGTTAGAAGCGATTTTTCGCTCCCCGGCCGCCAAGGTCGGCGAATCCGGCGGATCAGAGGGAGCAAGTTCGCCGCCAGTTAAGGGCCTGTTAGCGTGTGTTGACAGCGCGTGCGCGCGGCCAGCGTTTGCGCGGTTTCTCAAGTAAGCCTAATGGTACGTAAACGGAGCGTCAGCGTCCGGCGGGAACGAATTGCCGGGCAGATTCTGCCGCGCGGCCGATGTTGCCGGCTCCTTCTCCCCTCTCCTGCTCTTCGCGGGAGCGGGGCCGGGGGTGAGGGTCAGTGCCGCGAGAAATCGCGTCGGCTCGTGTTGACGCCCCCTCACCCTGCCCTCTCCCGCAAGC
>CAZHUI010000153.1:0-4092 GCA_964535605.1 uncultured Caulobacterales bacterium
GAAGACGTGCAGGACGAGTTCCTGCACACCATACCCGGCCTCGAAAGGGCGGCGGTCCTTCGGCACGCCTATGCGATCGAATATGACTATGTCGATCCGCGCGAGCTCTATCCGACGCTCGAAACCAAACGCCTCAAAGGCCTGTTCCTCGCCGGCCAGATCAACGGCACCACCGGGTATGAGGAAGCCGGCGCTCAAGGCCTCGTCGCCGGAGCGAATGCGGCCAGCTCCGCCGCGGGCGGCGGCCCCATCCTCTTTGACCGGGCGGAAGCCTATATCGGCGTCCTTGTCGACGATCTCGTCACGCGCGGCGTCACCGAGCCCTATCGGATGTTTACGAGCCGTGCCGAATACCGCCTTACCCTTCGGGCGGACAATGCCGACCTTCGCCTGACCGGGCGCGGGGAGGGGCTCGGCCTCGTCGGACCGGCGCGGGCGGAAATGTTTCACGTGAAACAATCGCTCGTCGCAGAGGCGCGGCAATGGGCGCTCGGCCATAGCCTGTCGCCGAAGGAGGCGACGACCCTTGGCGTCCCGGTGAACCAGGACGGACGCCGCCGGACCGCGATCGACCTGCTCGCTTTGCCGGGAGTGACGCTGAAGTCCCTGGCTGGCGTCTGGCCGGAAGCGGCCGACTTCCGCCGCGACATTGCGGAGCAGCTCGAGATCGAAGCGCTCTATGCCGGCTATCTCGGCCGACAGGAGGCCGACATTGTCGCCTTCCGCAAGGACGAATCCCTGCGCCTGCCCGCTGATCTTCCTTATGCTGAGATCACGGCGTTGAGCCATGAAGTCCGGTTGAAACTGGCCGAAGCCAGACCGGCGACGCTTGGCGCCGCCGGCCGCATCGAAGGCGTAACGCCCGCCTCTCTCGCCGTGCTGCTTTCTTGGGTGCGGAAGACCAGCCGCGCGGCGTCATAAGCAGGGCATCGCCCGGAATCAGGCTCTAAGGCGTCATGCCCTATACGCTCGCCGATTTCGCCGCCGAGTTCGGGATTGCCGGCAAAACTCTCGGCAGGCTCGAAGCCTATGACGCTTGCCTCCTCGACTGGTCTTCGCGCCACAATCTTATCTCCCGTTCGACCATTGACGACCGCTGGGACCGGCACTTCCGCGACAGCGCACAGCTTTTTGCGCTGGTCCCGCCCGAAGCCGGAACGCTCCTAGACCTTGGCAGCGGCGCCGGATTTCCGGGCCTGGTTCTCGCCGCTATGGGCGAGAAGCGGGGGCTTCAGGTGAGCCTCGTCGAATCGACCGGCAAGAAGGCGGCGTTTCTGTCGGCGGCGGCCGAGGCGATGGGACTTTCGAATGTCCGGGTCATTCCAGCGCGGATCGAATCGCTGAACGTCGCCAAACCGGACGTGATCACGGCGCGGGCGCTCGCGAGCCTCTCAAAGCTTTGCTCCTATGCCTATGAAATCGGGGGCGAAACGTCCCTGTGCATATTTCCCAAAGGACAAGATGTTGCGTCTGAATTGACCGAGGCCGCTAAATCTTGGCATATGGAGGCCGAGCAGCGGGCGAGTCTCACGAGCCCGGAGTCGACTGTTCTCTTGATAAAAAAGATCCGGCCCAAGCGGCCGGCCCGCTGAAACCTGAAGCCGCCGGCGCGCCCTTGTGACGACTGTCCGCCCACCGCGCATTCTCGCGATCGCAAACCAGAAGGGGGGCGTCGGCAAGACGACGACGGCGATCAACCTGTCGACGGCGCTCGCCGCGGTCGGCGAGAAGGTGCTCCTCATCGACCTCGATCCGCAGGGCAACGCCTCGACCGGTCTCGGCTCTGAAGCGGGCAACCGCGCGGTCACGACCTATGACGCGCTGATGGGGGAATACCGGTTAGAGGCCGCCGTCATCGACAGCGGCATTCCGGGCCTGAAGCTCGTTCCCGCCGGCATCGATCTCGCCGGCGCCGAGGTCGAGCTGATCGAGGCGGAGCGCCGGCATTACCGCCTCGCCGACGCGCTTGACGAGTATCTCAAAAGCGCCGGCGAGACGACTTATGTGCTGATCGACTGCCCGCCGTCGCTGTCGCTCCTGACGATCAACGCGCTCGCCGCGGCCGACGCCGTCATCATTCCTCTGCAGGCGGAGTTTTTCGCGCTCGAGGGCCTCAGCCAGATTCTCCGCACCATCGAGACCGTCCGTACACGGATCAATCCGCGGATCGAACTGCAGGGCGTCGTCCTCACCATGGTCGACGGGCGCAACAATCTCGCAAGCGCGGTCGAGAACGACGTGCGCGCCCATCTCGGCGACAAGGTCTATCAGACCGTCATCCCGCGCAACGTCCGCATTTCCGAAGCGCCGAGCCACGGCAAGCCTGCCCTTCTTTACGATCTCAAATGCGCCGGCAGCCAGGCCTATATCCGGCTTGCGAGCGAGGTCATCCAGCGCGAACGCGACGCGCGGAAGGCGGCCTGAGGTGAGGGATTTGGGATTAGGGACTGGGGATTTGGAAGCGCCGGTCTGCCGGCGCGTGCGGCGCGCTATGACTAATCCCCAATCCCCAATCCCTAGTCCCTGCACGGCCGGAGACCCGCGATGACCCCCGGCAAGACCCCGCGCGGCCTTGGCCGCGGCCTTGACGCGCTTCTCGGCGAAGCGGGGCTGAAGCCCTCAGGCGCCCCGGTCCCCACGCCTTACTCGGGTGAGGCGGACAGCGCGGCCGGCGTCGCGTCGAGCCGGCGCTTGCAGACGCTGCCGATCGAGTTTTTAAGGCCAAACCCCAACCAGCCGCGCAAGCATTTTGACAAGGCGCAGATCGAGGACCTCGCGGAGTCGATCAAGGCGCGCGGCCTCCTCCAGCCGATTCTCGTGCGGCCGATCGCCCATGAGCATTACGAGATCGTCGCCGGAGAACGGCGCTGGCGCGCCGCGCAATTGGCGATGGTGCCGGACATCCCGGTCATCATTCGTCAGCTCTCGGACGAAGCCGCCGCCGAGATCGCGCTCATTGAAAACGTCCAGCGCGTCGATCTCAATCCGATCGAGGAAGCCGCCGCCTATCAGCGCCTCGTCGAGGTGCACGGCCGCACGCAGGAAGAGGTCGCCGGCGCCGTCGGCAAATCGCGCAGCCATATCGCCAACCTCATCCGGCTGATGAGCCTGCCCGACAAGGCGCGCGCCGCGCTGGAGGATGGCCGCATCACCGCCGGTCACGCCCGCGCGCTCCTCGGCGCGAAGAACCCGCTCGCCGCCCTCGAAGCCGTCCTGCGGCGCGGCCTCAATGTCCGCGACACCGAACGGCTGGTGAAGGAGGAAGGCGCCGCGCCGCCGGCGACGGTCCCGCCGCGCGAGCCCGGCAAGGCGAGCGTTCCCGGCCGCAAAGACGCCGACACCCGCGCGCTCGAGGCCGACCTTGCGGCCGCCCTCGGGCTCGAAATCGCCATCGACCACAAGCCGCGCGGATCGGGCGTCCTGACGATCGCCTATAGAAGCCTCGACCAGCTCGATGACGTCTGCAAGCGGCTCATGGGACAGGGCGTTTAAGGCGCCGTATCGGGCCCCGTTTTCCGGCCTCCCGTCTCCGGAAAGTCCGTAAGTTTCGGAAAGTCCGGCAGGGGCGCGTTCGCTTCGAGCGAGCATTTCCGCGGTCTCCAGCGGAATTTGCCGGATAATCCGGATTTTTCGGGACTCGCCGCAAAGGCGAGCGCCTCTTCTCCCCTCGCCCGCTTCTTTAGCGGGAGAGGGGCCGGGGGTGAGGGGTTGTCAACGCGACAATCATTCGTTCAGGGGACTCTGCCCCTCACCCGGCCGCCGCTGACGCGGCGTCCACCCTCTCCCGCTGGCGCGGGCGAGGGTTGGGCGACCATCGTCGGTCTCGCGCGCTGCAAGCTGTTTTCATTCCCGCGCGGCCAGCAGGCATGAGCTGCCGAACCGCGCGACCAACCGGACTTTTCAAGCCGCTATTCCTCGGGGACGAACCCGTCTTCGGAACGCAGCACCAAAACGACAATCGCGCCGGGCGGAGCCGCGGCGCGAGGACGGGACTATGGAGCCAAACGCCTCGCCGAGTCAAACAATCAATAAGGCGAATGCCTTATTACAAATTCGTGTGCGGGTTGTCTCCCAGATCCGCTCATCCCGGCG
>CAZHUI010000154.1:0-3525 GCA_964535605.1 uncultured Caulobacterales bacterium
AGGCCGAGCCCGAAATCTACGCGACGACGAAGCGCTTCGGCACGGTGCTCGAAAATGTCGTCATCGACCCCGTAACGCGGCAGCTCGATCTCGACGACGCGAGCCTCGCTGAGAACTCCCGCGGCGCTTATCCGATCCACTTCATCCCGAACGCATCGGATACGGGGCGCGCGCCGCACCCGAAAAACATCATCATGTTGACCGCCGACGCGTTTGGCGTGTTGCCGCCGATCGCGCGTCTGACGCCCGAACAGGCGATGTATCACTTCCTCTCGGGCTTCACGGCGAAGGTCGCGGGAACTGAAAAAGGCCTCGGCAAGGAGCCGCAGCCGACTTTCTCGACGTGCTTCGGCGCGCCCTTCATGCCGCGCCATCCGTCCGAATACGGAAAATTGCTCGGCGCGCTGATCGAAAAGCACAAGGCGGCCTGCTGGCTCGTCAACACCGGCTGGACCGGCGGCCCTTACGGCGAGGGCTCGCGCATGCCGATCAAGGCGACGCGCGCGCTCCTCGCCGCCGCGCTCGACGGCTCGCTGAAGTCAGCGCCGATGCGCCGCGATGAGACCTTCGGCTTCGACGTCCCGATGAACCTTGCGGGCGTCGACGCGAAGATCCTCAATCCGCGCGACACCTGGATAAACCCCGCCGCCTATGACGCGCAGGCGAAAAAACTCGCCGGCATGTTTGTCGAGAACTTCAGAAAGTTCGAAGCGCATGTCTCGGCAAGCGTGAGGCAAGCAGCGCCAAAAGCCTGACCGGCAACGCCAGCCATCCCAAGCTCTGGCGGCGTCGCTGCACCGAACAAATTTGACAGAAGGCCCCCTGATCCTTAAGGGCTTCTCCAGTGCCCAGATGGCGGAATTGGTAGACGCACCAGCTTCAGGTGCTGGCGCTGCAAGGCGTGGAGGTTCGAGTCCTCTTCTGGGCACCATCCCTGCGTCCCCTTGCATCCGGACGCGTCTAAAAATACCCTGAAAACATGAGATTACGGCGACCACCCGTCCGGGCCGGTTCACCGAAATCCCGCCACATGCCAACCATTTGTTGGTGTAATTGGGGGCATTTTTCGTGTGAGTCCCGATTGTACCAACAGGTCGTCCGGTTCGGGTCCGCGTTTGGGCAAAACTGTTGGTGCCCTGAAACGATTTCCGGGGACGGTTCGAGTCCTAACGTCCGCAAGGGCTGGGATTTGTCGATGGTTGGTATCTGCCGCGCGCGCGAGTCCGCCATGCCGGAATCGAACATGAGGTGATGTGATGCCGCTTTCCCAGATGGCCATTCGGAACGCCAAGCCGAAAGACAAGGACTACAAGCTGACGGATGGCGAGGGCATGTTCCTCTTCGTCACCAAAACTGGCGGCAAATACTGGCGCTGGAGCTACCGGTTCGGCGGCAAGCAGAAGACACTATCGCTCGGCGTCTATCCGGAAGTCACTTTGGCCGAAGCGCGCGAGAAGCGCGCCGCCGCGCGCGCAACTCTGGCGAAGGGGCGTGATCCCGGACTCGAACGGAAAATCGAGAAGCTCACGGCCGGCACCTCGTCTGGCAACTCCTTCGACGCGCTTGCCAAAGAGCTTATTTTGAAGATGCAGCGCGAGGGACGCGCCGCCGTTACCATCGACAAGACGCGATGGATACTCGACTTCGCCCTTCCCTATATCGGCGAGCGGCCCATCAACGATATCGCCCCATCCGAAGTTCTGGCGGTCCTCAAATCCGTCGAAGCGCGCGGGCGGTACGAAACCGCCCGTCGACTCCGCAGCAAATGCAGCCAGGTGTTTCGATTGGCGGTCGCCACGGGCCGCGCCGAGCGCGATCCGACACAGGACTTGCGCGGCGCAATCGCAACTCCAAAGCCCAAGCATCGCGCCGCAATCACTGATCCCAAAAACGTGGGCGGCCTATTGCGCGCGATTGACGGCTTCTCAGGACACCTTACGACGCAAATCGCATTGAAACTCCTGGCATTGACTTTTGTGCGCCCCGGCGAACTCCGTCACGCCCAATGGTCTGAATTCGATCTGGCGCAAAACGTCTGGAACATCCCAGCCGAACGCATGAAAATGCGCCGCCCGCATAAGGTTCCTTTGTCAAAGCAGGCTCTCGCTTTGATTAACTCGTTGCAGCCTCTGACAGGACGAAGCGCCGGCGGTTTTTTGTTTCCAGCAGTCCATACGACGCTGAGGCCCATGTCAGAAAACACGCTCAATGCCGCGCTTCGCCGATTGGGCTTTACATCGGATGATATGACCGCGCACGGCTTCCGCGCCACAGCCGCAACGCTCCTAAATGAAATGGGAAAATGGCCAGGCGACGTGATCGAGCGACAACTTGCGCATCAAGAGCCGAATGCCGTTCGCCGCGCCTACACGCACGCAACTGAGTATTGGGCGCCGCGTGTCGAGATGATGCAGGTCTGGGCGGACTATCTTGATGAGCTGCGCGCGAGCCACCCATGAGCGCTAAGTCCCCCGACAAGCTGAATGTCGATGACTTCCTGGATTTCGAGCATCCGGCCGACGCCAAAGCAGAGGAAATTTACGCTCGCCTGCGAACCGACGCTCGCATGTCCGCGATCATTGGCGATTTGAAAAAGCGCGAGCTGAGCGACTTCGAGATAAGGGTCGTATTTCGCCATGCCTCTATGATTCCTGGCAGATGGGAGCTCGACAAAGAAGCGCCTGCGATTGCGATGAAAAGACGGTCCGAGATGTCGCGGCGGTTGCAGGCCCTACTTCCCGACATAGAGGCGGACCCCGATCTCGCCCGCCTCCATTTTGGAACCTCGGCGATCTCATCCGGAAGCCTTGAGCGTGAGCCCGGCATGTTTTCGCTCGCCGACTGCGTGCGCGTGGGAATTTTAGAGCTCAATGGAATGAACTGGGCGAAGGAGAAAATGGGAATTGAGCCCGACGCCCCGGAGCGAGAAATCGGGCTCAAGCGATACGCGATCCTTCAGATTTCCTCAATTCTTGAGCGTGAGGGGCGCCGGTCGGCGAACAAGATCACGGCAGGCATAGTCTCAATCATTTTAGGCGAAGACGTCTCCGCCAACGACGTAACCCAAGCTCGCAAGTATGTCCGCCGGCGCTATCACCGCGATCAATAGTGAAGGTTGCCAACAAGGCTGGCGCTTCCGTTCATTATTTGTCTGCGACGAATTTCCGCCATAAATGATCATCCGCCGAAACCCGTAAGGAGTTGCTCACATGGCGGCGGAAATCGAAATCCAAGCATACGACATCAAGTCATTCTGCAAAGCGTTCAATGTTTCACGAAGCTTCGCCTACGAAGAGATCAAGGCGGGCCGACTCAAGCCGGTCAAATGCGGCCGGCGGACTTTGATTCCCCGCGACCACGCGCTCGCCTGGCTTCACTCAGGGCAAACGAAGGGGATATAACCACCCCGGATATGGCCCCGGTATTCGTTCGATATAGTTCTGGTATCGATCGGGTATCCGGAGAGGTATCTCTAATACCAACTCTCGCTGACGATCATGCATGGGCCCAATCGCGCAGGCCGAT
>CAZHUI010000155.1:0-3503 GCA_964535605.1 uncultured Caulobacterales bacterium
GGCGCTGCGAAGGGCCCCTTCAAGAGTCCCTACGTCGCCGGGCGAAGCTGGTCGATGATCGTCCGGCCGGCGATGAGCGCGCGACAAACATGGTTCGACGAAGCCGTCGATCTCGCCGCCGACCACGCCCGCGCCTTCGGAATGCCGCCCGAACGCCTGATCGCCGTCGCCGTATCGTCGGATTCCGACGACACGAACGGGCGCAACGTCGCTTTCGTGCGGGATTTGGCGGTGGAGTGAAGGTCTTGAATTGAAGTCACCCTCGCGCTTGTCGCGAGGGTCCAAGTCGCAGACGCCGCCGTTCGGGTGACATGGATGCCCGGAACAAGAAAATTGCGAAGCCGGAACGAGTCCCGCAGTTGTTCACGTGCAGACCTATCACTGTCACCCTCGCGCTTGTCGCGAGGGTCCAAAGTCACAGGCGCCTAGGTTCGTGCGGCTTGCATGCCCGGAACAAGTCCGGGCATGACGACAGACAACGAAAAAACCCGGCGCTTTCGCGCCGGGTTCCAAAAAGACTTGCGCCCTTGAAGAGCGAAATGGGTGGAGGAGTGCTCCTGAGACCGTCTGGACCGTCGTTTTTTGACTGTTTCCGGACGATCGCCCCTTCAAACTTCGCCGCGATACTCAGAACTTGCGGCATTTCGGCGTTCAGGGACGCAACATAACGCCTGAAGTCAGCAGCCTTAAGCCGCTTTCTTCTTGCGGGCCTTCCGGCGCTTTTTCTTGGCCGGCGCAGCGGCTTTCGCCTTGCGCTTGGTGGCCTTGCGCTTCGTGGCTTTGCGCTTCGTCGTACGCTTGGCCGCTTTCTTGGCCGTCTTCCGTTTGGCTTTCCGTTTAACTGCCATGGTCTTTCCTCCGAGTAGCTACGGAACGTTTTTCGTAATTCAATTTGCTAAAAAAGTATTCAACTGCGCGCGCATCAAACGCGTTTGCGCGTTCGATTTCGCAATTTTTTTGCGTTTTTCCGAGTCGGGTGACTTAAAAATGCATCACGAATCATATCGCGACGCGCATTTTTGAGTCGTTTGAAGCGAAAGAGCGCGCGCTGATTCGAAATTCGAATCGTCGCGGCGCGTTTCTCAGAACGGAATTTCGTCGTCGAGTTCGAACGAGCGCCCGCCGCCGGAAGATATCTCGCGCGGCGCGCCGCCGCCGGCGAAGTCGCCGCCGCCCGCGCCGTCGCGGCGTCCGTCGAGCAGCACGAGCGAGGAGTTGAACTGCCGCAGGACGACCTCGGTCGTGTAGCGGTCCTTGCCTTCCTTATCCTGCCATTTGCGCGTTTCGAGCTGGCCCTCGAGGTAAACCTTCGAGCCCTTCTTGAGATATTGCGAGGCGACCTTGGCGAGGCCTTCGGAGAAGATGGAAACGTTGTGCCATTCGGTCTTCTCGCGCTTTTCGCCCGTCGTTTTGTCGCGCCAGTTCTCCGACGTCGCGATCGAGAACGAACAGACCGAACCGCCGTTCTGAAACGAGCGTACCTCCGGATCCTTGCCGAGATTGCCGACGAGAATGACCTTGTTGACGCTGCCAGCCATGAAAAGTCTCCGTTGAAAATGCGCGTGTCGCGGACGATTTCAGGGATTCGGCGCCGGCGCGAGGCGATCCTTTTCCCCATCCGGCGTAACGCCGGAAATCAAGCCGTTTGAAGCGGCTTCGCCTCAAAATGTTCACATCCTGTTCTTGCTGTCAACGCGGGAGTCGGGCAGGAAGAGCGAGCGTGGGGAATGGTGAGTGGGCGGCCGTTGCGTTTGATTGCCGTTCATGCCGGCTCCATTCCCCTTTCCCCGCTCCCCATTCACGTCTTTTCCTGGTTGCGCATGTCCTCAAAATCGATCCGCGTCGTCGGCGCCCGCGAACACAATCTGAAGAACGTCACGCTGGAGATCCCGCGCGACCAGCTTGTCGTGATGACGGGCCTCTCCGGTTCAGGGAAATCCTCGCTCGCCTTCGACACGATCTACGCCGAGGGACAGCGCCGCTATGTCGAGAGCCTGTCGGCCTATGCGCGCCAGTTCCTGGAGCTGATGCAAAAGCCCGACTGCGACCAGATCGAAGGCCTCTCGCCCGCCATCTCGATCGAGCAGAAGACAACGAGCCGCAATCCGCGCTCGACCGTCGGCACCGTCACCGAGATCTACGACTATATGCGCCTCCTCTGGGCGCGGATCGGCGTTCCCTATTCGCCGGCGACCGGACTGCCGATCACGGCGCAGACGGTTTCGGAAATGGTCGACCGGCTGATGGCCGAGCCGGAAGGCTCGCGCTTTTTCCTCCTCGCGCCGATGATCCGCGCGCGCAAAGGCGAGTACCGCAAGGAGCTCGCGGACCTTCAGAAGAAGGGCTTCCAGCGCGTCAAGATCGACGGGACCTATTACGAAATCGCCGACGCGCCCGCGCTCAACAAGAAGCTGAAACACGACATCGACGTCGTCGTCGACCGCATCATCGTCAAGAAAGGCATTGAGAGCCGCCTCGCCGAGAGCTTCGAAACGGCGCTGGGGCTCGCAGACGGCATCGCGATCGCGGAGAGCGCGTCCTTCGTGACGCCGCCTTCGGCGGCTCCTCAGGATGAAGGCAAAAGCAAGAAACGACTTCATCCTGAGGAGCGCCGCGCAGCGGCGCGTCTCGAAGGACACCCTGAGGAGGCGCGAAGCGCCGTCACGAAGGGCGAAGGCGCGGCGGCGCCGCACCGCATCATCTTCTCCGCCAAATTCGCCTGCCCGGTCTCCGGTTTCACCATCGACGAGATCGAGCCGCGCCTGTTCTCCTTTAACGCGCCGGCGGGCGCCTGCCCGAAATGCGACGGGCTCGGCACCGAGATGGTGTTCGACGAAGACCTCGTTATTCCGGACGCCGCACTCCCCCTCAACAAGGGCGCGATCGGCCCGTGGGCGAAGGGGCAGTCCCCCTATTACATGCAGACGCTCGACGCGCTCGCCCGCCAGTACAAGTTCAAGGTCACCGCGAAATGGTCGGACCTCAAACCCGACCAGAAAAACGTCATCCTCTATGGCACGGGCGATGAGGATGTCGCCTTCGTCTATCAGGACGGCGCGCGGAAGTTCGAAACGGTAAAGCCCTTCGAAGGCGTCATCCCCAATCTCGAACGCCGCTTCCGCGAGACGGATAGCGCCTGGGTGCGCGAGGAGATGTCGCGCTTTCAGGCGGTGACGAATTGCGAAGCTTGTCTGGGTCTGCGCCTCAAGGCTGAGGCGCTGGCGGTCAAAATCGGCGGCAAGAACATTTCGGAAGCGTGCGAGCTGTCGATCAAGGCGGCGAACCGCTGGTTCGTCGAGCTTGAGAAGGTCCTTTCCAAAAAGGAAATGGAGATCGCCGCGCGCGTGCTGAAGGAAATCCGCGAGCGGCTGCACTTCCTCAACAATGTCGGGCTCGATTATCTGACGCTCGCGCGCGCCTCCGGCACGCTGTCGGGCGGGGAGAGCCAGCGCATCCGCCTCGCCTCGCAGATCGGCTCCGGCCTCACCGGCGTTCTCTATGTC
>CAZHUI010000156.1:0-3293 GCA_964535605.1 uncultured Caulobacterales bacterium
ACCCTCGGCGACGGTTTTCACGTGCGCCTTGGTCTTCGGTTTCACCAGCGGACTGTCGCTGAGGGCGCGCGAAACGGTCGATACGTCGACGTTTGCCGCACGCGCCAGTTCCGCCATCGTCACTTTTCGCGCCATCGCCCAACCGTTCAGGCTGCTCATTGATTCGTCTCGTATCGTTATTGCCAAAAACAAGGGCCGCTCCAACCCCTGGAGCGGCCCTCATCGCGTCGCCTCAAGTCTTCGGGAGAGACTAGAAATTAAGGCGGACAGTCGCCGAAATCGTGCGTCCATTGATCGGGCGGTAACGGACAAAGTCGCCGATCGCCGGGTTGCCTTCCTCGCCTTCGGTAAACCCGACTTCGTCGAACAGGTTGTTCGCATTGAGGCTGACGACGATGTTGTCGATGACCTCAAAGTTCACATAGGCGCCGACGGTCGTATAGGCTGGCAAGTCGAACTGGTTGCTGTTCTGCACGGGCGCTTTGCCGACGCTGAATATGTTCAGCCCTAGATCATACCCGTCGCCAGCGTAATAGGGGTTCAGGTTGAGATTATATGGCGCCTGACGGCGCGAGCGATTGCCGAGATCCGCGTTTGTCGCCGGACCGACAATTTCCGAGTCGGTGAATGTCGCATTGCCCCTGACGCCGAGCCCGTTCCCGAATTCGAAGGCGCCCTCGATTTCGATGCCGTTTGTATCAAATTCGGTCTGGATGACCTGCTGCGTCGATGCTTCGAACTGCGCTGCTTCGGCGACCTGCGCGTCGAAGTAAACGATGTTAAGGACGCCGGTGTCAAATCGAAGGCGAAGACCGACTTCATATTGCTCAACGAAGTTGAGGAACAAATCGCCCGATGGAGAGGTTCCGACGCCGCCGGCGACAACGAGATTTCCGGTTGACCGGTCCGGCGCGGTTAGCGACGCTCCTTCAGAGTAGTTACCGAAGATCGCTACATTGTCGCTGATTTCGTAGTTTGCGCCGATCGAGAAATTGTTGTGATCGGCGTCATAGTCGGTTGTGACGAGGGCCGCATTGTTGAACCGTTGCGCGCCCTGTTCATTGGTGTCAATTGCGCCGTCCCCATCAACGTCGAACGGCCCGATGATCGCTGTGCCAAAGGGAATGAACTGGCCCGAGACATCGTTCATGGTGCGACGATACGAGCCTTCAATCGTCAGATCGCCAAATTCGACGTTTGCGGAGAAATAGGGCGCCAGCTGTTCAATATCAAAGTCCCAATAAACCGTGCAGCAATTCCCGAAGTTGGGGTTGCCAAAGCTCTGGCCGTTGATGAAGGATCCGTCAGCCGGATTGAGGAACAGATTGGTCGGATCGTCGGTGATAAACCGTCCGCCGCTCAACGTCGCTCTTGCGTCGTTGAAACTCCAGACCTGCTCGCTCTGTTGGTCAGCGTAAAAGAGGCCGGCTTTGACGGTGATGAAGTCAAATTCGCCGGTGACGCTCACGTCTCCGAAAAGGTTGCCGACATCCGGCACGGACGTGTTGAACAAGACGAAGTTGATGTTCGAAGAACCGTCCGGGTTTGTGCCGGCAAGACCCGCAGGGAATGGCGAATAGAAGCTGCCGGAAATGTCCGCCCAACGGCCCTTGCCCGCGAATGTCAATTGATCGGTCAGGTCAAATTTGCCTTCGACACCGATTGACGTCATCTCCGCCTGGAAGCCTTCGGTATCGACATCGCGCTCATCATTCAGGCGCAACGCCGTATCGGTCAGCCCAAGCGACGTCGAACCGGAGCCGAGGTCGAGACCGTTCAGCGCGCCGATCGATCCGTCATTCTGCACTACAGCCGGCAACGGCAAATAGGTGGGGACGCGGTCGTCGAGACGCTTGAAATGCAAGGCGATATTGCCGCGCTCGAAGTCTTTTCCGATCGTCGCCTTGATCTGGTAGCCTTCTTCAAAGTTTCCGACCGTTTCGCGCACGCCTTCGCCTGTGCGGGCGAAGCCGCCGATGTGATAATAAAGGCCATTGTCGAGCGCGTCGCCATATTCCGCGTCAAGGCGATAGGATTCATAATCAATACCGAAAGTCGCTGCGACGGAGCCGCCGCGCTCGGTCGGTTTCTTCGAGATCAGGTTGATGATGCCGCCGGCGGCGTTCGGCGCTTGTGTCGATGCGGAACCGCCGCGGATCGATTGAACCGAACCAATCGTGTTATCGACCCGGAGGTAACTGTCAGCCGTGCTGAACGCTACGTCGCCCACAAGCATCGTCGGGAAGCCGTCTTCCTGAAGCGACAGATATCGCGAGCCGCCGGACGCAATGGGAAGACCGCGCACCTTGATGTTCGCGTTTGCGTCACCGCCGGTATCTTCCGACTTGACGCCCGGAATGGCGCGGAACAACTCGTTGATGGAGCGCGGCGCGAGGTTTTGAATTTCCTCGGCGGGAAGAGATGAAACCGAGGCTGACGATTGAAAGACAGTCGTCGCCTTTGCGACGCCTGTGACGATGATCTCGTCGGTGTATTCGGTGCTGTCCGCCGTTTCCTGCGCAAATGACACCGCTGGCGCGACCGCTACCAGCCAGCTCGACAGCATCAGCGCACGCTTCAAGTTCTTCATTTCGTCCTCCCAAAGGATTTTTCGGCCGCGACCCGCGATTCCGCCCCTTTTGCAGGGTGAATCATCTTTATCGGTTAGGACGCATAGCGAGCAATGCAAAAATGCAATCGATTGTATTTGAGACCGCAATTGTTGCCCCCTTGCAACAAAATGGTTGGGTCTTTGCGACTTCAAGAGATCCAGTCTCTCGGCGCCGCCAACGATCACAGGGTCGTCAATCTTCTCGCTCGCGCCGGAATATTCCCCGCCGGAATAAAGGTGGAGATCGGCGGCCAGTCGCTACTTCACCGGCAATCATCGGTTATTGTATTCGTCCTGTACATCGCATTGGCGCTATAAATATTACAATATATTAATGGTAATTTTGGCCTGCAGGACTTTCCTTCTTCGTCTGCTTGCCGCCCGCCCCTACCGCTATGCACGAGAAGACCGATTCGTCGAGATTTTGGCCGTTCAACCAGACGCCACGAATATCCGCTTCCGCTCCCGAAGCGCACTCTGTCTGACTGCTCCTGATACGAAGTTCAGGCTCATCCTGCCGCCCGGAGCAACAGCTTCGCCCGCGCCTCCATCTCCAGCCGCGCGTCCTGATGCGCCTTGCCGCGGGCGACCGCGGTGATGCCTTGCACGAAGTCGAAGATGCTGGCAGGCGGGCGGCCTTCCTCGGCGAGGACGGTCTCGATGATGGTCGCGGTCTCGGCTT
>CAZHUI010000157.1:0-3211 GCA_964535605.1 uncultured Caulobacterales bacterium
GTGGCTCGGCGAGCAGATCACTGCGCGCGGCATCGGCAACGGCATATCGCTCATCATTTTCGCCGGTATTGTCGCGGAGCTGCCGCGCGCGGCGGCGGGCCTCCTCGCCCTCGGCCGCGGCACGGCGGGCGCGCAGTCGCTCCCCTTCAGCATCGTCATTCTCGTGATCGTCGGCGCGATGGCGCTCATCACTTTCGTCGTCTTCATCGAGCGGTCGCAGCGTCGTATCGTCGTTCAATATCCGCGCCGTCAGGTCGGCATGCGGATGACGCAGGGCGAGAAATCGCACCTGCCGCTGAAGCTCAACACTTCGGGCGTCATTCCGCCGATTTTCGCCTCGTCGCTGCTGCTTCTGCCCGCGACGGCGGCCGGCGCGATTGGTCCGGATTCGCCGGAATGGCTGCAGAACATGCAGATCCTTTTTGCGCCGGGCCGGCCGCTCTATATCGCGCTCTATGGGCTCGGCATCGTCGCGTTCGCGTTCGTCTACACATCCGTCGTCTTCAACACGCAGGATGTCGCCGACAATCTCAAGAAATATGGCGGCTTCGTGCAGGGCTACCGCCCGGGCGCGCGCACCGCGGAATATCTCGACTATGTGCTGACGCGGCTGACGGCGATCGGCGCGCTCTATCTCGCTGCTGTTTGCTTGTTGCCGGAATTCCTGCGCTCTGCTTATCCCTCGATCCCGGTCTATCTCGGCGGCACGTCGCTGCTGATTGTCGTGTCGGTGACGCTCGACACGGTCGGCCAGATTCAAGGCCACCTACTCGCCCAGCAATATGAGAGCCTCATCAAGAAATCGAAGCTCCGGGGCGGCAAGAAATGATCCTGATCCTGCTCGGACCGCCGGGGGCCGGAAAAGGCACGCAGGCGCAGCGCATCGTTGAAGGACGGAAGATCCCGCAGCTGTCGACCGGCGACATGCTTCGCGCCGAGCGCGATTCAGGCTCCGCCCTCGGCAAGAAGGTCAAGGCGATCATGGACGGGGGCGACCTCGTCTCCGACGACATCATCGAAAAGCTGCTGACCGCCCGCATCAAGCAGCCGGACTGCGACCGGGGATTCATCCTCGACGGCGCTGTGCGGACGGTCGGCCAGGCGAAGATGATCGACAAGGTGCTGAAAAAGCAGAAGCGGGCGCTCGACGTCGTCATCGAGCTCGTGGTCGATGAGGACGAGCTGGTCAACCGCCTGAAGCGAAGGGTCGAAGAGACCAAGGCGGCCGGCAAGCCGGTGCGCCCCGACGACAATGAGGAGACCTTCCGGAAGCGTCAGGCCGTCTACCGGCAGGAGACGGCCCCCCTCATCCCCTTCTATCAGAAGCAGGGAAAGCTCCGGAAAGTGGACGGCATGGGAACGGTGTCGGCTGTCGCCGCCGATATCGACGCCATCCTGGACGAATTTGCCGCGGTTTCGTTGTGAAATCGCCCGGGAATCGAGTTGACGGCGGGGTTGGCGCGGGTATAGCTACGCGCCTCCGCCAAACAGGCGATTGGCTCGTACGGCCTTTCCGGCATGCCGGGAAGGGCGTTCGGGCCTTGTGTTTTGCGTTTGGACCGCGCTTTGCGGCCGCCGGCGGCTCTCGCCTCTGGGCGGAACAGAAAGAAAAGAGGGTGGCCCCATGGCCCGTATAGCTGGCATCAACATCCCGGCGAACAAGCGCGTCGTTATCGCGCTCCGCTACATTCACGGCATCGGTCCGGCGAAGTCGAAAGAAATTTGCGAGAAAGTCGGCATCCCCGCGGATCGCCGCGTCAACCAGCTTTCCGACGCCGAGATCTTGCAGGTCCGCGAAGCGATCGACGCAAGCTACACGGTCGAAGGTGACCTCCGCCGCGAAGTCGCCGTCAACATCAAGCGCCTGATGGACCTTGGCTGCTACCGCGGCCTTCGTCATCGCAAGAGCCTTCCCGTTCGCGGCCAGCGCACGCACACGAATGCGCGCACGCGCAAAGGTCCGGCTAAAGCGATCGCGGGCAAGAAACAGTCGTCCGCGAAGAAATAGGGAATTTAAAGAATGGCGAAGTCTCCTGCCTCCGCAGATAAAGGCGCCGGCGCCCAGCGCGTCCGCCGCCGCGAGCGCAAGAATATCACGTCGGGCGTCGTGCATGTGAACGCATCGTTCAACAACACGATGGTGACGATCGCCGACGAGCAGGGGAACACGGTGTCGTGGTCTTCGGCTGGCACGATGGGCTTCAAAGGCTCGCGCAAGTCGACGCCCTACGCCGCGCAGCTCGCCGCCGAAGATGCGGCGCGGAAGGCGATGGAGCACGGCCTCAAGACCGTCAACGTCGAAGTGATGGGGCCAGGATCGGGCCGCGAAAGCGCGCTTCGCGCTCTTCAGTCCGCCGGTCTCACCGTCAACATGATCCGCGATGTGACGCCGATCCCGCACAACGGGTGCCGTCCTCGCAAGCGCCGCCGCGTCTGAGACGCCGGCGTTTTGACTGTCGAACTTATTTTCGGGCGAGGCGCCCGCTGGAGCATCACTAATGGTCGTTGAAAAGAACTGGCTTGAACTTATTCGTCCGAGCAAGCTTGAAGTGCAGACCGGCGTCGATCCGCAGCGCCGGGCGACGCTGATCGCGCAGCCGCTCGAACGCGGGTTCGGCCTGACGCTCGGCAACAGCCTGCGCCGCATCCTGATGTCGTCGCTGCAAGGCGCCGCCGTCACGTCGATCCAGATTGACGGCGTCGTGCACGAGTTCTCGTCGATCCCGGGCGTGCGGGAAGACGTCACCGACATCGTTCTCAATGTGAAGCAGCTTGCGCTCAGAACGCATGCGGACGGCCCCAAGCGCCTCGTTCTCAAGAAATCGACGCCGGGCCCCGTCACCGCCGGCGACATCGAGCCCAATTCCGCGGTCGATATTCTCGACCGCCATCAGGTCATCTGCACGCTCGACGAAGGCGCGAGCCTTCGCATGGAGCTGACGGTGCAGTCCGGAAAAGGATACGTTCCGGCCGACCGCAATCGCCCGGAAGACGCCCCGATCGGCCTCATCCCGATCGACAGCCTTTATTCGCCGGTGCGCCGCGTCGCTTACCGCGTCGAGAACACCCGCGAAGGCCAGGTGCTCGATTATGACCGGCTGATCCTCGACATCGAAACCGACGGTTCGGTGACGCCGGACGACGCCGCCGCCTACGCCGCGCGCATCCTCCAGGACCAGCTGCAAATCTTCGTCAATTTCGACGAGCCGAA
>CAZHUI010000158.1:0-3211 GCA_964535605.1 uncultured Caulobacterales bacterium
GACACGCCGGCCTGCTTCAGCTTCTCATGCAGGTATTCGCGGATCTTGAGGTCCTCGTGAAGGAGGTCCCCATAGGTCGCCTTGTTGGCGAACCAACGCGAATCCCAGGTGCGGTTGACGCCGAGGCGCAGACCGATCGGATTGACCTTCTGGCCCATTAAGCGGCCTCCTCAACTTGGCGCACGACAATCGTGATTTCAGCGAACGGCTTGAAAATGCGGCCCATGCGCCCGCGCCCGCGCGGCGTCCAGCGTTTCAGCACCATGTTCTTGCCGACAAAGGCCTGATCGACGACGAGGCTGTCGATGTCGAGATTGTGGTTGTACTCCGCGTTGGCGATCGCGCTCTGCAGGCAGCGCTTGACCTCTTTCGAGATGCGCTTTTGCGAGAATTCGAGTTCGGCGAGCGCCTTTTCGACTTTCTTGCCGCGGATCATCTGCGCGACGAGATTGAGCTTCTGCGGAGAGACCCGCAGATTGCTCGCTTTCGCCATCGCCTGATCGGGCGCAAAGCGCCGTTCGTTCTTGGCCTTGCCCATGGCTATTTCCTCTTCACCTTCTTGTCGGCGCCGTGTCCGTAAAAGGTGCGCGTCGGCGAGAACTCGCCAAGCTTGTGGCCGACCATGTCTTCGGTGACATGGACCGGGATGAATTTCTGGCCGTTGTAGACGTTGAAGGTGAGACCGACGAATTGCGGCAGCACGGTCGACCGGCGCGACCAGGTCTTGATCCCGCCCTTGTGCGAACCGCTTGACGCTTCGTCGGCTTTCTTCAGGAGATAGCCGTCGACGAAGGGGCCTTTCCAGACTGAACGTGGCATTCTTCTCTCCTCGCCCCTAGTTCACTTTTTTGCGCGCGTGCCGCGAGCGCAGGATGTTTTTCTGCGTGCGCTTGTTCTTGCGCGTCTTGCGGCCCTTGGTCGGCTTGCCCCACGGCGTGACCGGGTGGCGGCCGCCCGAGGTGCGGCCTTCGCCGCCGCCATGCGGGTGATCGATCGGGTTCATGGCGACGCCGCGCACCGACGGGCGATTGCCTTTGTGACGCTGGCGGCCCGCCTTACCGACGGTTTCATTGAGGTGGTCGGCGTTCGACACCGCGCCGATCGTCGCCATGCATTCGGACGGCGCGAGGCGCACTTCGCCCGACTGCAGGCGAAGCTGGGACATCGGGCCGTCGCGGCCGACGAGCTGGGCGTAGGTGCCGGCCGAGCGCGCGATCTGACCGCCCTTGCCGGGCTTCAATTCGACATTGTGGATGATCGTGCCGACCGGGATCGACCGCAGCGGCATGGCGTTGCCGGGCTTCACGTCGACCTTGTCGCCGGAAATGATCCGGTCGCCCGCCTTCAGGCGCTGCGGCGCGATGATGTAGGCGAGGTCGCCGTCGAGATATTTGACAAGCGCGATAAACGCCGTGCGGTTCGGATCATATTCAAGGCGTTCGACCTTGGCTTCGATGTCGAACTTGCGGCGCTTGAAATCGATGACGCGATAAAGGTTCTTCGCGCCGCCGCCGCGGCGGCGCATCGTGATGCGGCCGAGATTGTTCCGTCCGCCCTTCGAGTGAAGGCCTTCGGTCAGCGTCTTTTCGGGACGCCCCTTGTAAAGCTCGCTCCGGTCGACAACGACGAGTTGTCGCTGCGAGGGCGTCGTCGGATTGAATTTCTTCAGCGCCATGTCTCTGCCTCGCCTAGATCCGGCCGGTGACGTCGATGGAGTGGCCGGCCTCGAGCGTGACGACGGCCTTCTTCACCGTCGAGCGCGTATAGGGCTTGCCCTGGAACTGCTTGTTCTTGCCTTTGGTGCGCAGCGTATTGACCGCCTTCACCTTGACCTTGAACAGCGCCTCGACCGCCGCGGCGATCTCCGGCTTCGTCGCTTCGAGCGGCACGCGGAAAACAACCTGATTGTTCTCCGACGCGATCGTCGACTTCTCGGTGATCACCGGCGCGACAAGCGTGTTGAAATGCCGCTCGGCCCCGGAAACCGCGCCCTTGGTTTTCTTCTCGGGCTTTTTCATTTGAGCCTCGCTTCAAGGCTGGCGACCGCCGCCTTTGTCAGGACGAGCTTTTCGCGGCGCAGGATGTCGTAGACATTCGCGCCGATCGCCGGCAGCACGTCGATATTCGGAATATTGCGGGCCGCGGCGCCGAAATTGGCTTCGACCGCGGTGTCAACGATGAGCGCGCTCTTCCAGCCGAGCTTTTGAAAACGCTCGACCAGCGAAGCCGTCTTCGCCTGCTCCAGAGCCGCCTGATCGATGACGATCAGCTGGTTCGCGGCGATCTTGGCCGACAGCGCGTGCTTCATCGCGAGCCGGCGCACTTTTTTCGGCAGGTCGATCGCGTGGCTGCGCGGGCGCGGACCATGGGCCGTACCGCCGCCGCGGAACTGCGGCGCCGCCTTGTTGCCGTGACGCGCGCCGCCGGTGCCCTTCTGCTTGTACATCTTCTTCGATGTCATGCGCACTTCGTTGCGCGGCTTTGACTTGTGCGTTCCCGCCTGGCGCTTGGCGAGCTGATAGACGACCATGCGATGCAGGATGTCCTTGCGCGGCTCGAGACCGAAGATCTCGTCCGACAGGTCGATCGAGCCCGCCTTGGCGCTGTCGATGCTGACGACGTCGAGTTTCATTGTGCGGCTCCCGTTTCAGCAGCCGCCTGGCCGGCGTCAGCGTTCCTGATCGCGGCCGGCTTCGGCAGATCCTTCGGCGCGGCGGTGCGAACGGCGTCGCGGATCATCACCCAGCCGCCCTTCGGGCCCGGAACGGCGCCCTTGAGAAGAATGAGGCCGCGCGCTTCATCGACGCGCACCACTTCGATGTTCTGCGTCGTGCAGCGCACGTCGCCCATGTGACCGGCCATGCGCTTGTTCTTGAAGACGCGGCCCGGGTCCTGGCGCTGGCCCGTGGAGCCGTGCGAGCGGTGCGAGACCGACACGCCGTGCGTCGCGCGCAAGCCGCCGAAATTATGCCGCTTCATCGCGCCGGCGAAACCCTTGCCGACGGTCGTTCCCGTCACATCGACCTTCTGGCCGACGAGGAAATGCGCTGCGGAAAGCTCGGCGCCGACCTCGACGAGCATGTCGTCGGCGACGCGGCATTCCATCGTCTTCACTTTCGGCTCGACATTGGCTTTCGCGAACCGGCCGCGATCGGCCTTGGTCTGGCGCTTCACCTTGGCGGCGCCGGCGCCGAGCTCGAGCGCGGTGTAG
>CAZHUI010000159.1:0-3205 GCA_964535605.1 uncultured Caulobacterales bacterium
ATCACCCCATGGAACTGGCCGGCGAACCAGATCGCCTGCAAGGTGGCGCCGGCGCTTGCAGCGGGGTGCACAATGGTGCTGAAGCCCTCCGAAGTCGCGCCAATCTCCGGTCACCTGTTCGCCGAGATCCTTCATGAAGCGGGCGTGCCGAAGGGCGTCTTCAACGTCATTCATGGCACCGGACCCGAGGTCGGCGCCGCGATGTCCTCGCATCCCGATGTCGACATGGTCTCATTCACGGGTTCGACCCGCGCCGGCGTCGAAGTGGCGAAGAACGCCGCCCCGACCGTCAAGCGCGTCGCGCAGGAGCTCGGCGGCAAGTCGGCGAACATCATTCTCGACGACGCCGATTTCAAACGCGCAGTCACCGTCGGCGTGATGACGGTGATGACCAATTCCGGCCAGTCCTGCAACGCGCCGACGCGGATGCTGGTGCCCGCCGGCCGAATGGACGAGACGATCGCTGTTGCGCGTGACGCGGCGGCGAAAGTGAAAGCAGGCGACCCGAACGCAGACGGCACCGTAATCGGGCCGGTCGCCAGCGAGACGCAGTGGAAGAAAATTCAGGGTCTGATCGAAAAGGGCGTCAAGGAAGGCGCAGAGCTGATCGCCGGGGGTCCCGGCAAGCCCGACGGCCTTGAACGCGGCTATTATGTGAAGCCGACAGTCTTTGCGCGCGTCAACAATGACATGACGATTGCGCGCGAGGAGATTTTCGGTCCCGTCCTCACGATCATTCCCTACAAGGATGAGGACGACGCCGTCGCCATCGCCAATGACACGCCCTACGGCCTCTCCGGCTATGTCTACAGCGGCGACGTCAATCACGCGCGCAAGGTCGCAAGACGGCTTCGCACCGGCAATGTGCATCTGAACGGCGCCGGCGTCGACATGACGGCGCCTTTCGGCGGCTACAAACAGTCGGGGAACGGGCGCGAATGGGGCGTCCACGGCGTCGAGGAATATCTTGAGAAGAAGGCGATCCTGAAGCCGAAGAATTGAAGCCGCCAGGAGTATCCGTCACCCCGGACGGCGAAGCCGATCCGGGGTCCATCTCCTGCTCTCGCCAAGTTGCGCGTTGATAGCTCAGGAGATGGCCCCCGGGTTCCGGCTTCGCCGGCCCCGGGGTGACGATGGAAATTTTCGGAACGCACTGCCATGACCGACCTCATTCCCGTCAAACCTGCCGCAGCCGCACGCGCGCTCTGGACGCACGAAACCTATGAACGCGACTACCGCCGTTCCGTTGAAACGCCGGAAGCCTTCTGGGCTGAGATCGCGGGACGGATCGACTGGGTGACGTTCCCGACACGGATCAAGGACGTCTCCTTCCACCGCGAAGACTTCCGCATCCGCTGGTACGAGGACGGCTGGCTCAACGCCTCTGTCAACTGCATCGACCGGCATTTGCCCGAGCGCGCCAACGACGTCGCAATCCTTTGGGAAGGCGATGACCCGAAGGACGACCGTCGCATCACCTACGCCGAACTTCACGGCGAAGTATGCCGGATGGCGAATATTCTCAAAGCGCGCGGGGTCAAACGCGGCGACCGCGTCGTCATCTATATGCCGATGATCCCGGAAGCGGCTTACGCCATGCTCGCTTGCGCGCGCATCGGCGCCGTGCACTCCGTCGTCTTCGGGGGCTTCTCGCCCGATAGTCTCGCAAGCCGGATCGACGATTGCGGCGCCGTCGCCGTCATCACCGCCGATGAAGGCTTGCGGGGCGGCAAGCGCATCCCGCTGAAACGCAATGTCGATGCGGCGCTCGCCAAGACGGCCGGCGTGCGCCTCGTGCTCGTCGTCCGACGCACCGGCGGAGACATCCCGTGGGTGAAAGGCCGCGACCTCTGGTGGGAGACAGCGCGCGAGGACGTCGCGCCCGACTGCCCGCCTGAAATCATGAATGCGGAAGACCCGCTGTTCATTCTTTATACGTCGGGTTCAACCGGAAAGCCGAAGGGCGTCCTGCACACGACCGGCGGCTATCTCGTCTACGCCGCCTTCACGCATGAGGCAGTGTTCGATTACCACGAAGGCGAAATTTACTGGTGCACGGCCGATGTCGGCTGGGTGACGGGCCACACCTATATCGTCTACGGCCCGCTCGCCAACGGCGCGACGACGCTGATGTTCGAGGGCGTGCCGACCTACCCGAACGTATCGCGCTTCTGGCAAGTCTGCGAGAAGCATGAAGTGAACATCTTCTACACCGCGCCAACGGCGCTGCGCTCGCTGATGCGCGAGGGCGAGGCGCCGGTTAACGCCGCCGACCTTTCCTCGCTGCGCCTGCTCGGCACGGTCGGCGAGCCGATCAATCCCGAAGCCTGGCTCTGGTATTACCGCACGGTCGGCAAGGAACGCTGCCCGATTGTCGACACCTGGTGGCAGACTGAAACCGGCGGGGCTCTCATCTCGCCGCTTCCCGGCGCGACCGACCTCAAACCCGGCTCGGCGACGAAGCCGCTCTTCGGCATACGCCCCGCGCTCGTCGATACTGAGGGGAAATTTATCGAGGGCGCGGCGAGCGGCAATCTTGTGCTGCTCGATTCATGGCCTGGCCAGATGCGCACCGTTTATGGCGACCATCAGCGCTTCATAGACACATATTTCTCGACCTATACCGGCATGTATTTCACCGGAGACGGCGCCAAGCGCGACGAAGACGGCTATTGGTGGATCACGGGGCGCGTCGATGACGTCCTCAACGTTTCCGGCCACCGCATCGGCACGGCGGAAGTTGAAAGCGCGCTCGTCGCGCACCCCGATGTCGCCGAGGCCGCGGTCGTCGGCTATCCGCACGAAATCAAGGGCCAGGGCATCTACGCCTATGTGACGCTAATGCAGGGCGCGGCGCCGTCCGAAACGCTCGAAGCGGAATTATCCGCCTACGTCCGGAATGAAATCGGCGCGATAGCCAGGCCCGACATCATCCAGTTCGCGCCGGGATTACCGAAGACGCGGTCAGGCAAGATCATGCGCAGGATCTTGCGGAAGATCGCGGAGGGCGACATGTCGAACCTCGGCGACATTACGACGCTGGCGGATCCGGGCGTCGTCGAGGAGTTGGTCAAGAACCGCCGTTGATGAATGGGACCTGCTCCACCCGCGAAGCGGGGGAGCTGGCGCGCAGCGCCTGAGGGGGCGCGCTCTAGAGCGCGTTGGGATCGGATTGAATCGCGGAGGATTCCCAAAGCGGACGAAT
>CAZHUI010000160.1:0-3040 GCA_964535605.1 uncultured Caulobacterales bacterium
ATCGGCGCGCCGAGCCCGGCGGGCACGCCTTCGGCGACAATCTCGATGATCGCGCCGAGCGAGGAGCCGGCCTTGCGCGCTTTCTCGATCACCGCCTCGAACGCCGCAGCCGCGGTCGCGTCCGGGCAGAAGAATGGGTTCTTTGCGGTCTCCGCCCAGTCGAAGCGGGAACGGTCGATCGTCACTGTTCCGACTTGGGTGAGGCAGGCACGGATGGCGACGTCGCCGATCACATGCGCCAGAACTTTTTCAGCGACGGCGCCGGCGGCGACGCGGGCCGCCGTCTCGCGCGCGGAGGAACGCCCGCCGCCGCGATAATCCCGGAGGCCGTATTTGGCGTCATAGGTGAAATCGGCATGTCCCGGCCGGTATTTGTCGCGGATGTCGGCATAGTCTTTCGAGCGCTGGTCGACATTGCGGATCGACAGGCTGATCGGCGTCCCGGTCGTCACCTGACCGTTAGTCCGGTCGTCCTCGAATACGCCGGAGAGGATCTCGACCGTGTCAGGCTCGCGCCGTTGGGTGACGAATTTCGACGTGCCGGGCTTTCGCAAATCGAGCGCCGCTTGAATGTCCGCGGCGTCGAGCCGGATGCCGGGCGGACAGCCGTCGATGACGCAGCCCATCGCCGGCCCATGGCTCTCGCCCCAGGTGGTCACGCGGTAAAGATGGCCGAAACTGTTGTGCGACATCGGGCGGCGGCCTGGCGCGTTGTGGACGGATTGCAGTCCCCTATAGAATGATCCGCCCGCCGTTTGGAAAGCCCGATGAGCCTGAAATCCGTCATTCCGCCTTCGCCGTCGGCGGAGGCTTACGCCGTCGATGAGGATCAGGGCGACGTTTTTACGCTCGACGAACCTCTCGCGCTGTTTGTCGAGTGGTTCACGCTTGCGAGGAAAAAAGAGGTCAACGACCCCAATGCGATGACGCTCGCGACCGTCGATGCGGACGGACTGCCCAATGCGCGCATGGTGCTTCTCAAGGATATTGACGACCGCGGCCTCTCCTTCTTCACCAATCTTGAGAGCGCCAAGGGCCGGGAACTCGCCGCCCTTCCGAAGGCCGCGCTCGTCTTCCACTGGAAATCGATCCGGCGGCAGGTGCGCTTCCGGGGCGAGGTCGAGCCGGTGTCGGACGCAGAGGCTGACGCCTATTTCGCGACCCGCGCCAAAGGCGCGCAGATCGGCGCCTGGGCCTCGCCTCAGTCGCAGCCGATGGAAGGCCGCTTCGCGCTTGAAAAAGCAGTGGCGCTGGAGACCGCGCGCCATGGCTTCGGCCCGACGCCGCGCCCGCCGCACTGGTCGGGCTTCCGGCTTTTCCCTGTTGAGATCGAGTTCTGGGTCAACCGGCCGTTCCGGCTGCATGACCGGCTCCAATACACGCGCGCTCCGGCGGGCTGGTCCGTTCAGAGACTCTTTCCTTAGGCCGAACGCTGGTAAGTTGCCGCGTGCGCAGGGGGAGACAGAGCCATGCACATCCTGATCGCCGTTCTCGGCGCGCTTGCCGCGGCCTTCTGGGCCTTCACCTATTTCGTCAACGCCGCGCGTGAGGGGCAGGACGCGCTGCGTGACGTCAAGGGCGCCTTTCGCGGCGCCAAATGGTCGCGCCGGATCGACAAACGCCTCATCGAGACGATGTCCGACCCACGGGAGGCGGCGGCGGTGCTGCTCTATCAGATGGCCGCCTATGACGGCGCCGTCACCGACCGCCAGCGCCGCGCCATCCTCGCCGACATGCGCGAGACCTTCGCGGCGGATGAAGAAACGGCGGAGGGGCTCTATGCGTTTGCGCGCGCCGCGATCGGCGAAGTCAACGACGCGTCGAACAGCCTCGGCAAGATCATGCGGCCCCTGCTTGACACCTGCACGCCCGAAGAGCGCCGCCAGCTGATCGACCTGATGCTGAAAACTGCGGAAATCGAAGGGCCGGTTTCGGAAATCCAGAACCGGCTGATCGCCGATTCGCGCCGGATTCTGCTTCCCGCTAACTGAGCGCGCGGTATCGCGCTTCCAGCGTCGGCGGACCGTCGCTTGCGACGGCGCCGGTGCGCACCAGCCGGATGAGATGGGCCAGCACGTTCAGCGCTGCGGCGCCGTGGAGGCGCTTGTCGATGTCGGCGTAGACCGCCGCGACGATTTCCCGGACGCCGGTGCGGCCCTTGCGCAGCTGCTCCAGGATCTGTCCGTCGCGCATCAGCCGATGCGTCTTGATCGCCCGCACGAAAGGCCGGGGCTTTTCGATCGGCGCGCCATGCGTCGGGAAGTGGCGCGCGTCGTCGCGCGCCAGCAACTTGTCGAGGCTCGCCAGATAGTCGCCCATGTCTCCGTCGGGCGGCGCGACGACGGTCGTCGACCACCCCATGATATGATCGCCGGTGAAGAGCGCTTTTTCTTCGACGAGCGCAAAGCAGAGGTGGTTGGAGAGATGCCCCGGCGTCGCCACGGTCTCGATCGTCCAGCCCTCGCCGGAAAGTTTCTCGCCGTCTTTCAGAACGACGTCGGGCCTGAAACGATAATCGGCGCCTTCTTCGAGCGCCGGCGCGTCTTGCGCCTTGTCTGCGACGGGGTGCGGTCCGGCGCCGAAGATCGGCGCGTTGACGCGCGCCGCAAAGTCGCGCGCGCCGCCGCAATGATCCTTGTGGGTATGGGTGATGAGCACATGGCTGACGCGCGCGGCGCCGATAGCGGCGACAAGCGCTTCAAGATGCGCCGGATCGTCCGGGCCCGGATCGATGACGGCGAGCGGCCCTTTATCGGGGCCGATCAGGTAGGCTCCGCTGCCCGTATAAGTGAACGGACCCGGATTGTTGCAGATGACGCGGCGGATCAGCGGCGACAGGCGGTCCGGCCGTCCGTATTCGAACGACACATCCTTGACGAAAGGGATGCCGGCCAATCGTCAGGCCTTCTGGCGCTGACTGTCGAGGCGCGCGTCGACGAGGCCTGCAAAGGCGTCAGCGATGCCGCGCATGGCTTTCACCTTGTCGGCGGCGGGCAGCGCCGAAGGAGGCCCCATGTCGGTCTTGTTGGCGTCGACGATG
>CAZHUI010000161.1:0-3034 GCA_964535605.1 uncultured Caulobacterales bacterium
GTTCGTCGTCACCGCAAACAATTTTGATTCGGATCATCCGCCCGAAGCTCTAGCTGAACGAAAAATCCGGCAGTTCCGCGAACGCTTTTTTCAGCGCATCGCCCCAGCCCGATGAAATGCGCATGAAATAGGGGTCGTCGCCGGCGATGCGGCGCTGATGCGTTACATCGAACCCGTCGCGGGCGACAATCTGCAGGTCGAGCGGCGCGCCGACTGACAGGTTCGCCTTGATCGTCGAGTCGAACGACACGAGCAGCAGCTTCACCGAATCTTCGAACGACATCGCCGGATCGAACGCGCGCACGAGGATCGGCCGGCCGTATTTCATCTCGCCCGCCTGGAAGAACGGCGTTTCGGCCGTCGCTTCGATGAAATTTCCTTCCGGATAGATCATAAAGAGGCGCGGCGGCATGCCTTTGATCTGGCCGCCGAGAATGAAGCTCGCCGAAAACTGCGATTCGGCGCTTTGCCCTTTGTCGAGCGTCGTGCGTATGGCCTCGCGCGACAACTCGCCGACGATGCGCGCGGCCTGAAACATGGTCGGGGCTTCAAGGATCGAGGGGCTGCGCTCGGCGGGCGCCTTGGTGCGCTCGTCGAGGAGGCTGACGACCGCCTGCGTCGTCGCGAGATTGCCGACCGTGAGCAGCGTGACGACACGCTCGCCCGGCCGCTTCCAGGTGAACATCTTGCGATAGGTCGAAATATTATCGACGCCCGAATTCGTCCGCGTGTCCGACATGAACACCAGGCCGCGGTCGAGCAGCATGCCGACGCAATAGGTCATGGGAAAAACGCTCTCAGCACGGACGACCTATTGTTGGACCTGCACGTTAACGGCGAGTTGCTCGCCCCCGCCGGCGCCGATCCGGAGCCCCCTGACCGGCGCGGCGTCATGATAGTCGAGGCCCGCCGCGATTCGCACATAGCGCTCGTCGGGCGACTGCCGGTTGGCCGGATCGAACCCGACCCAGCCGAGCCCCTCGACATAGGCCTCGGCGAAGGCGTGGCTCGCTTCCTGATCGACGAGGCCCTCGGTGAAGAGATAGGCGCTGACATAGCGGGCGGGAAAACCGAGCGCACGAGCAGCTGCGATGAACACATGCGCCTGGTCCTGGCAGACCCCCTCGCCGGCGGCGAGCGCTTCCTCGGCCGTCATCAGCACTTCGGCGCCCTTGTCGTAGCGCACGGCGTCGGCGACCGCCTGATTGAGCGCGTGGAGCCGGAGGATCGCGTCCCCCGCCGGGATCGCCGCCGCGAGCGCGCGCGCCCGTTCGCCAGCGGCCGTCAGGCCCGTTTCACGGCGATAGAGCCAGAGCGGCGCGAAGCCGCGATGAACGCCGCCGACGCCCGCACGGTCGACCGTGTCGATGACGCCCTCGGCCTTGAGGCGCAGCGGCCCTTCCCCGCCGTCGCGGCTGAAGAGCATCGTGCGGTTGCCGTGATGATCGTCGAATGCCGCCTCGATCGAGCCTTCCTCGATCGTCACGCGCCAGGAAACGACGCGCTGGGCGGCGTCGGAGGATGGCGTGAGGCGCACTTCCTGAAGCACAAAGGCGCCGGGACGCTCCAGCGTATATTCCGTCAGATGGCTGATCGTCAGGCGCATGGCTTACCCGTAAAAACGGTAGTCGGTTTCAATCGCGCCGCCGAGATCGACATTGGCGCGAATGAAGCCGCCGAGAAATTCGTGAAGACCCGCGTTGAAAATCTCGTCCATCGACATCTCCGCAAGCCGGCGATGGGCGCTGGCGGCCTGCGCCGTCGACGGGGTCTCGAAGCCGTATTCGAGCGCGAGATTGCGAAGATTTTCGACGAGCCCCCCGTAACAATAAGCGAGAGACCGCGGCATGCGCCGGTCGAGGATGAGAAACTGCGCGATCCCATAGGCGGAAACCTCGCCGCCAAGCCAGCGGAAGGACCGCTGCGCCGACACGGCGCGCAGGATCATGTCCCATTGCACATTGTCGGCGGCCGACCCGATCAGCGCCGGCGACGGCAGCAAGACGTAATATTTCACATCGAGAATGCGCGCTGTGTTGTCGGCGCGTTCAAGATGGGTGCCGATATGGCAGAAATTGAAAATGTCGTTCCGCAACATCGTGCCGTGAAAAGCGCCCCTGACTTGCGCGATCTCCCGCCGGATGAGCGCGAGGGCTTCGGGCAGCATCCGCTCGCCGACAGGCTCGGCGAGCGTGTCACGGAGCATCAGCCAGGCTTCGTTGGTCGCTTCCCAGACTTCGCGCGTCAGCGCAGTCCTGACGGCGCGCGCGTTCGTTCGCGCCGCCTCGATCGAGGAGAGGGCGCTTGAAGAATTGCGGCGGTCGCGCAGGAGAAAATCGATGACGCGCGGGCCGTCGAATTTGTCGTGAACCGCGCGATAGGCGTCGCTGACGCCCGCGGTCGCCGCGATCGATTCCCATTCGCCCGCGCCCTGCCCCGCCCGCGTCAGCGCCATGCGAAACCCGGCGTCAATGAGGCGCGCGCAGTTTTCCGCGCGTTCGAGGTAACGGAACATCCAGAAGAGACCGCCGGCCGTGCGCCCCAGCATCGCTAATCCTCCAGCACCCAGGTGTCCTTGGTGCCGCCCCCCTGGCTTGAATTGACGACGAGGGATCCTTCGCGCAGCGCAACGCGCGTCAGGCCGCCAGGCGTGATCTCGATGCGATCCGGCGCGACGAGGACATAGGGCCGAAAGTCGATATGGCGCGGGGCGAGCCCTTTCTCCGTGAGGATCGGCGTCGTCGAGAGCGCGAGCGTCGGCTGGGCGATGTAATTGTCGGGATTGGCTTTCAGCTTGGCGGCGAACGCCGCGATCTCGCTTGCGCTCGCCGCCGGCCCGACCAGCATGCCGTAACCGCCGGAGCCGTGCACTTCCTTCACAACGAGTTCGGACAGATGCTCAAGAACATAGGCGAGCGCCTGCCTTTCAGCGCAGCGCCAGGTCGGCACGTTTCTAAGGAGCGCTTTTTCGCCAGTATAAAACTCGATGATGTCCGGCATATAGGAATAGATCGCCTTGTCGTCGGCGATGCCG
>CAZHUI010000162.1:0-3024 GCA_964535605.1 uncultured Caulobacterales bacterium
CGCGGGTTAATGGTGGGCGGTGACGGGTTCGAACCGCCGACCTACTGGGTGTAAACCAGCCGCTCTGCCAGCTGAGCTAACCGCCCGCGCGACCTGCCTAGCGCAGGAGCAGTGGCGGCGCCAAGCGCGGCGGGGCCTAGTTCAACGCGTCCTTAAGCCCTTTGCCGGCCGAGAATTTCGGCTGGATCGACGCGGGAATCTTGATTGTTTCGCCCGTGCGCGGGTTGCGGCCGTCGCGCGCTTCGCGCTTCGACGCCGAAAACGTGCCGAAACCGACAAGGCGCACATCGTCGCCCTTCTTCAGCGCCTGCGTGATCGCATCGAAGACCGCATCGACCGCGCGCGTCGCGTCAGCCTTGCTCATTTTCGAGAGGTCGGCGACGCGGTCGATGAATTCGTTCTTGTTCATAAGTCAGGCCTTTCCGATGGCTCAGCGCGCCGGATCTGGCGCAATCAAAATAAGCGGGACGCGGACGATCCCGTGAAGGCTCAGTCGATCAAATCAGGCCAGCCGTTCAGAAGGCGCGCCGCTTCGGCTGGGTCTCATGGAACAGCCGCCATGATTCATGCTCATGCGCAATGCAGCGGTCGATCAGCGTCCGCCAGACCGGCTCGGCGATGTCGCGGGAAAGTCCCTCGCGGTCGGCGGCGGCGAGCACCTTGGCCACCACATCCTCGATCCGCCACTCAAGGCGAACCTCGCTCGCCTGGTCCTTTATCCGGGCGGCGGCCTCGATATATCCCTGCCGTTCGGCCACCAGTTTCACGAGCGACCGGTCAAGCCGGTCAATTTCGGCTCTCACTTCGTCCATGGTCCGGCAGTCGTCGGCGCTCACGGCCATCAGGTCTTCGGCGGATGTCATGGCGACCTACTTAGGGGAGCCCATCGCCCCCGCAAAGCCGCAAGCGCTGGGGCAAAGCGCCTCTCCTATCCGCGCCGTTTGCTGGAGGACAAAATTCGGCGCACCTATTGCGTTAGCGCAAGGAGTGCGTTATATGACATTTCAATGACACAAAGGTCCGGGTTTTCCCCAGCCTTTGCGGTCTAAGCGGTAAGGAGTTGAAACATGGCGGTTATTTCGAAATCTCATGGAGCGCATTCGGCTGGCTCGGGACTTGGGACGGCGCTGATGTACCTCGCCATGGCGGCTGCCGCGATCGCCGTGTCAGTGCCGGCGGCGATTTTCGTGATGGGCTGACGCTCCGGCTCCGGTCGGAAATTGAAAAACCCGGCGAGCAATCGCCGGGTTTTCTTATTTCAGGGCCGAAGCCGGGCAGTTCAGTGCGTAATGACCGGTTCTCCGCCGTCAGTTTCCGCTGCGAGCGGCGCGGCAGCGGCAGCGCCTTCCTTCCACTCGATCGGCGTCAGCGGCCGGGTCAATGCATGGGCGAGCACCTCGTCCACTTTGGCGACCGGGATGATCTTCAATCCGGCCTTCACATTGTCGGGGATCTCGGCGAGATCCTTTTCATTCTCCTGCGGGATCAGCACGGTCTTGATGCCGGCGCGAAGCGCCGCCAGCAGCTTTTCCTTCAGCCCGCCGATCGCCAGAACGCGGCCGCGCAAACTGATCTCGCCGGTCATCGCGATGTCGTTGTGCACGGGAACGCCGGTCAACACCGATACGATGGCGGTCGCCATCGCAACGCCGGCGGACGGACCGTCTTTCGGCGTCGCGCCTTCCGGCACGTGGATGTGAATGTCGGTCTTGTCGAACACCGGCGGCTCCAGGCCGAAATCGACCGCGCGGCTCCGCACGTAAGAGGCCGCCGCCGACACCGATTCCTTCATGACCTCTTTCAGATTGCCGGTCGGGGTCATGCGGCCCTTGCCGGGCATTTTGACGGCTTCGATCGTCAGGATGTCGCCGCCGACTGACGTCCAGGCTAGGCCCGTGACGACGCCGACGCGGTCATCTGTTTCGATTTCGCCATAGCGGTATTTGGGGACGCCGGCGAAATCGGCGAGGTTCTTTTCATTGACCTCGACCTTCTTGGCTTTCGCCGTTTCAAGATCCCGCACGGCCTTGCGCGCAAGGCGCGCAAGTTCACGTTCGAGGTTGCGAACGCCGGCCTCACGCGTGTAGCGGCGAATGAGCTGCATCAGCCCGTCGTCGGTGATCTTCCATTCCGAGGTCTTGAGGCCGTGATCCTTCATCAGTTTCGGGATCAGATGCCGGCGCGCGATTTCGCGCTTCTCATCCTCCGTGTACCCCGGGATACGGATGATCTCCATCCGGTCGAGGAGCGGCTGGGGCATGTTGAGGCTGTTCGCCGTTGTGATGAAGAGAACGTCGGACAGATCGTAATCGACTTCGAGATAATGGTCCGCGAAGGTCGAATTCTGCTCCGGATCAAGGACTTCAAGCAGCGCCGATGACGGATCGCCGCGGAAGTCCTGGCCCATCTTGTCGATCTCGTCGAGGAGGAACAACGGGTTCGACTTTTTCGCCTTCTTCATCGACTGGATGATCTTGCCGGGCATCGAACCGATATAGGTGCGCCGATGGCCGCGGATCTCCGCCTCGTCGCGCACGCCGCCGAGCGAAACGCGCACGAATTCGCGCCCCGTCGCCGCCGCAATCGACTTGCCGAGCGACGTTTTGCCGACGCCCGGAGGTCCGACGAGACAGAGGATCGGCCCCTTGAGGGTGCCCATGCGTTTTTGCACGGCGAGATATTCAAGGATCCGCTCTTTGACCTTGTCGAGCCCGTAGTGGTCGGCGTCGAGGATCGTTTGCGCTTTGTCGAGGTCGTGTTTGATTTTCGATTTATTGCTCCACGGGATCGACAACATCCAGTCGAGGTAATTGCGCACGACCGTCGATTCCGCGGACATCGGGGACATCTGCCGCAGTTTTTTCACTTCGGCGTCCGCCTTGGTGCGGGCTTCTTTCGAGAGCTTCGTCTTCTTGATGCGGTCTTCAAGCTCGGCGACCTCGTCGCGGGCTTCATCGCCTTCGCCGAGTTCCTTCTGGATCGCCTTCATCTGCTCGTTGAGATAGTACTCGCGCTGCGTCTTCT
>CAZHUI010000163.1:0-2871 GCA_964535605.1 uncultured Caulobacterales bacterium
AGACATTGTTGAAGCCGTTCTGCGACCCCGACTGCGTCAGCGTCAGGATATTGCCATGGATGTCGCGGACTATTTCGGTCTCCGCGCCCATGGCGTCGAAGACCTGCATCACCTCCGGATTTTGGGGAGAGCCGAAAGCGCGGCTGTAGGTGTTGACGACGGCGAGAGCCGGGTCGGTCACCTCCGTCAGCCCACCAGAGTCATAACGCGTCGTGGTCAGCGCGTTCAGGAATACAGTCTCGCGCACGGTAAGCGGGCGAGACAGCGCGTCAAAGGTCGTATCGACGCCCGCCGTGGGGCTCGCCGAGGTCGAGGGCCAGGATTTGAACGTTTCCCGCCCGAAAATGTCGTAGGACATTTTCTCGTAAAAGGGCGTGAACTCGCCGCCGAGCGATTCCGACTTGACGAGCGTCGGGCGCAGCATGCCGTCATAGGAGATGACGGTGCGCTTGTTCCCGCGCGTGCGCGTTTCCTGCACGCCCGTCCCGAGACCCGCATAGCCGACCGACAATGACGCGAAATAGCTCCCGGGGTAATTGACCTCTTCGAGCCATCCCATATCGCCGTGGGAGAAGGTCGTGACCTGTCCCTTGGCGTCGGTTTCGGACGTGACCCAGCCGTTGTTATCGACGACGCGGCTGAAGGTTGTGCCGCCGGGCCGCAGGATATTCTGCACCTGCCCGCGCTTCCAGCCGGTGAGCGTATAGATGTGATTGTTCGCGTCCGTTGCCGTGTGAACAAGGCCCGCTTGCGCGCCCGACGTGTGATAGGTGTACGTCTTGTAGATGCCGCCGAACTTCGAATGCGTCAGCACGCGGCCGGACGCATCATAGGCGTAGCTGTCGAACAGTTTCGTGTTGCGCGTCACCGTCGACGGCAGGCCGAGCACCCACTTCGTCTCGTTATGCGCGTAGACCGTGTCGGTGACGCGGCTGAGACCCGATTGCGACCCGCCGACATGTTCGGTCACCCGCGTCGGGAAGCCGTAGGAATAGGAGGGCGACGAGAAAGTCGAATTGTATTCGTTGAGCGTCGTGAAACTGTCGCCGTCGCGCGTCGTGACGATTTGCGTCATTCGCGTCGGCTTCAGCAATGACGGCGATTCCATGCCGGTGAAGTAAGCGAAGCTCTGACCTATCCAGTCTTCGACCGAATAGTCATTCACTACCGTTTCGACAGCGGCGCCGGCGCCGTTGTTCCAGCGCTCTGTTCTGATCAGGCTGCCGCCCGCGACCGCTTCGGTTTTCCAGCGATGGAGATACTTGATCTGCGTGTTGCCGGGCTCTGTCACCGTCGTCCAGTTGGTGTGATCGCCTTCCGCAAAGGTGCCCGGATCATTCTCGTAGTCGAAAGTCCAGGTCGCATTCGAAACGCCAGGGCCTGACAGCGTCTTGCGCACAACGGAAAATATCTTCGCGGTCGCAATCCGATATTGCGGCGGGTCAAAAATACCGCCCGCTTCATCCGGTCCCAGCGGGCACCCCGGCCCCTTTGGCACTACCGTGAGGTGCCCCAAGCGGTGTTCCTGTTCGTAAACTTCGAATTGCCCGCTCATCCCGTAGGGATGCGTAATGTTGAAGATGAAATTGCCCTGGCAGTCGGGCGTGTCGCCCGACGACGGCTCCATGGTCATGTCGTCGAGGCCAAATACCCAGGCGCGACCGTCAGGCTGCGTCACGGTCGCAAGAACCTGATTCCCGTATGCCGAACCGCCCGCCACTTCCCAAACAGGCAAGGTCGCGGTGTTCGCTCTATAGACGTAAGTCCAATTGCGACCATTGGCTGTGACGCGCGAGATAAGCTCAGGAAAACTTGCGTTTTCATAGGCTAAATCAATGACGCGCCCGTCATTGGCTTCGATCTGCGTCAAGCGGCTTCCGGTATAGTGATAGCGAACCCAGTTTCCACTTGCGTCGGTCACTTCCGTCGCCGCGAGGATGGTCTTGAGGCGCAGCATGCCTTGCTGCTTGCCGGTCGCGTAGGCGCCCATGCTGTCATGCATGAACTGCAGTTGTCGCCTGAAATAAAAGGTGCGACCGTCCGGCGCGCGCGCGACGAAAGTCTCGCCGCCATCGGTCGCCGCAACAGAGTCGCAGTAAAGATACCAGCCCTCGGTCGTGACGTGGGTCGCGCCCGCCGGCCATTGCGGATCGCCGTCGCTTTCTAAAACCTGCTGCGACCCCGCCCCCGGGACGGCTAGGTTTACGCCGAGTGAATACTCATGCGACTGAACCGTCGCGGTTATTTGGAAGTTGTTGACACCCTTATAAACTGTGTATTCTGTCGGAATCGTCGTGCTGAAAGGCGCGCTGCAGCGGTTCCCGGTCCAGCCGTCTTTTGTGACGACTTCGATTTGAGGAACAACGAGCTCCCAATCGCCGAAACGAACATTGACGGATGCGCCGCCCCCGCCGCCGGAGGAAGAGACCCGAAAAGGCGAACCTTGGGAGCGGCGGCGGCGCACTGACACGTCAAGTCCGGAGTTCCCCGGCAGCGACACGTCCGTATGCTCAAAAGAAATCCCGCCCGTGTGCGGGTCAATCTGATCGCCGAGGAGATCGGGACCATAGGCGCGCAGGCGGTCGTCAACATTTTGGCGCTTCTCCCATTCCATGTTGGGAGCGAACGCCATACCGCCGGAAGACAACGGCGCCGGAGGGGGCGGATCGGGGTCGGGTTGCGCGACTGCGACTCCGAATAACGCCGATCCCGCTGCGATCGCTATCGCGCTGCGCCGCAGTTGCGCCAAAGCCCTGACCATAACTCCCCCATCTCGCCTCGATAGGCGCATTACGGATGTCATCGGGACGCAACTGATACCAACTCTCGCTGACGATCATGCATGGGCCCAATCGCGCAGGCCGATGGACA
>CAZHUI010000164.1:0-2835 GCA_964535605.1 uncultured Caulobacterales bacterium
GTTCGGCGACGGTGAGGCCGGTCAGCGCGACGCGCGCGCGTGCGCCCGGCGGCTCGTTCATCTGGCCGTAGACGAGCGCGCATTTCGAGCCTGCGGCGGAGCCCGATTTATGGGGGTCCTTGTTCACGCCCGACTCGATCATCTCGTGATAGAGGTCGTTGCCTTCGCGGGTGCGCTCGCCGACGCCGGCGAATACCGAATAGCCGCCATGGACCTTGGCGATGTTGTTGATCAGCTCCTGAATGAGCACCGTCTTGCCGACGCCCGCGCCGCCGAAGAGACCGATCTTTCCGCCTTTGGCGTAGGGGCAAAGAAGATCGACGACCTTGATTCCGGTGACGAGGATCTCCGACTCTGTCGACTGCTCGACGAAAGGCGGGGCTTCCTGGTGGATGCCGCGGCGCGCCTTGAACTCGATCGGGCCGGCTTCATCGACCGGTTCGCCAATGACATTCATGATGCGCCCGAGCGTGCCGTCGCCGACCGGCACTGAAATCGAGGCGCCGGTGTCGGTGACTTTCTGGCCGCGCACGAGCCCCTCAGACGAGTCCATCGCAATCGTGCGGACGGTGTTCTGTCCGAGATGCTGCGCAACTTCGAGAACGAGGCGGTTCCCATGATTGGTCGTCTCCAGCGCATTCAGGATCGCCGGCAGGTGCTCGTCGAACACAACGTCCACGACGGCGCCGATAACCTGGCTGATGCGGCCTTCTTTACCCATGATCTTCTCCTTCGCGGCGCGAGTGACGCGCCAATCCTTCAAACGATTTTCAGCGTGACCGGAATGTTGCCGCGGGTCGCCTTCGAATAGGGACAAACCTGATGTGCGGCGTCCACAAGCGCCTTGGCGTCCGCTTCCGCTAAGCCCGGGATGTGAACTTCGAGAATGACATCGAGGCCAAAGCCCGCTTCGCCGCGTGTGATGCCGACATCTGCGGCCACGGTCGATTTAGACACGTCAATTTTCTTTTGCGCAGCGACGAAATTGAGCGCCGACGAGAAGCAGGCGGAATAACCGAGCGCAAAAAACTGCTCCGGGTTCGAGCCTTCGCCCGATCCGCCGAGCTCCTTCTGGATTGCGAGGGCGAACCAGACCGTTGATCCCTCAATCGTCGTTTTCCCGTCGCGCCCGCCCTGAGCTCTCGCTTTCGTTCTTGCCTGCGTCATCGCTTGTCTTCCTAAACGGCTTCCGCGCCAGAGATGATTTCAATGAGTTCCTTGGTGATCTGCGCCTGACGCGCGCGGTTATATTGCAGTGTCAGGTCGCCAATCATCTCGCCGGCGTTGCGCGTCGCATTGTCCATTGCGCTCATCGACGCCGCCTGTTCGGAGGCGACATTTTCGAGGAGCGCGCGGAACACCTGCACGGCTGCGTAGCGCGGCAGGAGCGCCTTGAGGATCGTCTCCTCATCCGGCTCATAATCGTAGATCGCGCCCTTGAGGTCCGGCGCTTTCACGCCTTCCGGCGCCTTGGCCGGAATGATCTGTTGCGCAGTCGGGATTTGCGACACGACCGATTTGAATTTGCCGTAGAAGAGCGTCGCGACATCAAACTCGCCTGCGTCGAACATCGAGAGCGCTTTCGACGCGATCTCCTGCGCCTGTGCGAAACCGACAGACCGCACGGCGGTGAAGTCGGTCTTCCAGACGATGAGATCGCCATAAAGCCGCTTCAGCTGGTCATTACCCTTGCGGCCGACCGTGATGATCCTGACGGTTTTGCCTTCGCCCTGCAGGCGGACGATGTGCTCGCGCGCGAGGCGCACGATCGAGGAGTTGAACGCGCCGCAAAGCCCCTTGTCGGCGGTTGCGACAATCAGGAGATGCGTCTTGTCCTGTCCCGTCCCCGCGAGCAGCTTTGGCGCGTTCGGATTATCTTTCGCGGAGGCGGTGAGGTTCGCAAGTACGCCCTCCATCCGCTCCGTATAAGGACGGGCGGCGCGGGCGGCCTCCTCCGCGCGGCGCAATTTCGCCGCGGCGACCATTTGCTTCGCCTTGGTGATCTTCTTCGTCGATTTGACGGAAGCGATCCGGTTTTTGAGCGCTTTAAGAGAGGGCATTATTCTTGACCCTCCTCATCGTCCTTGCCGTACTCAGCTTCCTGAGCCTTTCTAAAAAACCAATATCCAACAGGCGCGAAGAGGGCCGCGATCGGCCAAAACATATATCGCGGAACGATCGGGTCCTCGCGGTAAGCCAAGAACCAAAATACAACTAAGCCGATGGTCATCAGAACCATCAAAGCCAAGTTGTAGAGCCCTGCTTTAAACCTGTTCATGCGAACTTTTTCACAAACGCGTCGAGCACCGCGACCAGTTTGTCTTCCTCAGCTTTGTCGAGTTTGCCGGTGTCGCGGATGGCTTTCAAAAGCGCGCCGTGCTCACCATGGAGATGGCGGAGAAACTCTTTCTCGAAGTCCTGCACGCGGTTCTTGGGCATCTTGTCGAGATAGCCGCGGACGCCCGCGAAAATGACGCAAACCTGTTCCTCGACCTGGAGGGGCGAGAATTGCGGTTGCTTCATCAGTTCGGTGAGGCGGTCGCCGCGGTTCAAAATCCGCTGCGTCGTCGCGTCGAGGTCGGACCCGAACTGTGCGAAGGCGGCAAGCTCGCGGTATTGCGCAAGCTCGCCTTTGATCTTGCCGGCGACCTGTTTCATCGCCTTGATCTGCGCGGACGAGCCGACTCGGGAGACCGAGAGGCCGACGTTCACCGCCGGACGGATGCCCTGATAGAAAAGATCGGTTTCGAGGAAGATCTGGCCGTCCGTGATCGAGATGACGTTGGTCGGGATATAGGCCGACACGTCGTTCGCCTGCGTCTCGATGATCGGCAG
>CAZHUI010000165.1:0-2673 GCA_964535605.1 uncultured Caulobacterales bacterium
CCGCGCTCCTTTGGCTTTGGCTCGTCGAGGGTCATCCGCCGGATCGCTGGGACCTGGCCGGCGCTCTTATCGCGCTCCTTGGCGCCGCAATCATCATATTCGGCCCGCGATCCTGATGCCTCGCGGCGCTCGGCCAGCGCCTCGAGGACCATCTGGACGGACGAACTCATGAACAAGGAAGCGAGCGCCAGCGCCACCACAAGATCAGGCAGGCGCGATCCGGTCACGAACACGGCGCTCGGGCGGAAGTGATGCATAGCCCGCCGCAAGCGCTGCGGCGCAAAGTACGAGCGCGACGGCTTAAGCGGCGATAACGCCGCGCTGAGTTTCATTTCGCAGTTCTCACGAGTTCTTTCCGCGCATCGGCGACGATCGACCACGCCGAGTGCAGGAAGAGGCCCGCGATCACGACGGCGACGGCGAGATCAGGCCAGGCGGTGCGCGTCCACGCGACCAATCCTGCAGCGATCACGACGGCGAGATTGCCGATGGCGTCGTTGCGCGAGAACAGCCAGACCGCGCGCACGTTAGCGTCTCCTTTGCGGTGCGGAAGGAGGACCGCGGCGGCGGCGATGTTGACGGCAAGCGCGATGACGCCGAACAGGCCCATCAATCCGGCCTCCGGCGCTTGCTGGACGATGACGCGGTAAATCGTGTTGCCGAGAACGCCGAGTCCGAGCGCGGCGAGAAAGAGGCCCTGCAGAAGCGCGGCGCGCGAACGCCAGACGAGCGGCCAGCCGATGGCTGCGAGCCCGAGAAAGGAGATCAGGCCGTCGCCCAGAAAGTCGAGCGCATCGGCTTTTACCGCCTGCGAGCCCGCGATGTAACCGCCGACGATTTCGATCACACCGTAACCGACATTGAGCAACACGACGACCCAGAGGGCGCGCCGGTATGCCCGAGTGACATGAGCGCCGTCGGGATCGTCGTCGCGGTCCAGCCAATCGGTCCGGGCGAGGCGATACCCAAGCTCGGCCACGGCGCGCTCGACTTCCGCGATGGCGTCTGGGCGGTCGGCTTCGAGCGTCATAGTCTGGCTTGCGAGCGACACCTCGACATGGCGTGCGCCGCGCGCAGCGCGCGCTGCGGTCTCGATCTTGGCGACGCAGGATGGGCAGTCCATCCCGATCACTTGGTAGGTCACCGTCTGCATACGACCTCGTTCGGCTTCGCTTCGGATGCACCTCCTTTGAACGACCTGACCGCGACGGCGCGGTCGCCGACCCAAGCCTGTTCGTGCTCGCAGGGCCGGGCCGCGTCCTCGCTGGGTTTTCGAGCGACGAACCAGGCAAACTGGCCCCAAATTTCGCGGCTGCCGACAATCACAAAACCGGTTTCCTCGAGACCTGCGGCGAAACCGTCGTGACTGAAGCGGTCGTGCATGGGATGCACCAGAATGCGCCGCCAGAGCGGATCATGGATGAATTTGTCCAGCACTTCCTCCGCATAGAAGCGGCCGCCGGGTTTCAACACGCGGTGCACTTCGCGCAGGGCGTTGCGCCAATCGGGCACGTGATGGACGATGCCAAAATCGAAGACCGCGTCGTAGGCGCCGTCCTCGGCGTCTATGTGCTCCACATCGCCAACAAAGAGGCGGACGCGATCGCCCAAGCGCCGGAGCCGCTTTGCGGCGAGCGCCGCCATGTGCGGGTCGAGGTCGAATGCGTCGACTTCATCGGCGCCGGAGAATCTCAGTATCAGTTCGGCGCCAACGCCCCGGCCGCAGCCGATTTCGAGCGCCCGCCCGCCCTGCATTCGCCCGCCCATATTCATCAGAATGGGCATTTCGAAATGGCGCTGGAGAGAGGTGCGAACGGGATTGTTTATAATCGCCTTCTCGACCCAGTTCATCAGCATCGTCGCCTCCATTACGCTTGTGCCTGTCCCGCATGCATTATTCCTGACGTAGACGGCTCTTCGCCGCGCGCCGGATTTACCGACGGCCGAGGGCTCCCGCCGTGATCTCGACCGGGAACATACCGGCGTTGATCGCGATGACCGCGATCAGCGCGCGCCGATAGCCGGGCGATACGCCGTCGAACCTTGTTTCCTTACAGCCGCAACCGGACATGTTTCGGCGCTCCTTGCCACGCCACGGCGACATACCTAATCTCTACAGCAACTGTAGGGTCAAGAGGATAAATGCCGGAACGGACGCAGCAGCGCGCAACGACGATCGGCGGCCTGGCGAGGGCCTCCGGCGTCAAGGTCACGACCATCCGTTATTATGAGAGCATCGGCCTGATCGATCCGCCGGACCGGTCCGAAGCAGGCCAGCGCCTCTATGACAGGAACGCCATCGAGCGGATGAATTTCATCCGGCATGCGCGCGATCTCGGATTTTCGCTCGACGCCATCCGGGAACTGATCGCGTTGTCTTCAAACAGGGACCGCTCCTGCGCCGAGGTGGACGAAATCGCGCGGCGTCATGCCGCGGACATTCGCCATCGCATCAAGCGGCTGAAGGCGCTCGAACGCGAAATGGAGCGAACGATCAAGGCGTGCTCGGTCAATCGCGTCGCCGACTGCCGCGTTTTGGCGGTGCTCGCGGATCATCATTTGTGCGCTGAAGGTGATCACGGACGGAATGAGGAATCCGTTCGTGGGGCCAAGCGACAAAAACGCGCTTGACCCTACAGCGGCTGCAGGAATTACCAGAGCAAATCTCGTTTG
>CAZHUI010000166.1:0-2653 GCA_964535605.1 uncultured Caulobacterales bacterium
GCGGCGCCGGCGGATCGATGCCAAACGCCTCCCGAATCTCCGCGAGCACGTCGTTCGTGTCGCTGTCATAGGCAGGCTTGGCTGGCGCGGCGTCTTGCGCGAAGCTTTCCTCTGCGAGATCAAAATCGAGGCCGTCATCCGCTTCGGGTTCGGGCCCGGCCGGCGCGGACGCTTCTTCAAGGTCGGCGAAAACGGAATCGAACTCATCGTCGAGGTCGTCGCGCGCCGCTGCCGGGACGGACGGAACGGACGGCGTGACCGGCGCCGGCGTATGAACGCGCGCAGCGATGGGCGCTTCCATCGCTGTCGCGGCGCGCGGCGCCATCGCCGGTTCCGGCGCGGGGCGCGCGGCGCCGTCAAGGCGGCGCACCATCTCATCGAACGACCGCTGCAATGACGAGATGCGGTCTTCGGTGCGCTGGGTGATTTCGCTGACCGCCGCTTCGATGTCGGCGCGCGCGGCGGCATGATCGGCGCTGTCGCCGCCGGCGACTTCCGCGCGCAGTTCGGCGATCGTCTCGGCGACTTTCTCGACGCCTTCGGCGCTACGCCTTTCGGCGGCGTCGATCTGCTGGGCGAGGCGCGAGATCGATCCTTCAAGCGCCTTGATCTGGTCGCCGCCGCGCTTGATCTCGTCGCCGAGAATCCGCAGGCGGAGCCCCGTCTTCTGAACGAAATCGGCGTCGCCGGACTCGCCCGCTTCGGCCTTGAGGCGCGCGGCCTCTTCCGCGACGCGCTCGGCGCGCCCGATGCGGCCGGCCATCTGCTCGAACGCCATGCGCATTGTGTCGGCGCTCACCCCGCCGGCCGCCGGCGTATCGAGCCGCCCGGCGATCGACTGGATCGAGCGTTCGACCGCGTCGAGCCGGGCAAGCGACGTCGCTTGCGCGGTTTCGAATTGCTGCGCGACCAGGGAGACGGCGCGCTCAAGGGCCTTCAGCGCGTCGATGCGCGTGCGGTCGCCGGCCTTGGCTTCGAGGGTCTCAACGCGTTCCAGCAGATCGGGCGGCGTTTCGCCAGGATTGCGGGCGCGCTCCATGCGCTGCAGCCGTTCGACAACGCCGCCGAGGCTGCGAGCAAGGCTTTCAACCGCGTCGGTGCTCTTGGCTTCCGCGCCCGCGATCCGCCGGGTCAGATGCTCAAAGGCGACAGCGACGTCGCGCGCCTTCAGGCCTTCGAAGTCATTGGCGGCCGGCGGCGCGGCGTTCGGGTCGCCCGCCGCGAAAATCATCTGGTTGAGCCACTCGCCAAGCGTCATGCCCTCGCGCTGCGCGGCCGCTTTGGCGGTCTCGCGCGCGTCCCGGTCGATCCCTTTGACGCTCCACGGGGCGTTCGATGTCATGGCGTCCATCCGCTCTTGCCGGCGGCTCCCCCGGCTGTCTGATCGGTCAAGCGCCCGCGCGCCCATGACACGCAGGCACCGCCCGATCCTCGACCGCTAAGGTGCTTCGCCGACCGCGCAAAGGGTTAAACGCCGATTCCCGCGCCGGGTGAGGGGGTTAGGCGCCAGGGCGCCAACCGAACTTTCAACAGACGATCACCCGTCCTAGGGTGATCTTTCTAGCGCGCCGGCCGTAAACGCCGTTCGGCAGCCAACGCCAGGGAACACCCATGACCGCTTATGCAGCGCCCCTCCGCGACATGCAGTTCGTCCTTCACGACGTGCTCGGGATTTCGAAATATTCGAACCTGGCGGGTTTCGCCGACGCGACGCCCGATGTCATCGACGCGATCCTGGAAGAAGGCGGCAAGCTCGCCTCGGACGTTCTCCACCCGATCAACCAGTCGGGCGATCATGAAGGCTGCACGCGCCTTCCCGACGGGTCGGTGAAGACGCCGAAGGGCTTCAAGGAAGCCTATCACCAGTTCCGCGAAGGCGGCTGGCAGGGTTTGTCGTTCGATCCGGAATTCGGCGGGCAGGGGCTTCCCTACATCCTCGCGGTCGCATTCAACGAGATGGTGTCGGCCGCGAACATGGCGTTCGGCATGTATCCCGGCCTTGCCCGCGGCGCCGCCGATGCGATCTACGCCCACGGCACTGACGAACAGAAGGCGCTCTATCTCCCGAAAATGATCTCGGGCGAGTGGGGCGGCACAATGAACCTCACCGAGCCCCATTGCGGCACGGATCTGGGGCTCCTGCGCGCCAAGGCGGTTCCGCAGGGCGATGGCAGCTACAAGATCAGCGGACAGAAGATTTTCATTTCCGCCGGCGAACACGACCTGACGGACAACATCATCCACCTCGTCCTCGCCCGCATCGAAGGCGCCCCGGAGGGGGTCAAGGGCATCTCGCTCTTCATCGTGCCGAAATTCCTGTCGAACACCGACGGCTCGCTTGGCGCGCGCAACGGCGTCGTTTGCGGCAAGATCGAAGAAAAGATGGGCATTCACGCCAATTCGACCTGCGTGATGAATTATGACGACGCGACCGGATGGCTCCTCGGCGAGGAACACAAAGGCCTCAAGGCGATGTTCACGATGATGAACGAGGCGCGCCTTGGCGTCGGCCTTCAGGGGCTCGCGATTTCCGAAGTCGCCTATCAGAACGCGGCGGCCTACGCGAAAGACCGCGTGCAGGGCCGCTCGCTTTCCGGCGTCAAGGCGCCCGACAAGGCGGCCGATCCGATCATCGTTCACCCCGACGTCCGCC
>CAZHUI010000167.1:0-2622 GCA_964535605.1 uncultured Caulobacterales bacterium
CTTGAACTGCTGCGGCGCCTGCGGCAGCGCGTAGAATTTGCCGGGATGGATGCGCGAGGGCACGAGGAAATCCCGCGCGCCTTCCGGGCTCGACGCGGTGAGGATCGGCGTCTGGAATTCGGTGAAGCCCTGATCGATCATCCGCCTGCGGAGCGATGAGATGACCGCCGAGCGCAGCGCGACGCTGCGGTGCAATCCTTCGCGGCGGAGGTCGAGGAAGCGGTATTTGAGGCGAACCTCTTCCGGATGGTCGGGCTCCCCGAAGACAGGGAGCGGCAGTTCCTCCGCGGCGGAAAGGACTTCGATGTCGCTGATCCGGATTTCAATCCCGCCGGTCGGCAGGTTGGGGTTCTGCGTCTCGGGCGTCCGCGCGACGACCTTGCCGTCGACGCGGATGACGCTCTCGGCCCTAAGGCGCTCGGCGACGGCGAAAACCGGCGTTTCGGGCTCGATGACAAGCTGGGTCAGACCGTAATGGTCGCGCAGGTCGATAAAGAGGAGCCCGCCATGGTCGCGTTTCCGGTGCACCCAGCCAGAGAGGCGGACGGTCTCGCCGACGGCGCCCGGCCGCAGGGCGCCGCAATGATGAGTGCGATAGGCGTGCATTTCAGAGCTCTCCGGAAAACCGGGTGGGAGTGGCGTTCCCTCCCCGCCTTGTCAAGGAGAGGACGGGGCAATCGGCGGGTGACGCGCCGGGCGGGCGCTGTTAGAGACGCCCCCATGCGGATCATCACGACCACGGACGAACTGGCCACATTCTCAAAGGCGTTGCGCGAGCGGCCCTTCTTCGCGGTCGACACCGAGTTCATGCGCGAAAAGACCTACTGGCCGATCCTCTGCCTCGTGCAGGCGGCGGCCGAAGGCGAAGAGGCAATCATCGATCCGATGGCGTCCGGCCTCGACCTGTCGCCGTTTCTGGAAGTTCTCGCCGACGACCGCGTCATCAAGGTTTTTCACGCCGCGCGGCAGGACATTGAAATCTTCCATCAGCTGATGGGCGCGGTGCCGGCGCCGATCTTCGACACGCAGGTCGCCGCCATGGCCTGCGGCTTCGGCGAGCAGATCGGCTATGAGCCGCTCATCCGCACGCTGACTGGCGCGCAGATCGACAAGGGCAGCCGCTTCACCGACTGGGCGCGCCGGCCGCTGTCGGAGGCGCAGCTTCATTATGCGCTATCCGACGTGACCTATTTGCGCGACGCCTACGCAATCCTCGCTGCGCGCCTCGAAAAGGAGAACCGGCGCGGATGGGTCGAAGAGGAGATGGCGGCGCTGCGCGATCCGGCCCTCTACCGCGTTGATCCTGAACGCGCCTGGACGCGCCTCAAGCTCCGCGGCGTGCGCCCGGGCGATGTCGGTCCCCTGATGGCGCTCTCCGAATGGCGCGAGCGCGAGGCGCAGGAGAAGAATGTTCCGCGCGGGCGCGTATTAAAAGACGAGGCGATATTCGAGCTGGCGCGCGTCAAGCCGGGAACGGTCGAGGAATTGGGGCGGGCAAGGACGATCCCGCAGGGCTTCGAGCGCTCACGCACCGCGCAGCAGATCCTCGAGGCGATCGCCAAGGGCCGGAAGATCCCGCGCGACCAGCTGCCCGATATGGAACGCGACGATCGCCGCGCGGTCGCGCCGCCCGATGTCGTCGAACTCCTGAAAGTTCTGTTGAAGCGGCAATCCGAAAAATACGGCGTCGCCGCAAGGCTGATCGCGACCGGCGACGATCTTGAACTGATCGCGCTTGGACGCACGGATTCGCCCGCGCTCGAAGGTTGGCGCCGCGAGGTGTTCGGCGACGTCGCGGTCAAAATGCTTGAAGGCCGGATTGCGCTGACGCTGAAAAAAGGCGCGATCGACCTAATTGAGACGTAAGCGGCGGCAGGAGACTGATCCTTCGTGACGCGGCCGAAGGCGGCCGCGCCTCAGGATGAAGAAAAATGCGCTTTGGTCTTCATCCTGAGGAACCGCCGAAGGCGGCGTCACGAAGGATGGGAACTGGCGCCGCCTATTCCTCGCCGTCGTCCGACATGACCGGGCCGGAATCCTTGCCCTTGGCCGTCTCGTCGCGATCGACGAACTCGATGACCGCCATCGGCGCGTTGTCGCCGTGGCGGAAGCCCGCCTTCATGATGCGGATATAGCCGCCTTCGCGCCCGAGATAACGCGGCCCGAGGGTGTCGAAGAGTTTCTTCGCCTGCGTCTCGTCGCGAAGGCGCGAAGCCGCAAGACGGCGCAGGTGCAGCGCGCGCTTGGGGTCTTTCTTCGCGTGCTTGGCCATCGTCACATATTTCTCGACGATCGGACGAAGTTCTTTCGCCTTCGGCAAGGTCGTGACGATCTGCTCATGCTTGATGAGCGCCGACGCCATGTTCGCGAACATCGCCTTGCGGTGTTCGTGCGTGCGGTTCAGCTTACGAAGCGCAAATCCATGGCGCATGGGTCAGTCTCCATTGCGGGCGCCCTTCCGGCGGCCGCGTCAATTCTATTGCTCGAACTTCTTGGCCAGGTCTTCGATGTTCTCCGGCGGCCAGTCCGGAACGTCCATGCCGAGGTGCAGGCCGAGCGCGGCGAGCACTTCCTTGATCTCGTTGAGCGACTTGCGGCCGAAGTTCGGCGTGCGGAGCATCT
>CAZHUI010000168.1:0-2582 GCA_964535605.1 uncultured Caulobacterales bacterium
AAAACGCGCTTGACCCTACAGCGGCTGCAGGAATTACCAGAGCAAATCTCGTTTGCATAAGGACGAATTATGCCGCCCCTCTGGATTCCTCTTGCCGCCCTTGCGGCCGTCATCACGGTCTCGGCGCTGCGGCTCCTCGCCGTTCAATCTGCACATGGTGTCAAGGCCTATGGCTTCGGACGCCATGCTGAGATTCAGCGCGTCGCTGAACGCAATTGGCGCCTCGCCGTCGCCGCGTCTGTCGCCTTTGCGTTGATCGCCTGGGCGAGACCCGAATGGGAGGTCGGGCTCGGCCGTCCTGTTTGGGCCGGAGGCGCGGCTTTGCGATGGCTTTCCGCGACCCTGCTTCTGGCCTCTTTTCTGATCATCGCCGTAGCGCAGATTCAGATGGGCGCCTCGTGGCGTATCGGCGTTCCGAAGGAAGGGCCCGGCGCGCTCGTGGCGCATGGCCTTTTCCGCTGGTCGCGAAACCCGATCTTTGTGGGGATGATCGGCACGCTGATCGCGCTGTTTCTGTGGTCGCCGCATATCGGCACTGCGGCGGTTCTCGCGGCGGCATGGACGCTTGTTCTCATTCAAGTACGGATCGAAGAGGAAGCGCTGCGGGAGAAGCTTGGCGTGGCGTATGAGCGCTACGCGGCGCAGGTCCAGCGCTTGATCGGATGGCGCCAAGCGCGGCTCAACGGAGTCGGGTGACCGCGAGCGCAGACGCCAATAGAGCGAAAATGGCGCCGGCCAGAAAAGTCGTCCCAGCGCTGAACCGATCCCAAAGAAGGCCCGCGATGACGCTCGCGGCCAGCATGGCGATGCCGGTCGCGAGATTGAACAGGCCAAAGGCTGAGCCCCGCAAATCGGCTGGCGCGCTGTCGGCGATCAGCTTTGCGAACAGGCCCTGCGTCAGCGCCATGTGGGCGCCCCAGAACGCGATTCCCGCAAAGGCGCCCCAAACGCCAGGTGCGAAAGCGAGAAGGAGCTCAGCGGCGATTAACGCAGCGAGTCCGATGAGCAATAGCCGCATCGGCGCGAACCGGTCAGCGAGCACGCCAGCTGGATAAGCGCCAAGGGCGTAAATGACGTTCATGACGACGAGGACGGCGGGCGCAAACGCCAAGGGCAGTCCTTCGGCGTTCGCTTTGAGGATGAGAAAAGCTTCGCTGAAACGGGCGAGCGTCATCATAATGCCGACGATGACCACGCCCCAAAAGGCGCGATCGAGGCGGACGAGATCTCTTAGCGCAATTGGCTCCTTGGTCGAACTTGCACTTCGTGGCTCGCGTCTTTCTTCAACGCCGACCAGTACCAGCGCCACCGCAATCAAGGCGGGGATGATCGCGACCAAAAACACTGCGCGGAAATTATTGGCGAACAGCGCCATCAGACCGATTGCGAGGAGCGGGCCGATCAAGGCGCCGACTGTATCGAGCGCCTGACGAAGACCATAAGCACTGCCGCGGAACTCAGCGGGCGTCACATCGGCGATGAGCGCGTCGCGCGGCGCACCGCGCAGTCCCTTGCCGATGCGGTCGGCAAACCGCGCACCCAGCACGAGCGCGGGCGACGCCGCCAGAGCGAACAACGGCTTTGTCAGCGCGCCCAGTCCGTAGCCGAGCAGGATCAGCGGCTTTCGACGCGTAAAGCGATCGGAGAGATATCCGGAGAATATCTTTGAGATCGACGCCGTCGATTCTGCAACGCCGTCGATGAGGCCGACCAGCGCGACGCTCGCGCCGAGCGATGTCGTCAGGAACAATGGAAGCAGCGCGTGGATCATCTCCGATGAGATGTCCATGAACATGCTGACAAGACCCAGGGCCCAGACGGTTTTCGGGAGTGTGCGCACGCCTATTCCTGCTTCCAGCGGATCCGCCGCCAATCCCTTGAGGTGTTATGGCGCGGCGGCAGAAGAGGCGCGCGCGACCAACTTGATGATCCGCGTTCGTCTTTTTTCGGCTGGCGGCTGCCATGGAGACTGGCGGGACCACCGGCGCGGATAGCGTCAGGTTTGATTAACGCTCCCCCGATACCTTAGAATTGATCGGAATGCGACCGCGGCGCGGATTGCGGCGGCGCCTGGTGCGGGGTTACATCGATACAGTGAAACACCTGCGTGGCTTAACGGCGTTTGCCTTGGCGGTCGTGATCGCGGTCAGCCCCGCTATCTCCTGCGCCGATTTCTGCCCGGACGCCGCTGCGATTGAGGCCGAGATCATAGCGGCGAGTGCCGGCGCACCAGCCCCGTCGATGCCGGCGGATTGCTACGAGCTGATGGGCGGTTCGGCGGACTCTAAGCCAGACGCTCACGACCCGAATTGCGACGGCTGCGCTGACTGCCCTGCGGTCGCCAGCGTGAAGAGCCCGTCGCTTGCCGCCGCGAGCGCGCTTGGCGTCGATGCGCCGACGGTCATCGCCGAGATTATTGTCGCACCGGTCGCAGATTTCTATTGGCCGGCGCTACATCGAATGACGCCGCCGGCGCATGGGCCACCCGTCATTGCGACACCGGTGATATTGAAAGACATTCTTCGCCTCTGATCCTGAATTGCGAACCGCGCGGCGAGGCCGCGTCATTTTTCGTTCGTAAC
>CAZHUI010000169.1:0-2559 GCA_964535605.1 uncultured Caulobacterales bacterium
CGCGAGCTATCTCCTCATCGGGTTCTGGTTCAAGAAAAAGTCGGCGAACGACGCCGCGATCAAGGCGTTCGTCGTCAATCGCGTCGGCGATTTCGGCTTCGCGCTCGGCATCTTCTGCGTCTTCTATGTCTTCGGGTCGGTGAAGTTCGACGACGTGTTCGGGGCGGTCGCGGCGAACGCGGTGGTGACGCCCTTCGGAGCCACCGTCGGCGCGCCGGTCAAGGATCTCGTCATTTCGGTCTTCGGGATCGAGGCGCATGCGCTGACGGCGATTTCGATCCTCCTTTTCATCGGCGCGATGGGAAAGTCGGCGCAGTTCCTCCTGCACACCTGGCTCCCCGACGCGATGGAAGGCCCGACGCCTGTTTCGGCGCTGATCCATGCCGCGACGATGGTGACGGCCGGCGTCTTTCTCGTCTGCCGCTGCTCGATCTTTTATGAGAATGCGCCGAACGCCGCCGCGCTCGTCACGCTCGTCGGCGCGACGACGGCGTTCTTCGCTGCAACGGTCGGTCTCCTGCAGGACGACATCAAGAAAATCGTCGCCTATTCGACCTGCTCGCAGCTTGGCTACATGTTCTTCGCGGCGGGCGTCGGCGCCTATGGCGCGGCGATGTTCCACCTCTTCACGCACGCCTTTTTTAAAGCCCTCCTGTTCCTTGGGTCCGGCGCCGTCATTCACGGCCTTCATCATGAGCAGGACATCAAGAAGATGGGCGCCGTGAAGGCGCTGCTGCCAGCGACGCATCTCATGATGTTTATCGGAACGATCGCCATCACCGGCGTCGGCATTCCCGGCTGGCATCCTTTCGGGCCGCCGGTCGGCACGGCGGGCTTCGTGTCGAAGGACGCGATACTGGAGGCGGCCTGGGCGGCGGGCGAGGCGGGTCGCGCGTTCGGCGGCTATGCTTTCTGGCTGGGCCTCATCGCGGCGGTCTTCACCGCCTTCTATTCCTGGCGTCTTATTTTCCTCACCTTCTGGGGGCCGAGCCGCGTGCCGGAAGAAGTGCGAAAGCATCCGCACGGCGTGCCGACCATCATGCTGGCGACGCTCGCCCCGCTCGCGATCGGCGCTCTTTTCGCCGGCATGGCGTTCTACGGGAATTTTGTCGGTCCGAACGCGGACAAATTCTGGAACGGCTCAATCTATTCGGCGTCGGCGGCCGAGCACGGCGCCGAAGCGGCGCATGGCGACGAGCATGCAGCGACCGCTGCGGCGCCGTCGCATGGCGAAGCCGCCGCGGAAGACAATGGCGAGGAACATCATGTGCCGCTCTGGGTCTTGTGGGCGCCCTTCGTCGCGATGGCGCTCGGCACGTCTGCGGCGATCTTCCAGTATCTCAACGACAATCCGTTGAAGCCCGGCCTGTTGCGTCCCGGCGGCATGATCTATGGCTTCCTCAAGAACAAGTGGTATTTTGACGAGATCTACGACTTTCTCCTCGTCAAACCGGCATTGTGGTTCGGCCGGTTTCTGTGGACCGAAGGCGACGGCAAGACGATTGACGGCGTCGGGCCTGACGGGATCGCCGGCGCAGTCGCGCAAGGGGCGAAGCGCATCGTCAAGGTGCAGTCCGGCTATATGTATCACTATGCGTTTGTGATGCTCGTCGGCATAGCCGCGCTTGTCACCTTCATCGTCGTCCGGGCGGGAGGCGGCCAGTGAACGAGATCGCCGCCCAAAGTCTCGCCGATCAGCCCTGGCTGTCGCTGCTGACCTTCCTGCCGCTCGCCGGCGCCATCGCCATCGCCATTCGCCAGATGACGGCCAAGCGCGAAGCGAACGGCGCTGTCGGCGCGAACGAGCAGGCGCAGATCGACGCGGTGTCGCGCCGGCTGGCGATGCTGTTCACGCTCGGCGCGTTCTTCCTGTCGATCTTCATCACGGTCGCCTATTACGACCCGGCGCTCGGCGGCTATCAGCTGGTCGAGAGCGCGCCATGGCTCGGAAACGGCGTCGGCTACAAAATGGGCGTCGACGGGATTTCGATCCTGTTCGTTCTCCTGACGACCTTCATCATGCCGATCTGCATCGCGGCTTCGGGCGCGATCGAAAAGCGCGTGCCGGAATATATGGCGGCGTTCCTGATCATGGAGACGCTCATCATCGGCGTCTTCTGCGCGCTCGATCTTGTCGTCTTCTATCTCTTCTTCGAGGCGAGCCTCATCCCGATGTTCCTCATCATCGGCGTCTGGGGATCGAAGGGAACGAAGGCGCTTGGCGCCGTGACGATGCCGAGCCGCGTCTATGCGGCGGTGAAGTTCTTCCTGTTCACGCTTTTGGGCTCGATCCTGATGCTGGTCGCCATCCTCTGGATGTGGAGCTTTGCAGGCACGACGGACATCCCGACCCTGCAGCAGACGGCGTTTCCGGCCGGCGCGCAGGAATGGCTTTGGCTCGCCTTCTTCGCGTCCTTCGCGGTGAAGATGCCGATGTGGCCGGTTCACACCTGGCTTCCCGACGCACACGTCCAGGCCCCTACTGCGGGTTCTGTAATCCTCGCGGCGATTCTCCTGAAGATGGGCGGCTACGGGTTCCTCCGGTTTTCGCTGCCGATG